>JANTFL010000049.1 GCA_024763455.1 Sediminispirochaeta sp. | reverse complement strand
AAATCGGTCCTGAAGATATGTTCGGGTGTGAAAAACTTTCTCCCGTGCTTACCGTGTGGAAAGTTGGAGATTTCGATGAAGCAATTGACTATGTAGAAAGACTAACCGCTTTCTGCGGGTATGGCCACTCCTGCGGTATTCATACAACCAGTGATGAAAACATGTTAAAACTTGCAATGAAGGTAAAAGTCAGCAGGATAATGGTTCGTCAGCCCCAGAGTTACGGTAACAGCGGCAACTACGACAATGGTATGCCCTTCTCCATGACTCTTGGCTGCGGCACATGGGGTGGAAACATTGTTTCCGAGAATATCGTGTGGAAACACTTTCTTAATACAACTTGGGTTGCTCAGCCGATCGAACCGGTTATTCCGGACGAAAACAAACTTTTTGGGAAACATTGGGAAAAATACGGAAAATAAAACATCCGGTTTTTGCTATAGTGTAATGTATAACCGCAGAACCTTGTTTCTGCGGTTTTTTTATACTACTTAACAGGTTCATCCAGCGGTCTCACAATAATATAATCGTTATTTTTCATTCCCTCGTGACACAAAATACATCCCTTCGGCGATCCCTGAGCTTGAATATCGCCATTAGGAGCATATTTTGCCCAGAACCAGTCATTGTTCTCCTTATCGTAACCATCGGCTTTCGCCATAACTGTTATGGATGCCAATTCTTTTGAACTGGTATAATTTTCTTTAACTACAATGGTTCCATCGGGAGCAGTATTCCCATTCACCGGTAATGCCTCCATCAACGCCCGGTTCACAAATATCCGGTGGTATAATCCATGGGGAGATTGTCCTGGCTGAAGACCTTCATGACCGGGCCAGTATGAATACTGTGTATAATCTGAGTCTGCAGTTATACGGTTCCATAACGTTTCACCGCTAATCTCTTTTGCACCAAGAGGAGTGAGTGCCGGTTCCTCTGCTTTGGAACATGAAAAAAATAAAAGTATAAAAACAGGTATACTTACAATCTGAATAATCTTACGCATAACTTTCTTCTCCTGTTTCTTTTGGAAGGGTTATCGTTATCTTGGTTCCTTTGTTTAACACCGTTGCTACTGATATCGTTCCCTTTAATGCTTTTACCGAATCATACACAACATCAAGTCCAACACCTCTGCCGGAGAGTGCAGAAACTGAATCTTTCGAACTGAAGCCGGAAGAAAAAAGAAGGCGGAGAAGCCGTTTCCTGGTAACAGGGCCTTCTTCATGTATCAATCCCTTTTTGCGGGCAATGTGCTCTATTCTTGTAAAATCAATACCCCGTCCGTTGTCTTCGACAATAATATGGAAACCGGAATCTTTATCTTTATACAGAGTCAGTTTGATGAGCGCATTTTCCTCTTTGCCCGATGAAAGACGTTCATACTGATCCTCAATACCATGATCCATTGCATTACGGATCAAATGGATAAGGGAATCCCTGATAACCGGCAGAACGGGAAGGGTGTCAACATTACTCGTCGTTTTTAAATGCACCTCTTTATCCATTTCAGTACCAAGCTCTCCCACCATTCTCTGTAAAGAATCAAAAAACAAAGGTACATCTTCTGAAGCCCGGCGGTCTTCGGTAAAATTGGCATTATTGAAACTGCTGAACCGGTTTACCAGGTTTTTCACTGTATCAAGCTCAATCAGGAGAGGTTCAATGCTTTCGGCAATTGTTCCTGCATACTCAGGGACAAGTTTACCCTCCTGCTGGAGCCTTGAAATCATACTTTCAGCAGCATGAACCTTTTCGGCCATGATTTTAAGATTCATATAACGCGCTGAACCTTTTAAGGAATGCAGGTCTCTGAGTATTTTCGGGATCCTGTCTTTCTGGTCCAAATGAGCAATATCCGATTTGACATCATCGAGCTGCTTGTATGCATCGGTAACAAATTCAAGGAAATACTCCGGACCGGCTTTTAGAATAGCTGCAATTTGCTCCAGCTCACTCTGAGATCTCTTTTTCTCAGCTTCCAGCTGATTTTCCATGGTTATGATCCTGGTCCGGTCCTCGAAAATAACCATAATATTCTCTACCGCATTCCCCTTGAATATTCTTTGAAATTTTGTATCGACAATAATAGGAACAGTTTCGCCCTCTGAGGTAACGATCTCCAATTTTTTATTCTGAAGCGGATTAATTGCCATAATCATTTCCATATCAGTTTGAAGATTCTCAAAAACCATAGTAAGAAACTGGATGAGTTCTTTACGCTCCTCTTCATGCCCATCCGCCCCATAAAGGAAATCAGTGAACAGCATTCCCGCAATATCAGTTTTTCCAAACAGATCTTCCAGGTATTTCGAGTACTGTGAGGTAATAGTAAATTCACGATCCAAAAGGAGTAATCCTTCGCTAATGTTATCAAGGTACTTTTTATTTTCCCTGTTTTTTGTTTCTATCTCCTTGTTTTCAAGTTCAAGGCGGGACTTTTCTTTCAGACCGGTAATCATTTCATTTAATTTTAAAGCAAGATTACCCAGCTCATCCCGTGATTTTATCTGTGCACGGACAGAGAAATCTCCTTCCCCAACAGCCGATACAACCCCTCCGATATGAAACAGAGGATTTACTACAACACGCTGCATTATTAAAATGAGAAGAACAGCAATACCTATACCAGATACGGCGAAAACCAGGGACAGGATATTTCTAGCCCTTGTTATCTGGTTAAAGATTCCTGCTACCGAAACTTTGTAATGGGCAACACCCCGGATAAACGATGAATCTCCATGACAGGAACGGCACTGAGGTAAATTCAATATAGGAAAGTAATAGTCCATCTCTTTATTATGCAGAGATTCGACACTCCGTGCTGTATGAGACTTAAGCACCAGCTCAAAATCTTTATCAGCAATAGTTCTCGGTTCGGCACGGGGGGTTTTCTCAAATACCTTCATTTTCTGAAACGCGTTTACCTGGTCCAGCGTTTTATAATCACTAAAAGCGAGAGAACCGTCTGCCCGGTAGATCGATATATCCTTAAACTCTTCAAGCCCTGTCAAAGAACTCAAAGTCTTGCTTGCAGTAGGTGCTTCACCGCTTAACATAAGATTTTCAATTACCGTCGTTAAAATACCGTTGTTCACAGATAGATTGCTCCGCATGGCATCTAAAAGATTCTTCTTCTGGTTTTGTACAGATATAAAAATGAGCACTGAAATACTCAGTAAAAGGATGAGGGTGATAAAAAAAACAACTTTAAAGCGGACAGAAATTAATTTCAATGAAAACTCCTTATATCAGTTAATCAGCATCTTTTAAGGAAACATTAAGAGAAAAATCTCCCAGGTCTGAGGAAAAAGGGATCGAAATTACCGGAATTTGTTCGGGCCAGTGTATTTCATAATCCGCTCCGGCAATGACTCCGGGTAAGGATATTACAATTCGAAAATCGAGAAGATCTTTTTTTGCATTCCCCGCAATAATGTTAATAAGTTCACCTACACCATCTATAACGTCCCTGCTTAAAGCCTGATACGTTCTCCCTGCCAGTTTTGAAATAATCTTAATGGCCGTTTCCCGGGTAAAACTCAGAACGACAGCACCTGCTGTTTCACCTGCCAGGCCTATAATACCGGATACTTCGTTCAGGCTGCTCGGATCCTGGAGAATATACGGTTTACCGCTTGTAACATTAAGGCCGAGATAATCATGGAATAGATTCATGGCTGCAGTAATGAAAGGATTAACATATTTTGCTTTCATACCAGGTACCTGCTTATCTTTTCCCACAAAGTATCACCTTTTATGGGTTTTACAATATAATTTGTTACTCCGGCTTTTATCGCATCGACAACATTATACCGTGCTGCCTCAGATGTAATCATAATAACAGGAACATCTTTATACGATTCCATAGCCCGGATATACTCAACAAATTTTAAGCCGTCAAGTTTCGGCATATTCCAATCAACAAGAAACATACCGATATCTTCCTTCCGGGCAATTTCCAGAGCCTTTTCCCCATTTTCAGCCTCAAAAATTTCAGACTCATCAATGTTATGCTCTTTTAGAATATTTGAATGAATACGTCTCATTACTCCGGAATCATCAACAACAAGAAATTTCATACAGTCTACTCCTTCCTTCAATTATGAATGGGGAATACACCATTGTCAATTAAATTAGTTTTTTTATCAGTTATATTATTCCCTTTACCGGCTAAAGGTACTATATTTAAAGGATGAAAAGTACCTATTTAATAATCGGGACCAATGCTGCCGGCTTTTATGCAATGGAAGAATTAAAGAAACGTGATAAAAAAGCTGCTATAATAGCGGTAAACGGAGAACCGTACCTTCCTTATAAACGGACAAAGATAAACAAGAATTTTCAACCCGGAAAACTTGATATCAATGCTTTTTACCTGGCGCCTGAATCCTGGTACAAAGAAAATAATATTACCCTGATCAACAATGATACGGTTATACACATTGATGCTGAACATAAAACAGCCGAATTGAACAGCGGCACAGTTATTTCCTGGGAAAAACTGCTTTTCGCCGTTGGTGCAGAGCCCTTTATCCCCCAGAGGCCGGCATTCACCGAAGCCCATACGCTTCGTACGTATGATGATGCTCAAAGACTGGCAAAACTGTTACCCGGCGGGGGAAGCTGTCTTGTTTATGGACTTGGTATTCTTGGAGTGGAAACCGCAGTCAATCTCCGCAAAGAAGGATTGGATGTTACCCTTGCAGGGAGAGACAAAGACCTGCTTCTCCGCTATTTTTCCCCCCGCTTTCGCAGAATAATTGAAAAGATAATGCTTAATCATGACATACCCATCTATTATGAGGTAGCTCCAGAGGGTTTACTACTGGAACAGCACAGCTTCAGTTTCAAACAAAAAGGAATCAATCACCACTTTGACTGCATGGTTCATGCACTAGGGATAGTCCCCCGGACTGAACTGGCTCGTCAAACAGGACTTGAAGTGCAGCGCGGTATTATAGTAAATGAGTATATGGAAACTTCAGTGCCATGCATCTTCGCAGCGGGTGATTGCTGCCAGCTTGAAGGGGATACGATTACCGACCTCTGGCACGCAGCACAACATCAAGGCCAATGTGCTGCAGCAAATATGACCGGTGTGGAGGATCCTTACAGAAAACATATCCACCGGTTAAAAACTGATCTTTTCGGTACCTACTGTTTTTCCATGAGACCCTTTAAAACGAGTATTCCCTCTTCCTATCAGAGCATTTATTCATCTCTCCCCACAGAAGTAAAGAGAATTTTTTATGTTAGCCAAAACAGAATTCACGGTGTTGAAATGATTGGTGACAAAGACAGAGCAAAACTGTATCAGAAAGCTGTTGAAGAAAAATGGGATATGGAAAGAGCAGAACAGGAACTTGGGTAAGCATTAACCCATCCGGAGTCCGTGTTTTTTCATCTTCCGGGAAACAGAGCTTTTATCCAAACCAAGTATTTTTCCCATCCCTGTCATGGTAGATGTTTTGGCCATTGCTTCAATGAGCAGTTTCCGCTCTACCTGGTTTATAATAGAATGATAAGAATCTCCCTGTGGAAGTGGTGCTGAACCTCCTTGTCCGTTGTTTGTATCATGGAATATTCTGGGAAGATCTGAGATCCCGATTTTATTACCCGTGCTAAGAACGATAAGCCTTTCAATCATATTTTCAAGTTCGCGTACATTACCCGGCCAGGGATACGCTTCCAATGCATCAAGGCATTCCGGATCCAACTCCTTTTTAGTACCGAATCGTTTATTGAAACGCTCCAGAAAATAATGGATAAGGCTAAAAATATCCTCTTTTCTATCCCTCAAAGGAGGGATATTCATTGGTATTACATTCAACCGGTAAAAAAGATCATTCCTGAATGACCCCTCTTTTACCATTGAGACTAAATCCCTGTTTGTTGCAGCAATTATACGGGCATCTATTGAAACAGGTTTTTTCCCTCCAACCTTTACAACTTCTTTATCCTGAATAAAACGAAGAAGCTTAACCTGTAATTCCAGTGGTAATTCTCCAACTTCATCAACAAACAGCGTTCCTTTATCGGCCAGTTCAATCAGTCCCATTTTTCCGTTCTTTTCGGCCCCTGTAAAAGCTCCTTTTTCATAGCCGAACAGCTCCGATTCAAAAAGTGACGGAGGAATAGAACCGCAGTCAACCTTTATAAAAGGGGCGGTACTTCGTGAACTCATCGTATGTATAGAACGGGCTAACAGCTCTTTCCCAACTCCCGATTCTCCGGTTAATAGAACGGTGGAATCAAACCGAGCAACGTGGTTAATAGTATTTACTATCTCACGCATCCGGGAGCTTTTATAAACAAGTCTGTCGGACTGCCCAATCTCCTTTTCTAAAAGAGCAACTTGCGTTCTCAGTTTCTCACTTTGTTTTTTAGTCATTTGAAGCTCTTTTTCCAAAAGAGAAAGTTCGCTTATATCCCGGGAATTTATTACGACCCGTATTATCTTCCCGTCTTTAAAAACAGGAACGCCGGTGCACATAATTCTCCGCCCGTTTTTTGCCCGCTGCAGCTGGGTAACGGGGATCTTCTTTTCCAGGACTTCAAGGGTTACGGAATTCGTGTAATACCCTTCTTCAAGGAGCTGTTCCACACTTTTTCCAACAACTTCATCAGAAACTATACCCTCCATGTTTTCACATGCCTTATTTATCCTTACAACCTTGCCGTTACCGTCGGATATAAATATACCATCATAGGAATATTCAAAAATTGCTCTGTACTCCTCTTCCATCTGCTTATAGAAAGCAATCGTTGAACGAAGCTCTTCTGTATTCTTTCCTTTCATATAGTCACCATTCTACACACTCCGTTGTATTATATCAACAGATATTGCATTATTGCATCGATTGCTAATGTATTGCTATACCGAACATTACCAAATTTCCTTTCACATTGTTGAATTTTTGCAACATTACACACTCCCAAACCCGTATAGAGCCGCCTAATGTATTGGCACAATTTATGCATAAAACCTGTATCGGCTAATGTAAGCATAACAAGGAGCGATACCATGGAGGCAGTAAAGTCAGCTACATCACGAACATCTTGGTCCCCCTATGATCTTGAAACAAACGGGGAGCACTATCTATTCATAAAAACTCTTGGAAGTTTCAATCTTTATTTCCATGGACAATCCATCGATTCAGCAGAGTTCCTAAAAAGGAAAAGAATACAGGACCTTCTTATTCTTCTTATACTTAACCGTAAAGACGGTTTACGAAAGGAAACTATTTTCAACATTTTTTGGAAAAATTATACAGACAAAAGCAGAAAGGATAACCTGAATACCCTTATATACAGATTGAAAAAACTACTGGGCAGTGATAAAGAACTTCTTACTATTGACAGGAATGCCATCCGCCTTAATCCTTTTGCTATAGAAATAGATACCGACACCTTTGTAAAATCGGCTCAACAGGCAGAACTGCTGGAAGAGGAAGGAGCGTTGGATCAAGCCCTCTTACAGGGCATGGAAACCATCCACCTCTATGAGGGAGATTTTTTTGAAAACATCAGCACCGAAATACCAGTCGAATCCAAACGAGTGGAATACCGGAAAATATATCTTTCTACTCTTTTTAGAATACTACGGCTCTATCTGGTAAAAGGATTCTACAAAGAAGCGTTAAAAGCAGGGAAAACCCTTATCACAAAGGATCCTTACTGTGAACCTGCCCATAGACTCTTGATGACAACTTTGGGGTACCTGGGGAACTCCAGTGAAATTTTGCGGCTGTACCATAGTTTTGAACAAAATCTTTTTAATGCTTTCGGCATAGCTCCTGATGACAAAACAGAAACACTTAAAAACAGACTTATGCTGGGTGTATTCCCAGCTCGAGAGGAAAGTATGGA
Source organism: Sediminispirochaeta sp. (assembly GCA_024763455.1). Lineage (GTDB taxonomy): Bacteria > Spirochaetota > Spirochaetia > B11-G9 > B11-G9 > B11-G9. The sequence goes on along the minus strand of JANTFL010000049.1, from coordinate 9,255 downwards.
AGAAGTAAGTATCTTCTACTAGAGATCGTTCAGCGTAAGAACTCTGATCTCATGAAGTGTTTTCCATTCTGTATCATTGGTAACAATCAAATCCACTCCGCATATAAGAGCAGTTGCTATCTGAATTGCGTCCGGTGTCTTAAAACCATAGAGGACCCGCAGATCTGCTGCTTTCTCTGAAACCATTAAATTAAGAGGATACAAACTCAGACTTTCAGAATTGGTAAAGAAATCTCTGTACTTTGCAACAAGGTCTTCTCTTTTCAACTGTTTCGGCTTTGTTATTAGCTCCAGATACGTAATAAAGGAGGTTATAAAAGAACAGCCCTTCCTATATATTGATTCAATAAGATAGTCGACTTTTTGTCCATAATCCGGATGGTCTTCAAAATAATAGATAAAGGGAGCCGTGTCAAAAAAGACAACAGAACTTGCATCTAATTTCAGGTCCATTCAGATCTTTCCTTTGAAATATATTCATCGACATCAAAACCAGCCCAGATCTCCTTACCCAAACCCCGGCTCTTTCTAAAATCAAGTTTCCCTTCTCTTTTTCCTGATTGTAAAGGTGGATTGATTTTAGTTATTTTTGCAACCTCTTTCCCTGCCCGTTCAATAGTGATTTCTTCATCTGTCAGAAGTACCCTATTCAGCAATTCTCCAAAGCGCTTTCTTGCCATCACCGCAGAAATATTCATGTTTCCAGCCTCCAACCATTATAATCGTTATGATCATTATAATCATAACACGAGAAATATGCAATAAATCTCATAATAAAACTGGAATTTTTCCTTGACTCCGCACCATACTGCCGGGTTTATATTAGGAATATAGTCATATTATAGGACAGGGAGGTACAAATGGATAAAATAGATACCATTGATGTTGCTGTTATGGATAAAAAACAAAAGTTAAGTTTTGCAGGAATAGTTGTTTCGGCACTGCTTGCAATAAGCTGCTGCGTCGGACCTGCTGTTTTTTTGTTAACTGGAGCATCAATCAGCTTTTTAGGGAGTCTGGCTTTTCTGGCACCCTTCAAACCCTATTTCCTTGCAAGCGGGGGAATCTTTTTAGGGATTGCCGTCTGGACAACTTTTATAAAGAAGATAAAATGTGCATGTCCGGCAGATCATAAAAAAAGGCGTCTGGCACAGATTCTTACTATAACAGGGTTACTGCTCTTTGTAGTCTCTCTGTTTTTTACGCAAATAATTACATTTTTCGTAGGAGGATAATATGAAAAAATACAACGCACTGATTTTATTTTTAACGTTTACAGTATTCGGGTCTTTGTTTGCTTTTGGGAATAAAGAAGATTCGAACCATAAACAACCAGATGCAGCTACAGCGAAGACAGGATATAACTATGAGGTGAGCATTGCTAACATGACCTGTGCACTGTGTGATGCAGCCGTCGAAAAGCAATTAGGCAAGATTGAGTGGATTCAGGCAGTAGAAGGAGACCACACAACAGGCCTTGCTCGTTTAAGAATAGACAAACCCCTGGATAAAGCTGAAATGGAGAACATAATAAACGCTGAACTGGAAAAAATAGACTACCATTTTGTTGAATTAAAGGAACTCTGAAATGGTTGAATACAACAAATTACACGTTTCCGGAATGAGCTGTGAGCACTGCGAAAAATCAGTAAGTAAAGCTGTTCAAAAAGTTTCCGGAGTGGAAGGTATTGAGAGAATTTCATGGAAGAATGGGGAAGTTATTGTGCAAACGTCTGCCGATCTGGACCGGGGGGAACTGGAAAAACAGATTAAAAAAGCCGGTTACAAACTAAACAAAGTTTCTCAATACGAGGGTAATAAAGGAACAGAAGAACATACTGATTTTGATATTATTGTTATAGGGGGTGGGTCTGCAGGATTTGCAGCTGCGATTCGTGGAGCCGGTATGGGTAAAAAAGTTGCTCTTATTGAGGATGCCACCATAGGTGGAACCTGCGTAAATATTGGCTGTGTTCCTTCCAAATTTATTATACATGAAGCATTTGCCGGTACTGCCTGGGATGCTATTACAACAGGAAGGGATACCCTTGTCGAAAATCTTCGAGCCGAAAAATACATAGATGTTTTAGATAACTATACTGATAACGTTACGTACATCCATCAAACAGCACAGTTCATAGATAAAAAATCGATCCAATTATCCGATGGAACAATTCTAACAGCAGGAAAGTATATACTTACAACAGGATCTAGGCCGGTATTCCCTGATCTTCCGGGAATTGAATCTATTGAACCTTTGGACAGCACCGGGCTGCTCTTTATAAAGGATTTACCAAAGTCCTTGCTAATAGTGGGAGGAAGGTTTATTGCTCTTGAATTGGGGCATGTCTTTGCAAAACTCGGAGTACAGGTAACCATACTCCAGCGCAGCAGCCGTCTGATACCTCAGTATGATACTGAAATAAGTGAAGGTATAGAACAGGTTTTTACAGGTGAGGGTATTACGGTTATTACAGGTACAAAACTTAAACGGGCCTCAATCAAAGGCGGAATTAAGACTCTCAGCTACAGCAGGGGAACTGAACAGGAAGAGATAAGTGCAGAGCAGATTGTTTTTGCAACAGGAAGAAAGGGTAACACCGAATCTTTACACCTTGACCGTGCAGGGGTTACAACGGACAGCAGCGCTTATATAATTACTGATAAGTATCTGCAGACCTCCAACCCAATTGTTTTTGCCGCAGGTGACGTTCTTGCAAGCCCTGGATTAGTCTATGTTGCAGCAAAAGAGGGCCAGACGGCAGCAGGAAATTCCTTTGCCGATGTACCTGTCCCCCTTAGCTATGACAATGTTCCAGAGGTAATTTTTACCCATCCCCAGATTGCAAAAGTCGGTATAACTGAGGATGCAGCAAAAGAAAGAGGATTTAAGGTTTCTTCCACCAGTTTTTATATTGCAGATACCCCCTACGGGCTTGCCAATAATGATACAAAGGGGCTTATTAAACTTATACAAAACACTGATACCGGAGAGCTGCTGGGTGGGGAGATAATGGCTCAAGACGCTGGAAATATGATTCAGACCCTTACCATAGCAATACAGGCTCACATGACTGTGGCGGATATTGTGGATACCTACTTTCCCTACCTTACCGCGGTAGAGGGAATAAAGCTCGGAGCAATTATTTTTGATAAAGACGTACATACGTTGAGCTGCTGTGCAGGATAAAACAAAACTTTTAATTGTATTGGGTGTATTTTAGCGTACATGCAGTATAGTATACAGTAAAGAGGAAAGAAGCCTATGACACGAAGCGAATTGTCCAGTCTGACTGATATCCCGGGAAGAACTATCCGGTATTATGAAGAAAAAGGTATTATCCCTGTACCGGATAGAGCTGCTAATGGATACAGAGACTATAAGATGAGCCTTGTTCCAAGACTTAAATTTATCAAAAATGCACAAAAGCTGGGCTTTTCTTTACGGGAGATAAAAGAACTCAGTGAAATGAAGATTTCACCGGGGGCATCCTGCGAATCGGTACACAATAAAGCTATGGAAAAGATACTGGATATTGAAACACGAATCGCTGAACTGATACGGATAAAGGATGCACTTAACAAATTTACCGGTTACTGCAGACCGGAGAAAAGTGCTGAAGAATGCGAGTTTCTCCATCTACTTGAAAAAAATTAAAAAAACCCGGGATACTTATCCCGGGCATCGTTACTTTTGAATAACAGCAGCATCACCTTCCGGCATATACTCCTGCTGAAAACCATTATTTTTTCTTGGCTTCTTCGTGGAGCCATGCGTTCTTTCCACCGTCAATGTCGCCGAATTTGGTAAGTTCACATTTAGCCTTTTTAGCCATCAGTTCTTCGTACTCGTCATCTTCAACAAACGCAACAATTCTGGAGATACTTGCTTCGCCGTCGACAAATTTCCAGGGGAAACATCCAACGGTAACTCTTCTGTTAAGAAGCAGGTCAATATCTCCACCCATACATTCTGCATGGATTATATGATGGTTAAACATCTCAAGATGCATCAGCTGATATTTATCCTCAGCGAAAATCTCATCAAGACCCTGCCCATATTTCTCCTTCATGTGAGCATCACAGTGTTTGGCTTCCTTAGGCATCCAGTCTCTTATCTTGGTGTTCATGGGATGATCTGCAGATCCGCAGTCAACACCGATCCATCTTAGTTTTTTCTTTTTTGCCCATACTGCGAATTCCCTGTTTGGTCCCGGATGTTTAATCATGTACCGTATCTCATCAGCACCTGACTGATCCCATCCATAATGGTGGTACCCTGTATGGATAATAAGAATATCACCCTCTTTTACCTCTACCCGTTCTTCAACCATCTGAGAGGTGTATACATCGTAATCACCGCAGACATCAGAAAGGTCAACAATTGCAGCTTCATGCATAAGATAATCAAGCTGAAGTTCAGCCATATCTTTACCAGGGGTGTAGAAATGGATTTCTCCGTCGAGGTGAGTACCAATGTGGTTTGAATGGGTAACTACCTGACCGTTTGCTCCGTTAGGAGCAAGTCTTTTAAAGTACTGCACCTGTAGAGGGATGTATGTGGGCCATGGGGGAGTTCCTACTCCCAAAGGGATCGTTAAATCAATTGCTTTCATATGTTTCTCCTTGTAAAACAATAGTATTTTAAACGGCAGTCTTTAGAGCTTGCCGCAAATTTAATAATTTAAGAATATTTCTCTACAAATGCCTTAAAAGCATCATTGAAACATTTCTCCGGAGGTTTTACCAGTCCTGCGCCAACCATACCGATACCCGGTTTCTTATGTGCAATACCGGTATTAACGGCAGGGAGTATCCCCGTTTCAATAATCTTCAGCACATCTATTCCTGTGGGTGTACCACGGAAATCCAGTGCAGGTATTTGAAAGATTTTGTTTTCAGTCTCGGTTATTTCGTACATCCGTGTCGTTACATTAAGTGCATCTTTTGGAGTACCACCGACAAATTTTACTATAGCGGGAGCAGCCGCCATGGCAAACCCTCCGATTCCTACAGTCTCCGTAATAGTTGAATCTCCTATATCCGGAGCAGCATCATCTGCAGAATAACCGGGTAAATACAATCCGTCTACCATTGGAGCAGGAGCAGTGAACCACTGATCACCGGTACAGGACATTCTAATACCGAAATCCGTTCCATTTCTCGCCATGGTTGTTACGATCGTACTCCCTTCTATTCCTGCAGCTGCATCAATAATACATTTAGCAGAAGGCATGGAAAGATTCAAGAAGAAGTGATCATTTGAGTTAAGGAACTCAAATACTTTAACAAGTTTTTCTTTTTCCACATCAAGCTGTACAAGATAAGGAGCCAGTTCTCTGATTACGATAGAGGTTCCTGCTCTGTTCCTGTTATGCCCTTCGTCTCCCATCTGAAGAATCTGAGCTATGATATTTTTCATATCAAGTTCACCATGGAGCTTTAATGCTGCTTTCAAAATGGGGGCAAGATCTGATTCCATCCATTTTAACTTGGTAATAACATCATCTCCATACGCACCATATCTCAGCACCTTGCCGAGACCTTCGTTTAATGTTGCATATGCTTTATTGCCGTATGCTTTGTTTTCCAGAACCCAGACCGGCATACTGTAGGTAACAATACCAGCCATCGGGCCGACAGTTGCATGATGATGACACGGTTCAAAATCGATCTCCCCGGAAGCAGCTAATTTTTCAGCCTCTTCGTAAGTCTCTGCAAGCCCTTCATAGACAAGTCCGCCTATTACAGCACCCCTGGTTGGTCCGCTCATCCGCTCCCATTCGACAGGAGGTCCAGCATGAAGAAAGAGGTTCTTTCTCATCCCCGGGATTGCTTCTCCCGCAGTCGAGATATCTATAACAGTCGGCTTACCATTGTTAATAATCTCTGCAGCTTTCTTGTTTGCTGCATCGACATCAACTTTCGCCTTTATCGAATCCACCTTATCGAGGAGTTCGGCTATTTCCACGTTACCACCTGCCGGTGGCTTCCACTGAACCTGTACAGTCCGTACTCCTTCGTTGTTAAGATTCTCTGCAAAAGACTCAAGCCCCAAATTTACAACGGTAAGATTCTCTTCAAAAAGTTTATTAATGTTTGATACATCCATTACTTTTCCACCTTTCTCATAATTTCCAATGCCAATGTTGATGCCTGATAGTTGGAAGGCATAACAACACAACCAATTGATTCCAACTTGTTCCTGGTTTCGTGAATACTCTGAAAATCTCCTTCTGTACCGGTGATGGAAGTTACTATTGAGAGGTAGCCGCCCCTTTCTTCAGCTTTCTTCTTTGCATTTTTGAGTGATTCAAGAATTGCACCTGCCGGATCCTGATGAGAACCATACCCGAGCACAATATCCAGAAGCATAACTGCCATCTCTCCATCTTCAGCCTCAATCTTAATCCTGTCCTCTCGCGTGCTGGGATCAATCATTGGATGGGGCCGTCCAACTGTATAAACATCATCACCAAGGTCAACAATTGTATGCTTGATTGATTTGTTGGGATCCGGTGGAATAAAATCTTTTTTTGACTGATTATTAGAGTAAATCCCGCCTATCTCCCGGTCAAACATTATTAATGCTTCATCAGCCAGAGTACCGCCGGTGTAAAGTCCCCGGATATATTTTTGGTTTGAAGACATTTTTTTGGTTTCACGTTCAATTATTGCATCAATTTCTGCCCGGTCGATGGTGTATGTCCGTTTCTGATATGTTTCGCCCTTTGACAGGGCAACGGCCATCCCTGCAGCTTCTTCAAGGTTACCGGCAAAATAAAGATTGCCTTCCTGTTTCCCCGGCTCCATTCCAATAAAATGAATAACTGAAGGTTTACCGGTTTTACGCAGCGCATCAATAACCTTGACAGCAACTTCATCTGCAGGGGGTTTGGAAACAACAACAATAACCTTTGTGGCGTCATCCTGCTTTAATGCTTCAATACCCATCAGCATCATGGTACCGCCGATTTTGGCATTTTTAAGATCACGGCCGCCGGTTCCGATACCCTGGGTTATTCCTGCTCCGAACTTCTCAATAGCACAGGTAATTTCCTGCAGTCCGGTACCGGAAGCACCAACAACCCCGATATCCCCGGGGCGGACAACGTTGGCAAAACAGAGCGGTTTGCCATTAATAATTGCAGTACCGCAGTCAGGTCCCATCATGAGAAGACCTTTCTCTTTTGCCAGATTTTTAAGTTCAATCTCGCTCTCCACCGAAACGTTATCGGAAAACAACATTACATGGAGCCCTTTGCGCAATGCTTTTTTTACTTCCCTGGAAGCAAACTCTCCGGGAAGCGATATTATAGCAAGGTTCGCTTCCGGAACTACTTTAAGAGCACCTTCAAGACTTGAAGGTTTATAGTTCTCGCCATCATCGGATGAACTCTTTTTATCAAGGAGCTCTTTTGCCTTAGCAATTGCAGCCTCAACAACTTCTTCGCTCTCTCCTTCCACAGCAACAATCAGATCATTCGGGGTTACTCCCTCAATCTCCTTGTCTGCAAGACCTGTTTCCTTAAGCAGGGTTACATTCACGTCTGTGCCCATAGACACAACAGCATCTGTTACACCCTCTATCTGTCCAACCTCACGGTTAATCAGCATAAGGAATACAGAGTCGTAATACGAATCTTTTTCAACTAATACTCGTTTCACAATTCCTCCTCATTCTCGTCAACGGTAAAGCCCCTCAGTTTCCGAGGGGCTTCAATCCTGCCGCAGCCCGGAGGCTGCGGATTTCTTATTTTTACTGCCGAAAGGGCAGTGTCTATTTAGTCTGTTCCTTGAACTCTTCCTTACCCATTCTCATGACAATCTTTTCGGGAGTAACAGGCACATCGGTAATTCTAACCCCAAGGCCGTTTGCTACAGCATTGGCTATGGCAGGCATTACCGGGATCATGGTGTGTTCTGAGTGCCCTCGTGCTCCATAAGGTCCGTCAGGCTGGGGAACTTCGACCAGAATAGGGTTCATATCCCGGGGGACATCAACTATGGTTGGTATCTTGTAATCGGTAAAACCGTCATTCAGCAGCTTACCCTTTTCATCAAAGACACATTCTTCCCAAAGCGCTGTTCCAAGTCCCTGAACAAAACCTCCGACAATCTGATCCTTTGAAAGATCGGGGTTGATTGCCTTCCCGAGATCAAAAGCTTCTGCCATTTTAAGGACATTGATACGCCCTGTTTCCTTGTCAATTTCAACCTTTACAGCGCCGGCACCTACGGTATAGTGAACCATCGGATGTCCGCCGAGTCCTGTTTCGGGATTAACCATTGCATTGGTGTATTCAGGCATGAACATACCGCTTCCCAGAATAGGTCCGCCTACCCAGGTATTATGCTCTGTCTGGATACCGGTAATAACAAAATCCGAGAAAGGGAGAAAGAAAGATTCCTGGGTTGTACATTTTACCCCGTTATCTTCCAGATACAGCTGACTTTTATCGATAAAATGAGCGCGCTGTACAATGTCAAGAATTTTATTTTTGGCATCAATTGCTGCACGTTTAACTGCATTTCCGCAGCTCCAGGTTACATGGGACGCAACAGTCTGCCATTCGTATGGATTCCGGTCAGTATCAGGAAGCTCAACCCGTACTTTATCCAGTGTAAGCCCAAGCTCTTCTGCAGCTATCTTAGCCATAGCAGTTAAAAATCCCTGACCCAAATCCATGCCGGATACAAGGACGTTTATACTGCCGTCTTCTGAAAATTTAATAAAAGCACTGGAAGATTCATTTGCCGGCATAGCCGGAGCTTTCCAGACAGAAGCAAACCCTTTTGCAATAATCTTGTTCGGGTCATCAGATTTCTCCTCTTTACCCCATTCAATCTCTGCAGCCACCTTGTCTATACATTCAATCAGTCCGTTGGGATTCATGGGAACATCGTAGGCAACGCCTTCCCCTTCCTTGATTGCGTTAATTTTACGCAGTTCAACAGGATCGAAACCCATTTTTTTGGCAGCTCTGTCCATGGTGCTTTCTATCCCGAAAGAGAACTCGGAATACCCGAATCCCCGGTAGGCTGAACATACTGGATTGTTGGTATAACAGGCATAGGAATCTATATAGACGTTAGGTATATAGTAGGGTCCGGTAGCTGAAAATCCGGTTGCATTTACAACATTTGAACCGTATTCGGCAGAACACCCTACATCCCAGAACATCTGATGCTTCAGGGCAACAAGTTTACCATTCTTTTTGAAACCCATTTTCACCTTGTTGCGCAGCCCTGTCC
>JANTFL010000048.1 GCA_024763455.1 Sediminispirochaeta sp. | reverse complement strand
ACAGCAATAATCACTGCAACACCTATCGCTGACAAAATCGGCGCTGTATACCGTTTCATACACTACCTTCCTTCCGAAAAAATGCGCTGTTGACCTTGGCCGTTATAGCTGTTATATTATATATAGAACAAGAAGGAGTTGTCAAGGTGTTGTTGCAGATTGATGTAAATAGTGAAGAAACCCTCTATACACAGCTTGCAAACCAGATCCGTTATGGTATTGCCAAGGGGTATCTGCAACCTGATGACCCGCTGCCCTCAGTAAGAAATCTGGCATCGGAACTTGGTATTAATATGCATACTGTATCGAAAGCATACAACAAACTTAAAGAAGAGGGGATCATTATTGTCAACCGGAGTAAAGGGGTCAGAATAAGCAGCAGTGTCCTTGCGGACAGACGTACCGGGTACGAAACTGTTCTGGAGGAAAAAATCAGACAACTAGTCTCTCAAAGCATTTGCAATGGGATAGGAGAAAAGAGGTTTCTTGGAATGGTAAAGAACGTTTTTACGGAAATGAGGAGCGAGACATAGTGGATACTCCATTTCTTTTATTCAATGCAGGGATTTTTCTTTTACTCGGGTTTCTCTATGCCTGGATGCCGAATCTTCTCAATCCCTATCTTTTATTCGGAGTAACCGTGGATGATGCAATTCTGGGGGATGAAAGGATTTCCCTTCTTAAAAAGCATTATTCAATCCTGGTGACAGGAGTAACCCTAATCGTTGTATCACTGGAACTTCTTTTAAGTACTTTAACTAATGCTTTAAGCCCCGAAAGTGTTTTCCCTCTTCTCCTGATAATGCAGCTTGTTGGTAATTTTATCCTTTACCTTTGGGCCCGCTCACGGGTAAAGAGGATAAAACTTTCTCATAACCCCGTTCAATCAAACTATCGTACCGTAGATACGGATGCTACGAAAGATTTTAAAGTTTTTCCCTATTACTGGTACATCCTTTATTTCATCATCACTGCTGTACTCGGTGTTCTCACCTTAAAAAGATACGCTATTCTCCCTCAGACACTGGCAACTCACTTCACGATTGACGGAGTTGCAGATGGATTTATGGAGAAATCCTGCTTTTCTGTTTATTCGATTCCTTTAACCATGTTTCTTTTTTCCCTGCTGTTTATCGGAATAAATTTTGCTTTAAAGCGGGCAAAAAGAGTGTCAGGCATAGCAAAAGGGAAAGTATCCTATGCCCAGGAGAAAAAATTCCGTTTTTTCTGGTCTATAGCTCTTTATGTCATTGGAATTATTCTTTTGGTAATACTATTTGCTGCACAACTGGTCATTATCGGACTGCTTTCTCCGGGGACGCTTGTTGTCTATAGCTCCCTTGGGGGAGCAGCGGTTATAATGGCAGTCATAGGTGGACTCGCTTTTTATACAGGGCAAAGCGGTTCCCGGTTACCCGATCCAAAAGAAGAAAAGGAAGTTATAGACAGGGATGACGATGCATTCTGGAAAGGCGGTATCCTGTACATAAATAGAAAGGACCCAAGCCTCTTTGTGCCAAAACGTTTCGGGATAGGCTTTACAGTAAACTTCGGCCGCCCGGCTGCCTGGATTATAGTAGCAGCTCTTTGCATTGTTATTATACTTTCTGTTGTCTGAGAAAGATTCTCCATGGGTAATTGCTTCTTACCGGTTAAGAAACCTCTTCCAACATCCCCTCAGCGGCTCTGATCCCGCTGGCCCAGGCTGCAGTAATCCCCCTGCTGGTTCCTGCACCGTCTCCGGCAAAAAACACATTCCCCTTTACCCGGAAGTGTTCATCAAGAAACTCAGGCTTGTTTGCATAAAGCTTTATTTCGGGATAGTACATGATGGTACTGGGGTGAAGTACCCCGGGAACAATAGTATCCAGCATCTTCATTGATTTCCATATGTACCGCAGGATCTTGGATGGCATTGCCAGACTTATATCCCCCGGGCAGCTGCTTGAAAGGGAGGGAGAAAAATCAAACAGATCGTCGTTAAAACTCTTTTCCTTTGACCGTTTTCCCATCCTGAAGTCTCCTACCCTCTGCATAAGCGGCCTGCCGCCCCCCATCAGCATTGCCTGCAGCCCAAGATTAACGGCAAACTGCTGTCCGCTGGCAAGGGGTTCGGTGAATCGTACCGTTTTGAGCATAGCAAAATTTGCCAGTCCGTTGGGCTCTCTTTTTGTAGAGTAAGCATGTCCGTTTACTGAATAATAAATTTCGTTATGAACAGTTTTATACCGTTCCTGTACCACGTGGGCATTACCGCTGTTGGTACAGAAGGTCCGTACCCGTTCCGGGAACATAAATTTGGGATCGTAGTAATCTTTAACAATGGGATAGTATTCCACTCGGGTTTCAACCCGGATCCCTATATCAACCGTATGGTCCACATACTCTACGCCCATGCCGTCCATGATATCCTGAATAAATTTGAACCCCTGCCTTCCCGGCGCGATGAGCAAGGTCCGGTATTCCAGTTCTCTACTGCGGGTAATAACAACATTTTTTGGGTGGTTCAGCTCCAGCATCTCTTCGCCCAGGGAAATTTCAACACCCAGTGCTTCCAGCTCCGCGGTGAGCTGTTTGATAAGGAGAAGCCCTCCGTCGGTCCCCAAATGAGTCTGCCTTATATTTATAAGATCGACTCCCAGCCGGGCCGCTCTCCTTTGGTAGGTTCCCACGTTTTTCTTTTCCAGAATTTCCGGCTTGAGCTTCTCTATTACCATGTCCAGGTAATACCCTGCTTCTTTGCTACCCCAATTTTCAGCAGGAAAGCCGATAGGGTAGGTAAAATTCATCTTGCAGTCGTTTCTTAAACCCCCGGAACTGGTCTTTCCTTTTTCAAGGATCAGAACCTTCAGGCCAGGGTTCTTACCGATGAGATAAAAAGCCGCTCCAAGACCCGCCGGACCGGAGCCTATAATAATGCAGTCGTATTGTTCCATGCTGGTATTCTGCCCTATTTCCGTTTCCGGTGCAATGGTTCTGTTCAACAAACCATATCTAACACAATCCTAACATAACTTTCATAAAACCCTAAAGAAAAGTTTTTACTTTGTGGCCATATTATATGACTTTCTTAAGGAGGAAAGTAAAAATGTTAAAGAAAATTACTGCTATAACGGTAATGCTGATTGCAGTTACAGGGATGCTGTTTGCAAATGGAAGCAAGGAAACACCTGCAAAAGAAGCATCGTCAAAAAAGGTTAGTGAGCTTCTTGGTGCAGGTGCGACATTCCCCTATCCCTTCTACTCAAAGATGTTTGATGCTTACTATAATAAAACAGGGGTAAAGGTAAATTATCAGGCTATCGGCTCCGGCGGCGGGATAAAGCAGCTTTTGAGCAAAACCGTTGATTTCGGCGGAACTGATGCTTTTATGAAAGATGCGGATCTGGCTAAAGCAGATGGAGAAATACTGCATATCCCCACATGTATGGGTGCGGTAACTATAACCTATAATTTAAAGGGAGTTCCCGCACTGAAGTTTACCCCGGATGTTATTGCGGGTATCTTTCTTGGTGATATTGTAAAATGGAATGATACAAAAATACAGAAGGTAAACAGCGGTGTATCCCTTCCGGATGAAAAGATTGTGGTAGCCCACCGGTCTGACGGCAGCGGAACAACAGCTATTTTCAGTGATTACCTCTCCAAGGTGAGTTCCGACTGGAAAAACAAGGTTGGAGCAGGTAAGTCTCTAAATTGGCCGGTAGGTCTCGGCGGTAAAGGAAACCCCGGAGTAGCGGGTATTGTTAAGCAGACTCCCGGAGCAATAGGATATGTCGAACTTATCTATGCACTCCAGAACAACATGCCTGTGGGAAAGGTTCAGAATAGATCCGGAAACTTTATAACACCTTCAATTGAGGGAGTCAGTCTTGCGGCAAACGTGGACCTTCCGGCAGATACCCGTATATCCATTACCGATACCCCTGCAGCAAAGGGATATCCAATAAGCGGTTTTACCTGGATGATATTTTATAAAGAGCAGAACTACGGCGGCAGAAGTCTGGACAGGGTAAAAGAACTCCTCAAACTCCTCTGGTACGCAGAGCATGAAGGTCAGCAGTATGCAGAACCTCTGCATTATGCTCCCCTCCCTGCAGCTGCGGTAAAAAAAGCGGAAGTTATTATAAACAGTGTTACCTTCAACGGGGAACCGGTTGAATTTGACAAATAACAAAAAGTGTAAATAAAACCTATGAATAAAGATATATTTATGGAAAAAGGTTTTAAGGTTATTCTTAAGAGTGCCGGTATTGTCATACTCATGATACCGGCTCTTCTGTTGGTAACCCTTGTGGTTCAGTCTGCACCAGCAGTAAAAGCGTATGGTGCAGGATTTATCTTCAGACAGACATGGGATCCTGTACGTGAGATCTACGGGGCACTGCCCTTCCTTGCCGGAACCCTTGTCACAAGTTTTCTGGCACTGCTTATTGCATTCCCCTTTTCATTCGCTGTTGCCCTTATCCTCAGTGAATATATGAAAGAGGGTGTTATTGCAACAATATTAAAGAGTGCTGTCGAGCTGCTGGCAGGGATACCCTCTGTTATATACGGCTTCTGGGGGCTGCTTGTACTTGTGCCGCTGATAAGAAAGCTGGAGCTTGCTGCCGGGATCCCCCCTTACGGAGTCAGTATCCTTTCAGCATCACTTATTCTGGCAATAATGATTATTCCCTATGCCTCAACCATGGCACGGGAGGTAATGAGTATGATATCCGGGGATATTAAAGAGGCAGCTTATTCCCTGGGGGGTACCCATTGGGAGGTGCTGAGAAAGGTTGTTATTCCAACCTCGTATTCAGGAATTTTTGCCGGAGTGCTTCTCGCTCTCGGCCGGGCTCTTGGTGAAACCATGGCGGTTACCATGGTTATTGGTAATACAAACAAGCTCTTTACGAATATATTTGAACCGGGAAATACAATGGCCTCGGTTATTGCCAACGAATTTACCGAAGCAGTCAGCGATTTGTATCTATCTTCGCTGATTGAACTGGGACTTCTGCTCTTTATTGTCACTGCAATAATCAATTTTATAGGCAGACTAATTATAAAGCGGTTTGAGATAAAAGGAGCAGGTAAATGACACGTACTGTGTATCTCAAGGAAATTCTTGAAGATGAAAAAATGATCAAGCGCCGGATAGTACAGAATAATTTTTCAGGTGTACTTATAACTTTTATTTCAAGTCTGGTCGTTGTCCCTCTTGTTTTAATACTCTTTTACCTGCTGGTAAATGGTATTTCCTCTATCAACCTTGACTTTATCATGAATCTTCCAAAACCCGTCGGCGAATCCGGCGGAGGGATTTTTAATGCGATTGCAGGCTCTCTCATAATAGTTGCTGTGGCATTGGTACTGTCAGTGCCCCTGGCAGTTTTAGGGGGAATTTATCTGTCTGAATATCCGGATTCGAAAACTGCCGAACTTGTACGCTTCAGTAACGACATCCTGCAGGGCACTCCGTCAATAGTTATCGGTATTTTTGCATGGGTGCTGGTCGTCGTACCAATGGGCCATTTTTCGGCATTCTCAGGGAGTGTTGCTCTCGGCGTCATGGTAATCCCCCTTGTCCTCAAAGCTACCGAAGAGACCCTTAAACGGATCCCCTCTGAACTCAGGGAAGCTGCAGCTGCCATGGGGGTTCCCTATCACCGGGTAATTTTAAAAGTTGTCGTTCCGACAGGGCTAAAAGGAATTGTAAATGGGATACTCCTGGGGGCAACAAGAATATCAGGGGAAACTGCACCCCTGCTGTTTACTGCGTTCGGCAGTCCGTTTATGAATGTAAACGCCGGGAAACCCATGAGTTCCCTGCCCCTCGTTATCTATAATTATGCTACAAGTCCCTATGATGAATGGCACAAGATGGCATGGGGGGCTTCTTTGCTGCTGATTATAGCAGTTTTCGGTATCAACATGCTGGCACGGATATTTGTATCAAAAAAAGGAGGGAGATAGTGAGCAGAAAATCAGAAGAGCCTCTGTTACAGCTTGAAAATCTCAGTGCATATTTTCACGATAAAAGAATAATCAAAGACATAAATTTCTCTGTGGGAAGAAATAAAGTAGTTTCAATAATGGGTCCTTCGGGATGCGGTAAAACAACACTTATACGGTGTGTAAACCGGATGCATGAAATGAGTCCCGGGGGAACTGCAACGGGCAAAATAATAATGGATGGAGAAGATCTGAACAAGATAAATACCATTAAGGTACGGAGAAAGATTGGAATGGTATTTCAGCGGCCAAACCCTTTCCCGACAATGACAATCTATGAAAATGTCATAGCCGGGTACCTTTTGAACGGAATAAAAATACCAAAGAAAATTTCCCATGAAATAGTTGAGGATTCCCTTTCCAAAGCTGCCCTCTGGGATGAAGTAAAGGACGGCCTTAATAAAAAGGGGACCTATTTATCCGGTGGACAGCAGCAGAGGTTGTGTATTGCAAGAGCTTTGGCTATGAATCCGGAAATACTCCTGCTAGATGAACCGACTTCTGCACTTGATCCGAAAGCAACATCCCGTATTGAAGAACTGGTTGTTCAGTTAAAGGAAAATGTAACCATTTTAATGGTAACCCACAATATAGCCCAGGCTGCAAGGGTTTCGGACGATACAGCATTTATGTATCTGGGAGAGCTTGTAGAGTACGGTTCGACTAAAGAAATGTTTACTGTCCCCAAGGATAAACGGACAGAAGAATATCTTACAGGAAAATTCGGTTAGGAGAAGAAATGTTACACGATAAAATTGATGAGCTGAAACATGATATTATATCATATGCAAATCATGTAAAGATCATGATGAAAAAAAGTATGGAGGGGCTCTTAACAGGAAATGAGCAGCTGTTGAATGAGGTGATTGAGAAGGAAGAACCTGCCGCAAACGAAAGGGAGCTCTCTCTGGATGATCAATGTATGACAGTAATAGCCCGGTATGAACCACGGGCAGTTGATCTCCGGATGGTCTTGATGATCTTGAAAATCAATAATGATCTTGAAAGAATCGGCGACCATGCGGTAAATATAAGTGAAAGTGCTTTGTATTTGATACAGAGAGATCCGGTAAAGCCTCTGGTGGATCTGCCCAGGATGATGGAAATTGTCGTATCCATGATGGAACGGTGCATTACTTCATTTCTTAAGAAAGATGCAAAAACTGCAGATGAAGTAAGCCTGGAGGATGATAAAGTCGATCAGCTCCGGGACCAGATACTCAGAGAGCTTATAACCTATATGAGCTCTGACCCCTCAACAATCAAACGCGCTATTCACCTGTTGAGAATAGCATCCAATATCGAACGGGTTGCGGATCTAATAACGAATATCTGTGAGGACATAATTTTTACTGTTGAAGGAAGAGTGGCAAAACATCATCTTTCAAAAGATCCTTCTGATGGTGTATACTAGGACAGTATGGAAATGAAAACCGTTCTGGTCGTGGATGATGAAGAAAGTATCCGTAAACTGATTTCGTATAATCTCGAAAAAGAGGGGTATAAAGCGATTGCCGTTTCCAGCGGGGAGGAGGCTCTTTCCGCTGCCTTCGATACTGTCCCGGATATTATCGTTTTGGATCTGATGCTTCCCGGTCTCGACGGTATGGAAGTATGCCGGATACTTTCGAAAGATTCCCGGACATCTGCAATACCCATTCTGATGGTTACCGCCCGGGGTGATGACACGGATGTTGTTTCAGGGCTGGAAGCGGGGGCCGACGACTATATTACCAAGCCCTTCAGCCCAAAAATACTATCAGCCCGGATCGGTGCTGTTTTAAGACGCAGTAATAAGGATATGAAAAACCGTGGAGGCAAAGGGGTGGTTTCCATACACGGGATTAACATAGATACTGATAAGCATGAAGTTTCCTGTGACGTACATCCGGTATCCTTGAGTACAACAGAGTTTGCAATTCTTGAGCTTTTATGCAGAAATCCCGGATGGGTCCTTTCCCGGAACCAGATAATAAGTGCTGTGAAGGGGGAAGATTATCCGGTAACCGAACGGTCCGTTGATGTTCAGATTCTGGGGATTCGGAAAAAACTGGGGGAACAGGGAAAATATCTTGAAACAGTAAGGGGTATTGGCTACCGAATGGCAGAGGAACAGAATGAAACAGCAAACTGATGCTGCCATCGAGCATGAGAAAGAACTGGAATCGGTTTTTTCCGCGCTTGTAGAAGCAATCATTGTTACAGACAGCACCATGGTTGTCAAAGAAATAAATTCCGCTGCTCTGCGCCTTTTTAAAATCGAAAAGAGCAAAGGAATCGGGAGCCATTTATCCGAAATAACCAATAACAATGAACTGCTTAAACTTGCAGCAGAAACCCTGCAGTCGAAGAGCGGCCAAAAGAAGAAACTGCTTTTTAAAGAGAAGATTCCTTCAGAGGATAAATTTGAAAATCATAAATTTACCTCCCGTAATCTCTATTTCCAGGTTAACACCTCTTATATTGAAACCGGAGATAATGATATTCGGATGATTCTGGTCCTTCATGATATTACCCAGGTGGAAACCCTTGAGAGGATACGTAAAGATTTTGTAGCAAACGTTTCTCATGAGTTGAAAACCCCGGTTACTTCCATACTTGGGTTTGTGGAAACCCTGAAAAACGGGGCAATCAACAATAGGAAAGATACCCTTGAGTTCCTGGATATCATTCAGGAACAGTCGCAGCGTCTTGATGCGATAATAAAAGACCTGTTAAGTCTCTCGTCACTCGAATCCTATGAAAATATGGATATCGAAACAGAACCGCTCCTGTTTTCAGAGATTAGTTCTTCGGTGCTTAAAATATGCAGCAGGAAGATAAAAAGGAAGAATATAGAGGTACGGGTCAACTATTCGGAAGATTTTACGGTACAGGCGAACTCACTGCTTCTGGAACAAGCCCTTGTAAACCTCGTTGACAATTCGGTCAAATACTGTCCCCCGGGGAGTACCATTACGATAAAGGGGACACAGTTTTCCGATTATTCACTCATCAGACTTGCAGATAATGGTCCGGGAATCCCCAGGAAGGATATTCCGAGGGTTTTTGAGCGGTTTTATACTGTGGATAAGGCAAGGAGCAGGGAGTTGGGAGGAACCGGATTGGGACTTGCAATTGTAAAACACATAGTGCTCGCCCATAAAGGTCAGATAAGCATAAACAGCAGTACAGGGAAGGGGACGGAATTTATCATCCGTCTCCCCTTGCAAATATAATAAAGGAAGAATCGCGATGAAACGTAAAAAAACAATTGCTCTTGTTGCACATGACAACAGGAAACAGGACCTTATTGAATGGGTGGAATGGAATTATGAAATCCTGATAGATTTTAACCTGGTATGTACCGGAACCACCGGCCGTCTGGTAGAAGAGACCTTTATGAATAAACTGGCTTTAAAGCAGAACAGAGCCGGTATGCCCAAAATAACCAAACTTATGTCCGGTCCTCTTGGCGGAGACCAGCAGCTGGGTGCTCTTATTACAGAAGGGAAGATAGATATTTTTATTTTTCTCTGGGACCCCATGGAACCTCAGCCCCATGATGTTGACGTTAAGGCTCTTCTCCGTATAGCAGCTCTTTACAACATACCTACTGCACCGAACCGGTCAACTGCAGATTTTATTATTTCCTCTCCCCTGCTTCAGGAAGATTATCAACCCATGCTGAAGGATTACCGCAGTTATATTTCACGGAAGGTGTAGATAATCAAAACGTTTTGATTATTTATGTTGACAGTGAGAGGAACTCGTTGTACAATTGACAATCAAAACGATTTGACGAATAAAAGGAGAAGAAAATGAAGAAAATTCTATCAACTTTGCTGCTCCTGGCGGCAGTTTCAATGCTTTGGGCAAACGGAGCAAAAGAGAATGACTCAAATTCAGCGGCTCCTGCTGAGAAAGTCTCTCTTTCCGTTCTTTGGTTTAACGATGGGAATGAGTCGCAGGTATTTCAGGATACAATGGCTGACTACCTCGAAGCTCATCCGAATGTATCTCTTGATATGCAGCTTGTGCCATTTGGTGATTATGAAAAAAGGCTAAAGCTCATGATAGCTGGCGGGAACCCTCCGGATATTGCCAGATTAACAAACAATCATGTAGCAATGTTTGCGGATAATCTTGTTGTACTTAACGATGCTGTTCCCAATTTGTCTGATGTCACTGCCGGATATGGAAAAGCATCTCTTGCTTTTGCAACAAGGAAGGATGGTTCATTAGTTGCCCTTCCGACAGAAGCAACTGCGAATGGAATGCTTGTTAATGTTGATCTTTTCAAAAATGCCGGTATAGATATTAAAAAACTTTCTAAAACCTGGGACTGGGATCAGTGGTACGATGCAATGAAACAGGTAGTGGCAAAAAATGAAGGTCTTGAATTTGCCCTCGGGTTTGATTTCAGCCCACATCGGTGGTCCACCTTATTGTATGAAGCAGGAGGCAAGTTTCTCAATGATTTTGGTACAGGTATGGGATTTGATACACCGGAAACACTGGATGCCCTTAATTTCTTCAAAAAACTTCACGATGACAAACTTATTCCTGCTTCTGTCTGGATGGGATCAGAGAATCCTCAGGAACTCTTTCAGGCAGGACTAGTTGCTTGCCATATTGGCGGGTCCTGGATGATAAATAAATATTCCAAGGGTATAACAAATTTTGAATGGGCGGCAGTTAACATGCCGAAGCGTAAGATTAGATCTTCTGTACCTGGTGGCAAATTTGTTGGTGTTTTCAAGGATGCCGTGCATAAAAAAGAAGCTCTGGATTTAATGGTTGCTTTTTCAGATAAAGAACATAACAGTATGTACTGTAAGGAAACACTTAATCTTTCGGCACGGACCGATGTAGATATTGCGTATCCTTCACGAAGTGCAGATTTTAAAACCTTTGGAGAAGATCTTGCTGTTACTCCTGCTTACACCGCAGCGGATTGGAAAGCGCCTCAGTTGAACAAAATTTATTCCTACATACGTGAACAGATCGTTGAGGGGCTTCTTGGAAACCAGACAATGGAGCAGACTGCAAAGAATATTCAGGCTAAAGGTAATTCATTCTTCTAAAGAATGGTTCTCCATATTTGATCCGGATAAGCATTATCCGGATCATTTTTTTATAGTCAAAACAAAATAAAAGGAATAATCAATGAATAAGAAAAAAATACCAAAGAGTTCATTCCACCAGGTAAAAGCTCCTATGCTTTTTTTACTGCCTAATATGCTTATTTTCTTTATTTTTATTATTATCCCCGCAGTTTCAGGATTAAGAATGAGTTTGTATGAATGGAGCATCCTTGGGGAGCATGATTATTCCGGCTTATTGAATTTTATTAATCTAGTCAAGGATCATTCCTTCTGGAATTCTTTAGGAAATACAATTCGGTATGTGTTTTTTGTAGTACCGCTCCTTACTGCTTCATCATTATTTATAGCATTGCTTGTATCCGGTCAGGAGAAATCTGTTGGATTATTCAGAGGATTTTACTATCTTCCAACAATGCTGAGTTTTATTATTGTAGGTATTTCCTGGAGGTGGATTTTAGGTGATCAAATAGGTATTGTTAATTATTTGCTTACATCCATTGGGGGAAAATCAGTAAGATGGCTAACTTCCCCGGCCATGGCTACTGCATCTCTCATTTTTATAACAGTCTGGGCCCAAACAGGATTTTATATGGTAATGTTTGTAGGGGGACTGCAGGCGATACCGGAGACACTTTTTGAAGCAGCAAGAATAGACGGTGCAAATGTATTTCAGATTTTCAGGAAAATCAAATTCCCGATGATTCGGCCAACAATGCTTGTAGTTGTTGTGTTGGCAACAATAAACGCTTTCAAAGCTTTCGAACTGATTTTTGTTTTAACTAAAGGGGGTCCCGGAACTGCAACAAAATTTTTAGTTCAAAGTATTTATCAGGTTGCTTTCGAGGAAGACAGAATGGGATATGCATCCTCTATGGCTGTAGTTTTAATGGTTATAATTGGATTTCTTACATTTATACAGTTTAAATTAAATAAAAAGGATTACGCAAATGAATAAAACAGGCGGACTGATCCTTAAAATATTTCTTCTCATTGTTTTCTTTTTCCCGATTCTCTGGATTATATTTTCATCATTAAAATTACAGAATGAGCTTTTTACTTTTCCTCTGACAATTTTCCCGAATCATCCAACCTTGCAGAATTTCAGGGCAGCCTTTAAATCAGGGAATTTTATTCGCTACTTTAATAACTCAGCATTTGTAGCGGTGGTTTCAACTATCATCACCATAACTATAAATATTATGGCGGGGTATGCATTATCAAAATATATTTTCAAAGGAAGGGATTTAATATTTTCCATAATGATAGCAACGCTTATGATTCCTTTGCAGGTTATCCTTGTTCCGATATTTATTCTTGAAAAAAATCTCGGATTGCTCAATTCTCTCTGGGGCATCATCATCCCTCCTGCTGCAACCCCTACGGGTATATTCCTGGCACGGCAATACATGATGACAATTCCCAACTCGCTTATAGAAGCTGCGAGAATTGACGGGGGAGGGGAGTGGTTTATATTTCACCGAATTATCATACCTCTTGCAAAACCGATAATTGCTACAATTGCTATTTTTTCATTTATGTGGAGATGGAATGATTTCTTATGGCCGTTTATAGTTATTGCAAAAGAAAAAAAATATACACTCCAGTTAGCACTGGCGAATTTTGTAGGACAGTATGATGTCGATTGGTCAAAGCTTCTTTCAATGACGGTAATATCCATCATACCTTTGGTTTTTGTTTTCCTTCTCTTTCAGAAATACTTTATAAGAGGAATGACCTCCGGAGGGGTGAAATATTGAATTATTCCCGAGCTGTATATAATTTAAGTCAATATAGTGTGAAAAAAAATGCTGTTGAATTTTCCGGTGTAAATGGGAAAATTAAGGCAGAAGTATTTCGGGAAGGTGTTTACAGCATAGATTTTCAATTTGATTCTTACCCTGTCCCGAACAGCAGTCAAGAAATATCAGAAATATTTTTTAGTTCGGAATTAAAAAAAGAATCAGAAATGAAAGAACCTTCCTTTTCCAAAATTATTGAGTCAGACAAAGAGTATCATCTTTACCAGGGGGCCAATGAGTTTGTTTTTAGGAAAGACACTGGTCTTCTTTCAATTTTTCAGGATAAACAGCTTGTTCATGGGGGGCAAATTGGTACAAATGATACAGTCATTCCTCATTATCCACTTCGCATAGTCGGAAAATATGGGAATGATATGCTGGCCCGATTTAATTTTAAACTTGATGATGATGACAGGTTTTATGGTTTGGGTGATAAAACAGGAAGCCTGAATAGGAGGGGTAGATTCTTTAGGATGTATAACCGGGATTCACTTGGCTACCAGGCCTCTATTTCAGATCCATTGTATAAGTCAGTCCCTTTTTTTATAAAACATAATCCGGAAAAACATATTTACACAGGAATTTTGTTTCCGGTTCCCGTTGTGAAAAGTATAGATCTTGGTAAAGAAAGCCCCTACTATTTCTCCGCTGAAATTGTCGGAGGCCCATATTCTTACATTGTCATAACCGGAACCAGTGCCTGGGAAATCCTTGACAAATATACCTGGCTCACAGGCCGCCCAACACTGCCACCGCTTTATACCTTCGGGTTCCTTGGATCTTCAATGAATTATACGGAACCAGATAAGGCTGCTGAACTGGTGTCCCGATATTTTGACAATATTGAAAAATACAATATACCATGCGAGGGATTCTATTTTTCTTCCGGGTATGTAAAAGCAGACAATGGGGAACGGTATACATTCATGTGGAATAAAAAGAAATTCCCTGATCCCGAAGGGGCAATCCGGAAATACTGCAAACGGGGATATCATATAGCGTGCAATATCAAGCCGGGGTTTCTCATAACACATCCCCTTTATAAAGAATTAGACGAAAAAGGCTATTTCCTGAAAGATAAAGATGGAAATTCAATAAGGGAATATTACTGGGGGAATGATGCTTCCTTTATTGACTTCAATAATCCAGATGCTCTCTCTTGGTGGAAAAAGATGTTGACAGACAAAATATTCGCATATGGTATTTCGGGCGTCTGGAACGATAATAATGAACTAGAACTGGAAGATTTAAGTCTGCCTGTTCAAAAAATACGCTCTGGGTATCCTGTCAGGATGGCCAGAGCAGCATGGGAAGCGTCAAAAGAGTTTTACCCTCAAAAAAGACCTTGGGTGATAAGCCGTTCGGGAGGAATCGGTTTACAAAAATATGCACGGACGTGGACAGGAGACAATGTATCTGACTGGGAATCAATGAAATACAATATTCTTATGGGTATGGGGTTAGGATTAAGCGGGATTCCTTACTATGGTCATGATATCGGCGGTTTTTACGGGGAAAAGCCAGATACAAAACAGTTTATACGATGGTGCCAAACAGCTGTTTTCCAACCAAGGTTTGTAATTCATTCATGGAATGAAGACGGGAATCCAACAGAAATATGGTCCTATCCCGAATCGATAGATGTTTTACGGGAACTTGTTGAAATTCACTATGAATTTATGCCCTATATATACAATACTGCAATAGAAGCTTCCCTCTCCGGTCTCCCGATGGAACGGCCCTTATCCCTGATGTTCCCTGAAAGTAAAAACATTAAGCAGGACAGTGTTCATTATATGTTTGGTGAAGACATCCTGGTTCTTTCTGCTGTCAATATGAATCAGGATAGCATCACGGTATCCTTGCCCGAAGGTACCAGATGGAAAGATTCCGACAGCCAGGAAATGTATAATGGAGGGCAGTCAATTACGATTGAGTATCCTTATAGAGGAGTAAGATATTTGGTTAGGGAAGGTTCAATCCTGTTTACTTCTCCGGGATGCAGAAAACTGGATACAGGGTTTTTTAAAAAATTAAGAATATCCATTTTGCCATTGAAAAATCATGTTTTCAGCAGGGTATACCGTGAAGACAATGGTGAAGATACTTTTTCTACCGGATCATATAACCAGTACAAAATTACTGTGGATTATAGGGATACTATTGGAGAAATATCAATAATAAAAGAAAAATCCACTTTGAAATCGGCAAATTTAACCAGAGAAGTGGAATTGATTCTACCTGATAATTATGAATATGTTTTAACTGACGCATTAACCCCGGATTTGGCAGCGTACAATAAACTTAAATTGATTAATATTCCCGATACTTTAAATCTGGGTTTTAGATTAAAGGAGGAGTAGGTGCAGAAAAAACTATACTTTACCGCCCCTGGAAAAGCTGAGCTTAAAAATGAACTAATTCCGGATTTGGAAATCGGTGAATGTCTTATAAAAAATACAGCATCTCTTATAAGTCCGGGTACAGAACTTGCTCTTTTCACCGGAAAGCACGTTGGTTTTACTGATCCTGAAATAAGCTGGGCAAGGTATCCGATTGCTCCCGGTTATGCAGTGATGGGCGAAATTGTAAGATGCAATAATGGAAAAGTTTTGCAGGAAGGTGAGAAGATACTGTACTATGGGCTGCACAGCAGCTATGGAACAATCAATCCTGATACCGAAATATGGGCGAAGGTTCCTGAGAATTTATCAGAGGAGTCACTGTTCGGCAGATTTGCACAAATATCTTCCACTGTGCCGTTTCTGATTGAAAGAGGAACTAAAGAGGGTAATATGCTGGTTTTTGGAGCAGGGCTGATAGGTAATTTTTGTGCACAGCTTTTAAAAACCAAAAGGGATAAAAAAGTTATAATTGCAGATCTTTCAGAAAAAAGATTGGCTCTTGCCTCAAAGTGCGGGATCCAGTACCGGATCAATACATCCAGGGAAAATATTGCTGAAAGTATACAATCCATTACCGAAAACGAAGGAATTGATATTGTTGTAGAAGCAACCGGGGTACCGGAGCTGGTTTCACAGTCTTTGCACCTTGTGAATCCAATGGGGTTTGTTTATCTTCTTGGATCCTCCCGTGGGGAAGTATGTATAAATGCTTATAAAATGATTCATAGAAAAGGAACTTCATTAATCGGTGCTCATGAATCTGTCATCAATCGGACAGGGAGCAGCGACTTAAACAATCCTGTGCAGGATCAGCTGAATGAAATGCTGTCTTCTCTGAGCAAAGGAGTTCTGAAAACGGATGGAATGATTACAAATCGTATAAGTCCGGAACAAGCTCAGGAATATTACAATCATTTACTGAATGATCCGGATAACTATTTAGGAATTATCATACACTGGGAATGAATTATGGGTGTTAAATTTACTGGAATAAGCGATGAAGGTGCAGATAAACTAACAGATCAAATATCTCTTCATAAAAAGCTGGGCTGGGACTCAATGGAGATCAGAACAGTAGATGGAGTTAATATTTGTGAAATGTCTGATTCCTCATTTAGCAGGGCGGCGGATCTGCTTCAGGAAAACAGTATGAAAATTGCCGCCTTTGCCTCTTCCATAGCAAACTGGGGCAGAGAGATAAGAGGGGATTTTGAGCTGGATAAAAATGATCTGCTTCGAGCGGCACCTAGGATGCACAAGTTAAATACATCTTATGTAAGGATTATGTCTTATGCACAAGGATCTGCGGCAGAAGATGAATGGGCTGATGAAGCATTAAAAAGAGTCAAGGAGCTTACAAGAATTGCTGAAGGAGAAGGGATTATTCTGCTCCATGAAAATTGTGACGGTTGGGGTTCAGCAAAACCGGAAAACTTGGGGACATTACTCGAAAAAATCCAGTCTAATGCACTAAAAGTTGTTTTTGATATGGGGAATCCTCTCAGTCACGGACATCGGGAAGAGGCTGTGTGGGAGTTCCTTAAAGCTGCAGGCGACAGGATAGCCCATATCCATATAAAGGATTGTTTTGTTGACAATGAAGGGGCTATTGTTCATTGTTTTCCAGGAGAGGGACAATGTCATGTCAAAGAAATAGTGAACTCTATTATTTCCAAATATGGATATTCCGGTTATCTGTCAATTGAGCCTCACATGATTTTTCAATTTCATAACAAGAAAGGGTCAGATGAAGGAGCAGAAACAATTAAAGCAGAAACCTATTTGGAATACGGACAAAAAGCTATGAGGCTGCTTGCTCCAGGGACAATATAATGAGGCAGAAAAGATTTGGAATAATTGGCAGCGGGGCGGTAGCTGAAATTCATGCCCAGGCAATCAATGCATCTGATAAGGC
>JANTFL010000047.1 GCA_024763455.1 Sediminispirochaeta sp. | reverse complement strand
GAACCCAGGATCATCCCGATTTCAGGCGTAAAGTCTACTTTTGATGCTATGTAATCCGCTGCACCTTTAAGCAGCTCTGTTCTTTTACTCATAAACCCTCCACGTGAAAAAAAAGACCAGGCCCAGGGCCCGGTCTTTTTATTGATTCAAGTATAATCAGCCTTCGTAACCAGCTTCTTTCCTTGATGCCGGAGCTACAACCTTACCCGATTTCAGATCATCGATTGCTTTCTGTACAGCTGCCTTAACATCGCCGGGAACAATGCTGTCCCATTTGTTAAAGGAAGAAATACCAGTTGTATCTTCATTGATACCGAAAACCTTGTTGCCGCCGCCTTCAAAGGTTCCTTCAAGATCGGCTTTGATTGTCAGGTATACAGCTCTGGTAATTCCCTTAACAGCAGAGGTAATTACCGCATCCGGAGCAACAGCGCTCTGATCAACATCGACACCAATAGCAGCAACACCGGCTTCGTTGGCTGCATTGATAGCACCAAGTCCGGTAAGTCCTGCAATCTGGAAAATGATGTCAGCACCCTGTTCAATCATTGCCAAAGCAGCTTCTTTTCCTTTTGCCTGGTCAGTAAAAGTTCCGGTTACAACACTCAAGACCTTACAATCAGGATTAACTGACTTTACACCAGCATAAAACCCAGCCTGGTATCTCTCAACAGGGGGGATATCCATACCAAGAACCATTCCAACAACATTGTCATCATTCAGTCTGTCTGATGCCGAAGCATACTGTTTTGTTAAAAGACCTGCTACAACACCTGCTACGTAACCTGATTCCTGTTCCTTAAAGAGAAGACCCTCTACATTCTTGGGTGCCTTTGAAGGATCAACAAAAATATCGATACCAGCAAAGCTTGTATCAGGATGATTCTCTGCAGCTTCAATAAGTGCATCACCCATAAGAAATCCTACTGCAAAAACAACCTGTGCCCCGTCTTCTGCAAGACCGGAGAGGTTCGGTACATAGTCAGTCTGCTGTTTTGATTCAACAACCCGCGCATCAATACCGAAATCGGCTTTTGCATCAAGAAGCCCCTGGTATGAACCGTCGTTAAAAGACTTGTCACCAAGTCCTCCGACGTCAGTTGCCATACCGATTATTACCTTTGATTTCTCCGCTGCCGGAGCAGCTTCGCTGCCGCCGTTCGCAAAGACCAAACCAGCAAATACCATGGAAATTACCAACATAACCACAGTAATTTTTGTCACTTTTGACATTACATGCCTCCTATAATAAAATGCTTTTAAATATTTTTATGATTCTCTACGGAATCAATAAATGCTGAAATTCTACGCTCCCTCTTTCTCTATCATAAAATCAACACCATCTGCTTTCGGCGGTCTGGATTTCTTGACCAGCCCTGCAACAGCAAGAACTGTTGCCACGTACGGGAAAATGATAAATATCTCCGAAGGGATATTCAATACCTTGAATACCTGCATCCGCACCTGAAACGCATCGGCAAAACCAAAGAACAGTGCCGCTACAAAAGAACCTATAGCGGTCCAGCCGCCGGATATCATCGCAGCAAGTGCAATAAATCCTCTTCCGTTAGCCATCCCCTCAGTAAACGAAACACTATTTTCAATGGAAAGATACGCTCCCGCCAGCCCGGACAGAAGACCGGAAACAAATACTCCGAGGTATCTCATCTTGTAAACCGAAACACCGATTGTCTCCAAAGCCAGAGGATGTTCGCCGGCTGCCCGCAGATGCAGCCCCGTTTTTGTTTTCTTGAGAAAAATAAGGGTAAGAACAACCAGAACAAAGGACATATACACAATGGGGGTCTGATTAAAGAACACCGGCCCCAATACAGGGATCTTCGACAATCCGGGAATGGCAAACTGGTAAGCTTTCAGTCCGACAGGAATTGCATCTGTCGTACCGGGATGACCGAATATCATTACCATGAGATACCGGACAATACCGAATGAAAGGATGTTCATTACTGCGCCGGAGACAACATGATCCAGGTGAAAGGTAATCGTGGCAACTGCGTGAATCAATGAAAATATACCCCCTGCAACAACGCCGGCTAAAAGCCCAATCCATGGATTCCCCGTAAAAAGTGCGGCAACGGCAGCAAAAAAGGCACCGATAATCATGATTCCTTCCATTGCAATATTAACAATTCCCGAACGTTCACAAATGGTGGCTCCAATTGCCGCAAGGGTAATGGGAGTTGAAAGACGGATCGTCGCAACCAGCAGGTCTGTATTTAATATCGAAGCTATTCCACTCATTTAACTGCCTCTCTTTCCTCTTTCTTTTTGTTCTTAAACTTGTGCCCGATATGAATGTAGATATACTTTGCTACAATCAGGAAAAGGATTATCCCTTTTATGATCTCAACTATGGAGTTGGGAGTTTGAACCGTCCTGGACATATACTGCCCTCCGGCTGCCAGAATCCCCCATAAAAGAGAGGTGAATATAACCCCGATAGGATTATTGGACGCCAGAAGTGCAACGGAGATACCATCCCATCCATATCCGGCATTGAGATTCTCGTACAGTTTGTGATCAAGTCCGAGGACCTGGTTGACTCCGGAGAACCCTGCAAGAAACCCTGCAAAAAGCAGTGCGATAAAAATATTTCTCCCTACCTTTATCCCCTGCCCCCGCGCGGCATCCTTGTTCTGCCCAACCGCCCGGATTTCAAATCCGAATTTGGTACGGGTCAGTATGTACTGTACAAAGAGAGCCATTCCTATGGCAATCAGTATCCCAATATGCACCCTGTAATTGGCAGACGGGAAAATCGTCTTCATTTTGAGCAGCCAGTTTGATTTGAGGATGGGGTCAGTAACATAGGGATGAGGACCGTCGCTGCCTCCTCCCATTCCCCGGATAAAGATAGATGAGAGATATCGTGCAATCTGGGCAAACATCATGGTTGTAATAACTTCGTGGGCACCTGTCTTTACCTTTAATAGAGCCGGTATGTAGTTGTAGGATGCAGCAAGAAGTCCTGCAACAAGAAATATAATCGGAATCGAAAGGAGCGGGGGCATGTTAAAATGAAGCCCCAGAAACGTGGCAACAACTGCTCCCACATAATACTGTCCCTCGGCACCTATGTTAAAAAGACCCGCTTTGAAAGCAAATGCAACGGACAATCCTGTGAATATAAGAGGTGCTGCATTAAGAACAGAAACAGACCAGTTCTTTACCAGTCCGCCGTAGAACAGGGCTTTATATGCGGTTACCGGATTATATCCGGTGATCCCCATAATAATCCCACCGATTAAAAGAGCGGAAACTACACCTATTACCGGTATCAGAAGGCTTTTCAGGAAAGACAGGGCGAGTGATTTCGAAGCCCCTTTCCCTTCAGTTAATCCATAGTATACAAAATAGAGTCCTGCGGCAGCCAGAATAAGAAGAATCCCGGAAAATACAGATGCAAAATACATCACCGAACCAACAAGCGCCAGCAATACAATAATAGTGTAGAAGAGCGGTTTTAACTTGGTAATCTGCATATCAGGCCCTTTCCTCTGCGGTTTTTTTACCGCCGGTCATATAAAATCCCACCTCTTTATCCGAAGTGTTTTCAGGAATAAACTCTTTTACAATCTTTCCTTCGTACAAAACCAGAATTCTGTCGGAAAGTGAAAAAATCTCCTCCAGTTCCAGAGAAATCAGCAGAATTCCGACGTTCTTGTCCCTCATTTTTAATATCTGGGAGTGAATATACTCTATCGCACCGACATCAAGTCCCCTCGTTGGCTGAGCTACCAGGAGAAAATCCGGATCACTCGACAGTTCTCTGGCGAGTATTACTTTCTGCTGATTTCCTCCGGAAAGATTCCCCGCAGGGACTTCAACTCCAGGGGTACGGATATCGTACTCCTCCACAAGCTTCTCTGAATGGGTCTTTATTGTCTCCAGCGCAAGGTTTATCCCCTTAACAAAAGGTTTTTCATCGTGAAATCCCAGAACCATGTTCTCTGAGACCTTCATGGGGAGAACAAGCCCGTACTTCTGCCGGTCTGCAGGAACACTGGCAACACCCTTTCCCCGCCGTTGTTTGGTATCAAGAACAGCGATATCTTCTCCTTTGTAGAGGATCCTTCCGCTCTCCAATTTCAACAGTCCCACAAGAGCTTCTTCCAGTTCTGACTGCCCGTTCCCGTCAACTCCGGCTATTCCCACAATCTCTCCCGGTCTGACATCAAGAGACAGCCCGTCAAGGGCGTTTATCCCCTTCTGATTCCTGACCACAACATCTTCGAGCTGCAGGATCGGTTCTCCTGAAACCTCTTTCTCATCTTTATGAACAGTAAGAACGACCTCTCTTCCAACCATAAGATTTGCAAGATCCTCTTTGGTTACCTGAGAAGTTTCCCGTTCACCGACAATCTTTCCTCGTTTCAGGATGTATACCCTGTCGGAGATTGCCTTTACCTCTTCCAATTTGTGAGTAATGATAATTATGGATACACCGTCCTCCCGAAGACGGCCGACAACTTCAAAAAGTTCATCCACTTCCTGGGGAGTAAGAACCGCAGTAGGTTCATCAAGAATCAGAATCCTGGCCTTCCGGTACAGTGCTTTAAGAATCTCTACCCGCTGCTGCACTCCGACAGACAGGTTTTCAATAATCTCATCAGGGTCTACATGCAGATGATATTTTTCAGAGATGGAAACCACTTCTTTCCGTGCAGTTTTGTAATCAATGAAATCATACTTTCCCGGTTCGGAACCAAGAATAATATTCTCTGTTACTGTCAGGTTATCCACCAGCATAAAATGCTGATGAACCATTCCCAGTCCCTTCCGGATTGCATCTTTCGGTGAAGAAAACTCCACCTGCTCCCCTTCAAGGAGGATCTCTCCGGAAGTTGGTTTGTATAAACCGTAAAGAACGTTCATGAGAGTTGACTTGCCGGCACCGTTTTCTCCCAGCAGCGAAAGGATTTCTCCCTCGTACAGAACCATGTTTATATCATCATTGGCAAGAACTTTGGGAAACTGTTTTTTTACATGCTTAGTTTCAAGTACAACTCTTTTTTCTTTCTTTGCACCCATTAAATTATCCTTATTTTGAAGAGAAACTGCTCTCTCCCACAATACTCTACAGAAAACACGATGTCAAGAAAAGTTTAATCATTTAACAAATTATTGTTAATGTTTTAACAAAAACTCCCCCTGAATCAGGGGGAGCGATCAATACATTTCATTCTGTACTATTATTCCGGATCCGTCATAACGAACTCAACCCGCCTGTTTTTCCACCAAACGGTCCTGTCGGTAACAGAGGCAACAGGATGCAGACCTCCGTAAAACTCCACTGCAATCTTACTCTCATCCATTCCCCGTTTCACAAGGGCTGCCTTGACCGTCTCTGCGCGGTGCTGTGTCAGAGGAACCAGAATCTTCTCTTCTTTCTCCTGCCGTGGTGTTCCAAGGTAGATATCCAGTGCATGTCCTTCGAGAATGAGACCATACCCAGGGTATTTTTTATAAATCTGGGCAACCCTGTCCAGGGATTCGTTGTTCCTGTTGAGAAACTTTGTTCCCGCGGAACCCAGGGTATACTTATAGGCTCCGAAAATTATGTTTGGAACAGAAATATACTTTCTGCCGTTCTTCATCACCAGAAGAATATCTATCGGCACGTTTTTTTCGTAAACAGCCGTGTTGCTTCCCTCATCAAAAACAGTGAGCTTAAGCGTAATACCCTCTTCTCCTCCGGCAGGGACCTGTGCCGCTTCGCCTCCAGCTGCAACTTTCCAGGTTATGTCTCCTGAAGGATCCCCCTCTCCCGAGTAGGTTCTGAGGATATCTCCTGTCTTATCTATGATATCCATTGTCCACTGCCTGACCCTGGTGTTGTCCTGCACATTGAGAGTAACAAAAACATCTCCTTCGATACCGGAATCTGTCTTGGCAAAGGGATCAGGAGCCGCTTCCAGAGCAACATTGGGTGGGGTAACATCCAGAACAAACGAATTGGACGTCTCTTCCTGGTACACTCCTTTTTTGTAGGCTGCAGAGAGAACAGCTGTGTAGGTTCCTTCGGGTGCGGTTCCCTGTGCGGTAGTACCATCCCACTCTACCGTGTCAGGGAGAAAATCTTTTCCGTTAAAACTCTTTACCGTTTCTCCACTGATGTCCACTACCTCCAGGCTCCAATAATCCACGTTATCATACTGATTTGTATCTATGACGATCTTTTCAGTATCTCCATTCCCGTCTCCGTTGGGTGAAAACCCCTCTCCGGCCGCAATTCTAATGGAAACCTGTTTTGTATCAACCGTAAGGAGCTGCGGTGCCGTAGTGGTTGCATTTCCCGCTCTATCGGTAAAAATCCCTGATATCGAATATCCGCCGTCAACAACCCTGCTGCCGTTTTCATCCGTTCCGTCCCAGATTATGAGAGAAGTGGTCTGATTCGATGTTTTTTCAAGAACTGTTTCTCCCGAGGCTTTTACAATCTTCCCCTTCCAGGTAACAATCTCATTTGACTTAAGCTGTATTGCAACACTATCCTTTTTCCCGTCTCCATCCGGGGAGAATACAGGATTATCAACTGTCACCTTTATTTCCGGAGGAGTAACATCTATAAAAAGATCTTCTGACGTTGTGGGTTTATTTCCATTCAAATAGGTTACCAGATAGTTAATCCGGTACATCCCTTCAGGCATAGGATTCCCTTCTGAGTCCTGTCCATCGAGAGTAATATCCTCCGGGGGAGTCTCACTGCCGGAAGCTTTCAGATATATCTTTCCATCAAGATCTGCAACATTCCATTCCCAGCTCTTTATTCCGGTCTTCTCATGCTCATCAAAGAATACTCTGGTACTGTCCTTGACTCCGTCTCCGTTGGGAGAAAAGTAAGGATTCTCCACCACTATTGCTACCTTGGTTTCAGTAGTATCCAGGGTAATCCCTTCCAGGGTTATAGGGTCTGAGGCATTCCCGGCAAGATCCGTGGACTTCAGACTGTATGAATACGTTCCCGGCGCAGCGTTTCCTCCGGAGTCATTCTTACCGTCCCACTCTACAGTCCCGGGGTTACTGTTCTCCCATTTATAACTTCTTACTGTATTTCCAGCCGAATCAAGAATGAAACCCTCCCAGAGCTTCTCTTCCGTTGTCTGGGTATGTTTGATAATAAAGGTGTCGAGGTTTCCATCTCCGTTGGGAGAAAAAACCATACTATCAGGAGGAACGATTACCGCAGCTGGTTTTACCGTATCAACGACAAAATTGTCTACATCAGTCTCGCTTTTGTTTCCTGAAGAATCTACAACAAATAGTTTTACCTTATAAATACCATCCGGAACCCCGTTCCCCTGCAGATCCGTTCCATCCCAGGAGATCTCCCTTTCCAGGGTAAATTCCTGATACCCCTTAAAGATGGATGCAAACCAGCCGATGTCCGATTTTTCTGTTTCCTTTACCTCTTTAAGGATTTTCTCTGAAGAATCAAGAATCTGAATACCATACTCAGGGACATACCCCTCATCACTTTTCACGTATACCTTTACCGAAAACTTCAGCACAGCACTATCCTGAACCCCATCTCCATTCGGGGATATATACTGTGTACCGGAAGTTACCGGTGGAATTACCGGGATTTCCTTGTTTCCAAAAGCAAATCCGAATCCGGTTATCATCAGTGCCATGACCAGTACCAAAATGGTTTTTTTACTAAATTCTCTCATCTTTTTTACCTCTATGTATTAACTTATCTCACTGTATATCAATTTTCTCTTTCCGGTGCCTTTTTCTCCAATGGTCAGAGCAGCTTTGAACTTTGATACAGCTTCATCCATATTTTTTCTGTCATTAACATGAAATTCGGCAAGAACATCACCCCTCTCAACGTAATCTCCAAGTCTTTTTCTGATCCAGTATCCTACAGCAGGATCTATGGGATCGCTTTTCTTTGTTCTCCCCGCTCCAAGAAGCAGGGCACTCATTCCAAGACTCTCAGTATCCATTGCGGTTAAAAATCCTGCTCTTTCAGCTTTTACCTCAACAAGACTCTCTGCCGTGGGCAGCAGGGAAACATCCTCAGTTACCTTCGGATCCCCTCCCTGCAGTTCGATCATCTTTGAAAACCTTTCAAGTGCACTGCCGTCATCAATTACCGACCGAACCTTTTCGTCAGCTTCCTTGCGGGATTCAAAAACTTCCCCGAGCATAAGCATCCGTACAGCAAGGGCTATGGAAAGATCCTTTAAATCGCCGGGATGCTTCCCCTGAAGGATCTCAATCGCTTCCCTAACCTCCAATGCATTACCGACAGCATTACCGAGCGGCTGGTTCATATCAGTAACAAACGCATGGGTTTCCCTCCCTGCCAGCTTTCCTATATCTACCATCATCCGGCCCAAAGCAGCAGCATCCTCAACACTCTTCATAAACGCGCCTGAACCGGTTTTTACATCCAGAACAATCTTGTCGCTTCCTGCTGCGATCTTCTTGCTCATTACACTCCCGGCAATAAGGGAAAGATTATCTACCGTACCGGTCACATCCCTCAGTGCATACAGTTTTTTATCCGCCGGTACCAGATTACCTGTCTGCCCGATTACAGAAACACCGCATTTTTTCACCACATCCGCAAACTCTTCCATGCTTAAAGCTATGGAAAAGCCGGGAATAGACTCCAGCTTGTCCAGAGTTCCGCCGGTATGTCCCAGTCCGCGGCCTGACATCTTTGCAACAAGTCCTCCTGCAGCAGCAACCAGCGGTCCAACGACAAGGGTGGTCGTATCAGCAACCCCGCCGGTACTGTGTTTGTCAACCTTAATCCCCGGGATAAGGGAAAGATCGATCCTGTCCCCGGAGTCTACCATGGAAAGCGTAAGCTCCGTTGTCTCCTCTTTGTCCATCCCGTTAAACCAAATAGCCATGAGCAGTGATGATATCTGGTAATCCGGAATATCCCCTGCTACATAACCTTTTATAAAAAAATCTATCTCGTCTTTTGACAGTTTTCCGCCATATTTCTTCTTACTGATTATATCGATAATACGCATACAGCTCCCTCTTACTTAGTAGTATACTCCAAATATACCACAATACCAGCAAGTAGAGAAGAAAAAGTACCAGCTAAACAGCAGTAATGAGATCTAATATCATGAAATAATCTTATTTAACATTTTTGAGATAAAAGTTGCTTTACTTATTCCCATCTCATGCTATACTTCCCTATCACACTAAATGAACAAAGGCAGTTACGTAATGAGTACGCTGAATTATATAATGGAAGATACTGAAGAAGCATGCCGTCTTGAAATGAAGACGGATTTCAAAAGGCTGGAAGAGCAGGCACGGTGGGCAGGGATAAAAAAAGGGATGCATGTTCTTGACGTCGGATGCGGTTCAGGTATTACAACATCCTATCTTTATAAAATTACAGGGGAATCAGGGTCGGTAACAGGAATTGATGCCTCCAAAGAGCGGATACAGCATGCAAAGAAAGAATACGAAGACACCGGCATACGTTTCATACAAAAAAATATATATGATGATCTTACTGAACTGGGAACGTTTGATTTTATCTGGGTTAGATTTTTCCTTGAGTACCATCAGGCAGGCAGTAGAGAGATTGTTGAACGATTAACACACCTCCTTAAACAGGGAGGGATCCTCTGCCTTGTAGATCTGGACTATAATGTGCTGACCCACTATGACCTGCCTGCAAAACTTGAAACCGCCATTGCCGGCGTAATGGAAATTCTACAGAAAAGGAAAGATTTTGATCCCTATGCAGGAAGAAAACTATACTCCTACATTTTTGATCAGAACCTTGCAAATATCAACGTAATGATGCAGCCGCACCATCTGATATTCGGAGAATTATCAGAAACTAATGCATTTAACTGGACAAAAAAACTTACCGTTGCAGCGAAACACTCCGGATATATTTTCCCTGAATATGCTGATGGATGGGAGGGATTTTACCGTGATTTCAGCGAGTTCTTTTACAATCCACGCAGATTTACTTACACACCGCTCATTGCCTGCAGGGGTGAAAAAAAGAGAGGAAGCTGAGCTGCACCAGTATCAGGCTGATACTATTTTTTCATGATCTAGACCCAGGGTAGACTGTATATAGGGAATAAAAATATCAACGATCTCTTTATCCAGATGGTGACCGCTCGCCTTTCTGAGTTCAGCAATTGCTTCTCTAACAATCATGGGATCACGGTAGTGACGCTTCGCTGTTAAAGCTTCAAAGTAATCCGCCACAGCAATAATCCGTGATCCGAGAGGGATTTTCTCACCCTTCAGCCTTCCTGGATATCCGCTCCCATCCATCTTCTCATGATGTGCCCCGGCTATAAGCGGTACATCACGGTAGATACCTTCAAAACTGATCTCTTCCAGAATTTCCCTGGTCTTAACGGCATGGCTCTGAATTGAAAGATACTCATCACTTGATAAAGGCCCTTCCTTTTTAAGGATTGCATCCGGAATGGCAATCTTCCCGTAATCGTGAAACAGAGCCGCCAGGCGGATCATTTCGGTCGTATCACTGTCCAAATCCAGGAGACCGCAGATAGCTACTGCGTATTCAGTAACCTTCTCTGAATGACCGGCGGTGAGAGGATCCCGGGCATCAATACTGGAGGCGAGAATCCTGAGAGTGGATTGAAACTGTTTTTCTTTGTCTTCAAACAATTCAGCCGTTTTAAGGGCCATCCCGACTGCAGATGCAATCCCCATGTAAAGACTCAAATCGGACTGATACAGCTTCCTTCTTGATCTGATGTTATCCGCTACAATGATGCCCAGGGATTTATTCTCATACATGATGGGACAGCAGATAAAAGACTGGCTTCCCAGCTGTTTGGCAAATTCAAGGCTGCGCTGCGAAAGGGTTTCTTCGATATTGTTAACATCATTGATAAGAAACGGCCGTTTTTCCCTAAAAGAAACAACAAAGATACCTCTGGAATCGGGATTTTTTAAATGGAACCGTGTTTTTTCCAGCAGAACCTTGTCCCGCTCAAAATATCCGAACCCTGCTTTAAATTCCAGGAACACCCCATCCTTATCCGCAAGAAATATTGCACCACGGTCATAATCCAGCCTTTTTTCGGAAACATGCACCACACTGTTAAGTACATCGTTTATATTCGTATGATTACTAATTATCTGTCCTATTTCATAGTTAAGGAGTGTATTATTATAGTTCAGCTCTATCTGTTCGATCCACTTCTCGGGTGACCGGTTGGTACTTTTCAAAATCTCTTTTACCTCATTCTTTTCTATTCTAAGGCTTAGATTTCTCATAAGGAGCATAAAAACACTTGTTCCTAAAAAAGTTAAAAGGGAATACTGAATATTTTTAGTCCCAAACCAGACACTTATAATGCCTGCAATAAAAACCGGTGCAGTAATGTGCATCAGCCTGCGGACAAAATTAGCAGTCGACTTCCCCCAGGTAATAATATATCTGCACCGTTCATTTCCTTTAAAAACGCACTCAGGATGATCAATCTGTAACGATGTAGTATTATACAACTCAGCAACAGCTTCGAACATTCCTATCCTGTTTTGGCACTGATACTCTTTTTCCTGTATCCCAGGGAGGAATGTAGTAATTACTTCAACACTGTTACTGCTCAGAATATTTACTTCGTAATTAGATGATTTTGTAAGATTTTTTGATGCTTTGGTAGCCATTTTATAGGCATTTGCCAGCCCCATGAGACCGAGAAAATAATAACGGACCTCTCCCCCCCCTTGTGGAGAAGCCATAAAATGTCCGGCTTTTCTGGCAACTGTTTTATCATTGAGCACTTCCTCAACCTTGAAATAGAATCGGTCTACTTCCTCTTGGCTGAACCAGTGACCATGATCCTCCAGCTCATACCCTAAAATACCGGCAGAATCAAGAATCTCTTTGATATTTACAGCGGGATAATTAACAGTAATATACTCACAATAAGCCTGAATAATTCTGCTGCTGTATAATTTTCTCTGAATAGGCGAATTATTCTGATCAATCATCTGTTTTATGCATCCTTAATAACCTTCTGATAAACTTAAAATACTCATCGGTATAATTGAACCCAGTGATCCATAACCTATACTTCTTCTCATAACTCAACTCATTCTCATCAGCATAAGACAGAGGATATATTAATGCATGTGCTGAATTCCCATAATATTTTTTAACTAACTCGTTCATCGCCGAAGTAAACAGCTCTTTTGACAACGCTTGCTCATTAACAACAAACACTTTGATACTATTGGAAAGCTCTGACATATTGATCCCATAATCTGCACGATCAATAAAAAAAACAGCGAGGAGTGTTTCTCCCTTTTTTAAAGATACAGCAGAAAATTCCCTTGTAAGATTATCTTTTCTGTACGTCTCTTTTACATCTTTATTTAATGTTGAATGGGGATGCACATCCATTGCATCAAGTAACAGACCGCCTGATCTGTTAGAATAAAATTCTTCAAATTCAACGAGATCTTCTACCGTACTCTCCAAAAGATGAATACTTTCAAGTTCATCAAAAAAAACATCTTTTATTAAAGAGAATTCCAGGTAAGCAAATTCATCTTCGGAGCACCCTTTGGGATTATTCAAACTCCTGCTGTACCCCCCGAAAACCTTTGAGGGGAACTTATTTTCAGTCCGGTAGTAAAGCATTAGATAATCAAGATGCAGAGAAGGGATTCTGTGGGCACTGGCAGCATAATCTGCCATCATTACCATGACCGATATTCCAGCATTATGGCTGCTGTATGCAGAAGAAGCATGATGATGAAGCATCCAGGCATTTTCATAGACCCGGAGCATTGCTATATGCCCAAGTATCCTTCCTTTATCCTGATAGGTAATATACTTAAATACTTCTGGAGAATGGGTATACATTTTACGGTAAATTTCCCGTACTGACTCCTTTTTTCTGGATAATGAAGAGTACTTTTGGGGATAAATAAACCCTGTCTCAAAAATGAACTGCCAGAACGCCTCAGTATCAATCTCCCTGCCGAGATACAGATTCTTATTCTGTGCCTGAAACAAAAGCGACATAAGCTGGGTATGGTCCTTTGGACTCATATCTAGAAAACAGATACCGACTTTTACCGTTCCCCCTTTCTTTGTGCCTTCAACAACATTTCTGTAAAGGACCTGAATCCTGCAGGCTATTTTTACCTGTACTGAAAAGTTAATTTCCGCTTCAGGAATAATCATACCCGGCAGTAACGTACTCATTCTGAGTTCTTCTTCAACAGAGAATCCTGATCCCGAAAGATCCGTGATTGATAAACTTACAGTTTGGTTCGAAAGAGGGTGCGTGAATGATAGATTGGGGCTGGGCACTATTAATGTTCTTTTAAACCGCTCGTCCTGATGGGGGAATCTGCGGATACTGCTCAACAGAGGGAAAAAGATACATTCAGAACTCCGTTCCCCGGAGGAGGGTGGAAAGATTTTTGCTTCTCCGGAAAAAATAAGCTGCCTGGAGCTGATAAGCGTTATAATAACAGGTTCCTCGGGATTAAAAAGCAAACTGTTCTGTTTAAATGATTCATCCATTGTAACACTGAATGATTCAGGCGAGAAACTCAACAGGGTACCTTTATACACAATACCATTCTGTATCATTTGGACCCGTATATTACTGCATTTATGACGCTGAATCCTCCGGGAGGTCAACTCATGCCCCTGTTCCGGCAGGGTCAGACTCAGCCCGTCATTATTCAGGGTATAGGTATCAGAAAAAACGGTAATGGTGCTCAATCCATCTTCAAGCTGAAGATGATCCAGGGTGTATTCATCCGGGTTCCAGTCAGGAGGGAATGGTCCTTCCCAGGAACAATGAAGTTTATCACCGGTACAGGGGTGGGGTTTAACTTTTACAGTAAGCATCCGATTATACCGTTTATGCTTAAAATAGGAGAGAATATCTTTATCCTGAAAGTTGAGATAGTTAAAACGGTTTACAAGGTTCTTTCTGTCTATTGTTTTGACCGCATCGAGCCTGCTCCCTTCACTGTTAAGAGGCGAATCCATAGTATAGTTATCGGTGAGAATAAAAATTTATAAATAGAGAGATTTAATAAATTTTAGTACATACCCGGCAGCATCTTCTGATCCAGCCTTACCGGACGCTTGTTATCAAGTAAAGTCTTCTCCATATACTGCCGGTCAAGGGCAAGATCTCCGATAAGGGACAGCAGAAGTTCTTCTGTAACAAGATTCTGTTCAACAAAGAGATAGATCAGTGCCTTTTCTGCAATAAAATCAACCTTAAGTG
Organism: Sediminispirochaeta sp.; assembly: GCA_024763455.1. Taxonomy (GTDB): domain Bacteria; phylum Spirochaetota; class Spirochaetia; order B11-G9; family B11-G9; genus B11-G9. Next base: position 3,274 of record JANTFL010000047.1, on the reverse strand, counting down.
AGTTCAGATTGATCCTCAGTTCCGGGTCATTATGGTACCTGGCGTAAAGATGGCGGTACAGTTGAGAACGCTCCGTACTGTACTTTATTGCATGGAGTTCATCCCTCAAAGGGGCCGAGTTCCCTCTGGAAGCCTCCTCCCCAAAAGGTTTAAGGGTAAAGTACGTATACTCTTTTCCGGGCAGATAATGGTGCGTATCGCACCTGGTACAGTAATTCGGTTCAACCGAACCATGCTTCTGCCTGTCACCCCCTATTACAATAAGAGGATCGAAGTAAAGAGCAGGACATTCCAGACCCTCAATTTCATAGTAACGGTAGGTATAGAAAGAATCCTCTATGCAGTCGGAATGTTCACAGTATGCGGTAAGAGGAAATACATCCGTAGCAGTTTCAAGGAGAAGACTCGCAGTTGAATTAAAAATATCCCGGCGGAAATTCAGTATAAGGGTAGGAAACACAAAGATTAAACCACGTTTTACACTTTCATTTCTCATAACGTATACAAGTCTTTCATCGTAAAAGGAAGCCTCATCTACAATCCAGGTACCAACATCCGGATGCTCTGCAATAACCTTCTCCAATTCAAAGGAATCTTTTATATGAGCAATATTTCCGCCGCACCGCTCGTACCCTCCTCTGTAGGCCAGGGCATCCTCCGGGTAATCAGGGAATCTGTTTACGTCAAGAATTGAACGGATAAAGAAAACCTTTCTACGGTCGGCCCCTTCCGATGTGGCTTTCCCGGCAATTACCGGACTTTTTTCCAAAGCCACCTTGGAATCTCTCCATATTCTGGAGGAATACTCCGTTTTCCCTGATCCCATAGGGCCTATTACAAGGATTCTTCTTGATGCTCTGGTAAAGTCAAAATGATTGAAAGAATGGTGCACCCGTACACTGGGCAGTCCAAGACTCTTTAAAAAATTCTCCGTATCTGTCATTTCTCAAGCATAACCCATATGCCGATATAATGCTATTACCCTCCCGCAAAAAGTCTTGACGGGTGCCCCTTAAAAATGTAGTGTCACTAGATGATTATTGAAAAAATATCCTCTTACATCTATTACGTCATGATGGCCGTGCTGATACTGAATATTACTCAGCGCAAGCATGTAAAACACGGAGAGAAAAAAAGACTCGCTACCCTGTGGACCGCAGGAGCCCTGCTTTTTCTGCAGGTAGAACTTGTTATTATTCAGCATTATAAATTGAGTCAATACTACGCTATACCGGCATTTATTGTCTTTCTTGCAGTCGGTTTTCTACTGAGAAAAAAGATATTTGTTTTTAAAACCACGTGTGTATCCTGCGGTGTAAAACTCGACTACAAACGGATCTTCTACTGGGACAGTAACAAGTGCATAGAGTGCGATCCGCCTGAAGAGACAGAAGAGGAGACTCAGGAAGACAACAAGGATACCACTGCGGCACTTACCTCCAAGGATGATTTTAAAAACCTTGAATCGGTGGATGATGTTGACTGGGATGCATGGGAGCCGACCGAAACCGCCGTAATTTGCTACATATTCAAGGATGGAAAGGTTCTTTTAATAAATAAGAAAACCGGGCTTGGGAAGGGAAAAGTCAACGCCCCGGGCGGCAGGATCGAAGCCGGGGAAATGCCTGTTGAAGCCGCCGTACGGGAGACAGAGGAAGAAACAGGGCTTACCCCCCTTAATCTTAAGCAGGTAGGAACTCTTTCATTTATATTCAGAGACGGGTACTCATTAAAAGGGTTTGTATTTTTTGCAGGTGATTGCTCAGGAGAACTGACCGAAACCGATGAAGCCGATCCCTTCTGGGTCAATGTAGATGAAATACCTTATGAAAAAATGTGGGAAGATGATATCCACTGGCTTCCGGAAGCAATAAAGGGTAAAACTTTTAACGGCAGGTTTATCTTCGATGAAGATACCATGGTGAGTAAAACCATAGAGACCAATGAAGCATAAAGGTCTTGTAAAGACCCATCTTCTTCTTATTCTTGCCACATTTTTCTGGGGGATCACCCCGCTTTTCGTTAAACTCTCGTTAAGGGAGATGGATGTATTTCCCTTTACCTTTTTCAGACTTACTGCAGCCTTGATAACTGCGGCGGTTCTGGTACTTGCTTCAAGAACATGGAAAAAGATTGAAAAAGATGATCTGAAGCTTTTTATCCTGGTAGGAATTTTCGGTTTTTTTGTTTTCCAGTTTGCATTCCCCTTTGGAGTAAAGTACACCTCTGTCAGTATTGCAGCAATAATAATGGCCACGCTTCCTGTTAACGTTATACTCATAACCTTGGTTACCAGGTCAGAAAAAATAACAGGACGTACTGCTGCGGGACTGGCACTTTCCGTTGCCGGGGTTATTGTCATTACCCTTGGAAGCGGTTTTTCAGTAGAAGGAACTTACTTTAGGGGGGTGATCCTTCTATTTGCAGCTGAAATGGGCTTTGCCTTTTACACTTCAAGATCAAAACCGTTGGTTGGGAAGTATTCTCTGTATCAATCCATGTTTATGGTAATTCTTATAACCACTATCCCGCTGTTCTTTTTTACGCTTAAAGATATTTCTGCCGTACCTTTTAAAGATATTTCGCTCATCGCATGGTCCGGAGTTTTTATTACCGGTATATTCGGCCTTTGCCTCGGTAACATTTTCTGGTACAAGGGGATTCATCATCTTGGTTCAACCAGAACTTCAGTGTATGCAAATCTGCCTCCACTATTCGGCATAGCTTCAGGGTTTATTTTTTTAAAAGAATCCCTTACCATTATACAGGCAGCAGGAGCTGCAATCATTGCCGGAGGAGTAATTCTGGCAAACAGAAGTAAAAAAACTTAAGGAGGTACTATGGCTTTCCTGATTCCGATCCTGGCTCTGTGTATTCCGATTGTAGCAATAATTGCAGGAACATATGCTAAAGTAAACGGTCAAAAGGGCACTGTTAATCCGGAGCTGAGAACAAAAATAGCCGCTCTTGAGGAAAAAGTACTGGAACTTGAAAAAGACAATCTAAATTTGGGAAAAACAATACATGAACTTGAAGACAAGCAGAATTTCCTGACCCGGCTTTTAGAGGATAAAAGCTGATGAAGTTCCTTGGAGCACATGTAAGTGCCGCCGGCGGCGTGGAGAACGCTCCTTTACGGGCAGCTGAAATAGGAGCAAAGGCCTTTGCCCTTTTTACAAAAAACCAGAAAAGATGGGTAAGCCCTCCTTTGAAAGAAGATTCCATAACGGCTTTCAAGAGAAATCTCTCTGTTTCCGGGATAAAACCGGAGCAC
>JANTFL010000046.1 GCA_024763455.1 Sediminispirochaeta sp. | reverse complement strand
ATGAACGTAATTGAGGAAAGTTTGAAAACAGCGCTGGAAGATGCTGAAAAGAAACCTCTTCCCTATTCCATCCCCGAACTTCAGGAAAGTGAAGATAAATTCGATTTCGATAAAGATTTTACCTACTCAGTGGTATACGATGTGTTTCCTGAAACAAAAGTTGGGACATACACAGATCTGGAAGTGGAAATTCCTGATACCAAAATACTAAAAAAGGATATTGACAGAGAGCTTGAGAAACTGCGGGATCAGAATGCTGTCGTTATGGAAAAAGAGGGCGGTAAAGTTGCAAAAGATGATATCGTTACCATCAACTACGTAGAACTGGATACTGAAGGCAAGGAAGTCGAGGGTTCCGCCAGGGAAGATTACGTTTTCACTGTAGGAACCGGGTACAACATCTACAAACTTGACGACGATATTATAGGAATGGCCAAGGATGAAGAAAAAATCGTCGAAAAAGAAATTGATGATAAGAAAGTCAAGGTAAAAGTAACGGTAACCTCTATAAAAGAAAAGCAGCTTCCTGCTTTGGACGATGAACTTGCTCAGGATATCTCTGATAAGTACAAAACCATCAAAGACCTCCAGGACGATATCAAGAAATCACTTAAAAAAGATCTGGATGAAAAGATGAAAGAGATCAAAACAGAACGGATTCTTTCAAAAGTTATCGAAACATCGGAAATTCCTCTTCCGGAATCAATGATTAAAGCTGAACTTGAAAACTCCTGGCATAACTTTGTAATGCAGTCTCAAATGAAAGAAGATCAGGTTCTCCAGATACTCTCAATGCAGGGAAAAACAAAAGATGATCTCATGAAGGAATGGAGGGACGGAGCAATAAAATCTCTGAACTTTCAGCTGGTAATGAACAAAATAATAGATGTGGAGAAGATTGAGGCATCGGAGAAAGAGATTGATGAAGAAATTAAACTGCAGGCGGAGTCTTCCAGTCAGTCATATGAAGAATTCAAGGAATTAATCGAAAAAAATAACTATACAGACCACATTGCTGCCGATGTTAAAAATAAGAAACTTCTGGATTTTCTTTTTAAGAAGAATACCTTTAAAAAAGGCGGGAAGGTGAATTTTATTGATCTTATCCAGAATAATTTTTAACTTATACTGCGGGGCACAAAAATGAAAGAACAAATGAACACTCTGGTTCCAATTGTTGTTGAGAGAACAGGTGTCGGGGAAAGATCCTACGACATCTACTCACGGCTTTTAAAGGACAGAATTGTATTTATAGATGGTGAAATAAATGATCTTACTGCAGACCTGGTTGTGGCACAGCTGCTCTTTCTTGAGTCCCAGGACCCAGAAAGAGATATCAGCGTTTACATAAACTCTCCTGGAGGAAGCGTAACCGCCGGTTTAGCTATATACGACACCATGCAGTATATAAAACCTGATATCCAGACTATCTGCATGGGCCAGGCAGCATCCATGGGAGCACTTCTGCTCACCGGCGGAACAGGAGGGAAAAGACTCGCCCTCCCCTCATCCAGAATACTTATACATCAGCCCTGGGGCGGAGCGCAAGGACAGGCTGTAGATATAGGGATTCAGGCCAAGGAAATCATCAGACTTAAAAAATTGATTGTATCGTACTTTGCTGGACATACCGGTAAAAGTGAAAAACAGATAACCAAGGATATGGAACGGGACTATTTTATGTCCGCCGGTGAGGGAGTAGATTACGGCCTCATCGACAAGGTATTAGTAAGGGAGAAAAATGGCAAAAAATAAAGGGGAAAGAGCAAAAGTATGTTCGTTCTGCGGAAAAAGTGCAGATACTGCTAGAAGGCTTATTGCCGGACCTGGAGTCTTCATCTGTGATGAATGTATAGATGTGTGCAAAAGAATCCTGGATGATGAAGACAAGATGATCGCTTCGGATCTCACCGAAGAACTTCCGCCTCCTAAAGAGATCAAGGAATTCCTTGATCAGTACGTAATCGGTCAGGACAAAGCCAAAAAAGTGCTTTCCGTTGCAGTATACAACCACTATAAAAGAATCAATCAGAAAAGCATCCTTGCAGATGATGTGGAGATTGAAAAGGCCAACGTTCTTATGACCGGTCCTACCGGTACCGGGAAAACCCTCCTTGCAAAGACTCTGGCAAAGAAGCTTAAAGTCCCATTTGCAATTGCAGATGCCACCACTTTGACAGAAGCAGGGTATGTGGGAGAGGATGTTGAGAATATCCTGCTAAAACTTATTCAGGATGCGGGGAATAATATATCTGCAGCTGAAAAAGGTATAATCTATATTGACGAGATTGACAAGATTGCCAGCAAATCAGAGAACGTATCCATAACAAGGGATGTCTCAGGAGAAGGAGTTCAGCAGGCTCTTCTCAAGATAATAGAAGGAACAATTGCTTCGGTACCTCCTCAGGGAGGCAGGAAACACCCAAATCAGGAGATGCTCAAGATCGATACGAGCAACATCCTCTTTATCTGCGGAGGAGCATTTGTCGGGCTGGACAAGGTAATAGAGGAAAGGATCAGTTCCCATCCCATGGGATTTGGTGCTGATGTGCGGTCGTCTGAAGAAAAGGACATTGTAGAACTGTACTCTCATATGCATCCTGACGACTTGATCCATTTCGGGCTTATCCCCGAGTTTATAGGAAGACTTCCGATAAACGTTACCCTGTCTGAACTTAAAGCTGAAGACCTTAAACGAATAATTACCGAACCGAAAAACGCCATTGTAAAGCAGTATCAGAGCTCGCTGAGGCTGGATGATGTAGACTTGATATTTGACGATGATGCTATTGATGTTATTGCCCAGGAAGCTATCGACCGGAAAACCGGTGCAAGGGGACTCAGATCAATAGTAGAGAGTCTCATGCTCGATGTAATGTATGAGATCCCTTCCATAAAGGGACTTAAGGAGATACGGATAACAAAAGCAGTAGCCGAGGGGAAGGAAAAACCAGAGATACTGCTGAAACAGAAATCAGCATGATTAAGAAATCGTTGATCTTTAATAACGAAAAAAAAGAGCTCCCTCTTGTACCATTGAGGGAGCTTGTTGTATTCCCCTATATGGTTACTCCCTTTTTTGCCGGGAGACAGGCTACAATCAAGGCTATAGAACGCGCTCTTGAAACGGATAGACAGGTTTTCCTGGTTTGCCAGAAGACAAATTCAGAAGTCCCTGCAGAAGATGATCTTTATCCTGTGGGAACAGCAGCAAAAATACTCCAGATGCTCAAACTCCCCGATGGAACATTAAGAGTTCTTGTAGAAGGCCTGGAGCGGGGAACCATCAACAAGATTATCAGCAGAAAAGATGCAACACGTATCATCTATACACCTATAGGCGAAGACCGGAACGTTGATGCCAACATCGCCGCCCTTATGGCGGCAGCCAGAAAATCTTTCAAAAAATATGCGGGATTTCAGAAAAAGGTTTCCCAGGATGTTCTTGACGCCATAGAGAAAGCAGAATATCCGGATAAACTTGTTGATCTTATTGCGGCAAACATTAACGTGGAAGTTAAAAAAAAGATCGAGATTCTCGGTGTAAAAGAAGTTTCCAACAGACTTGAAACACTCACTGTAATTATAGAATCGGAGAACAATGTTCTGGAACTTCAGAACAGGATTCAGCTCAAGGTACAGAAAAAACTTGAGCAAAATCAGAAGGAATACTTCCTTAACGAACAAATCAGACAGATCAACAAAGAACTTGGAAATGATAACAATGATCCCTCCGGAGCGAAGGAACTGGAAAAAAGAATTAACGAAGCACATCCTCCGAAAGAGGTTCTTGCAAAGGCTGAGAGCGAATTAAAACGGCTTTCACGGCTTCAGCCTATGTCTCCGGAATCCGGGGTCTTAAGAACCTATCTTGAATGGATTGCAGATCTGCCCTGGAGTAAAAAAAGTACCGACAATAGAGATATAGAACTTGCTGCAAAGATTCTGGATGAAGATCATTACAACATGAAAAAGGCAAAAGAGAGAATTCTCGATTTCATTGCGGTACGTCAGCTGAAAGAATCCATGAAAGGGCCTATACTCTGCCTTGTTGGACCTCCCGGTACAGGGAAAACCTCTTTAGGCCGGTCAATTGCACGAGCTCTTGACAGAGAGTTTATCCGGGTATCCCTTGGAGGAGTAAAGGACGAGGCGGAAATCAGGGGCCACAGGAAAACCTACGTCGGATCATTGCCGGGAAAGGTTATTCAGTCCATGAAAAAGGCAGGAACAGTCAACCCTGTTTTTTTACTGGACGAAATTGACAAGATGAGCTCAGACTTTAGAGGTGATCCCTCCTCAGCACTCCTTGAAGTTTTGGACCCTCAGCAGAACAACACCTTTGTGGATCACTACCTTGAAATGCCCTACGACCTTTCAAAGGTAATGTTTCTGACAACAGCGAATTCTCTTCACACGATTCCCTACCCACTTCTCGACAGAATGGAGATTATTGAAATTCCCGGTTATACAGATTTTGAAAAGGAACGGATTGCTTCCCAATTTATTATCCCGCGTCAGCTGGAGGAAAACGGACTGGAATGGGCACAGATCTCCTTCCAGAAAAGTGCAATCCTGAACATAATCAGAAAATATACCATGGAGTCCGGTGTACGTAACCTTGAGAGAGAGATTGCTGCAGTTGTACGGAAACTAGCCAGGAAAGCTGTTTCGGAAGGATACAGCGGGAAAAGCGAAGAAGCTTTCAAGGTAGTGGTAACATCAAGGAGTCTGAAAAAGTACCTTGGAAATCCCCGGTTTGAAGATGACATTGTCTACAAGAAGCACAGGAAGGGGCTTGTTTACGGTCTTGCCTGGACAGAAATGGGAGGGAAAATTCTCCCCATCGAAGCATCGCTCCTTAAAGGTACAGGAAAACTTATTCTTACCGGAAGTCTGGGAGATGTTATGAAAGAGAGCGCCCAGATTGCTCTATCCTTTATTCGCGAGCATTTCAGTGAGTTTGATCTCGAACCTGATTTCCATGAAGAGATTGATATCCATATCCATGTACCCCAGGGAGCAATCCCCAAAGACGGTCCGTCAGCAGGGATAACCATGACAACAGCAATGATATCGGCGTTAACCGAAAAAATTGTTCGCCCTCAAACCGCAATGACGGGAGAAATAACCCTGACAGGAAGAATTCTTCCAATTGGAGGGGTAAAAGAGAAGGTCCTTGCCGCATACAGGAACAAGATGACCGCGGTAATACTGCCGGAGGAAAACCGGAAAGATACTGAAGAACTGCCATCAGAGGTACTGAAGGAGCTGGACTTCTTCTATGCAGATTCCATACAAAACGCAGTGAAGATCCTTTTTGAGAACAAGAATAATAAAGATTAATTATTTACTTGATTTTGATAGCGCGAGATCCTATAATTGGACACAGAAGAGGAGGAATACCTTGAAAAAAATAATTCTGTTTTTTACTGTCTTACTTTTTGTCAGCACAGCTATTTTTGCCCAGGATTCTGATATATATGTAAAATCGGTACCCATAAGCAAGGTTTATAATCACCAGCTCGGTTTCCGGGTTGTCTACATGAAAAGTAATATGGAGATGGCAGCATTTTATCTGCCGAAAGCATGGTTTGAAACAGCTTCTGTAACCGGAACGGTACAAAAAGCGGAAGTCCTGTACGGCAATGAAAGTTCTTATCCGTATTTTTCAGTTTTTTGGGTAGACGGGAAATTTGATCACATCCGGTTATACCTGAAAAGTGATCTTAACGATATATCCTGGGGAGACATCAATCCTGCCTGGGGAGATATATCAGAAAAATTCAACGTAGATACCCTCTCCCTGGAATTCTAAATAACAGTTACCATCCAAATACCAAACAGTATACGAGGCACCATCTAAAAAAAAAGGTGGTGCTTTTTAAAAGGAACCTATGGACACACAGATACCTGCAGAACTCCTTGAATCTTTTCAGGAGTACAATTCATTCATCATTATTGGCCACAAAGAACCAGACGGCGATGCTCTGAGTTCTCAACTTGCATTGGCAAGTTTTTTAAACAGGAAAGGGAAGCAGGCTGTTCCGGTTTCCCCAGGCCCCTTTGACCGTAAAGAGATTGCAGAAAAAGAAAAACTCTTTTTACGTCATATTCCCGAAACCGGTTTAAAAGAATCTACGCTGATTGTTGTTGTAGACTGCTCTACGATAGAGAGAATAGGGTATCTGGCAAAAGAAGCGGAAGGGTACAGAATTGCAGTCATTGATCATCATTCTTCAGGTGAGACCTTCGGCGATATCCGGTATATTGATCCCAAAGCTCCTTCGGTAACCTCGATGATACAGAAAATCATTGAAGCGAAGGGAGATGCCCTCACGAGTACAGAAGCTGAACTGTTACTTTTCGGACTTGCTACTGATACCGGTTTTTTCCGTCATCTTGAATCCGGAACAGGAGAGGTATTCAAATCGGCAGGAAGACTTGTGGATGCAGGAGCTTCGCCAAAAGAGGTTTTTTCCGAAATGTACGGTAACCGCTCTCTAGAATCCCGTATACTTCTTGGTAAACTGCTCATGAATGCTGAATCTCTTTGCAATGGCCGACTTGTATTTGTTGTAGAAACAAAAGAAGATGTATCAAGATTCGGCAAAAACAGCAGGGATTCTGATTTTCTTTACCAGCTTTTAACGGGAGTCGAGAATGTAGAAACAGTAGCCCTCCTCCGTTATGAGTCTGAAACCGAGATCTCTGTTGGGTTACGCTCTACCGGGAAAGTAGATGTCGGAGCAATCGCTAAGGACTTAGGAGGAGGCGGACACAAAAAAGCAGCAGGATTTTCTTCAGGCAATTCGTTCAGTGAAATAAAGAAGGAACTGCTTCACCTCTTGTGCGGCTAATGCGGTCAAGAAACTCTCTATTCATACCTGACGATGCAACTGCCGTCTATTAATGAGCAGCGGAGCATTTGTTGACAATTTTTATAAGAACTATTACTATTTATTATGTTAAAAAATGTCAATAAAGATAATTTTCTCTATGATCAGAGAGACTTTGACGCATTGATATCATCGCTCTCCTCCGAGTACTTAACGATTGCTCCGGAGAATGTTGAGAGTATCATAAATCACTGGTTTATAAATATTTCAGAATCCTTAAAAGCTGAGCGAACGGTCCTTTTTCAAAAGAATCCGAAGGGTGAATATTATCTTAGCTACACATGGACGAAGGAGGGTATTGAACCGCCGGTGGAATATAGTCCCAACAAATCTTTCCCGTATATCGCTTCTGCGATAGCGAAGGGGAAAATGATCATCTATTCTTCCCCCGAAGACCTTCCTTTTGAAGCCAAAACCGACAAGTTGGGAATAGAAAGAATGGGAATAAAATCGTTTCTTCTTTTTCCCATGGGCTCGGAAACCAGTGTGTGGGGCGCATTTCTTTTTGCATTTCGAACAAAAGCAGTCAGATGGGATGAAACGTTCATAAATAAACTGAGATTTATAATACACTTGTTCTCCTCAGTAATAAAACGGGAAGAGGACCGTAAAAGTCTGGAAAACAAGGCTCAGTTTGAAAGTATTCTTGCAAACCTTTCTAGAGACTTTATTTCCATCGGGCATGGTGAAATCGGGGAAAAAATAACCTACTGGCTTAATAAAACTGCTGAAATCCTGAAATTTGACAGAGCTTTGGTTTTCAATCTTGTTGATAACAAGTTTTCCATATCAACCTCATGGAAATCGGAAAAAGGCAAAGAAATAGTACCCTATGACCCGGAAGAAGTATTTCCATGGATGGACAGACAGTTAAGGGAGAACAGGATAGTAAGCATACCGGACTGCGCTGCTTTTCCCCCTGAAGCAGAAACAGATAAAAAGAACATGGCTCTCATCGGCGCACAATCGGTACTAGTTCTGCCATTATTTGTTCAGAAACAGATGGTGGGAGCCCTGGCATTCTCAAGCAGAAAACCAATGTATAATCTCCGCTCGGAGCTTACCCAACGAGTACAAATTGTCGGTCAGGTCTTCGCCTCTGCACTTCTCCAGCAGAGAACAGAAAGGACATTGGAAGAAGAAACAGAGCGTCTGGCAGTAACGCTCAAAAGTATAGGCGATGGTGTTATCACCACTGACGTGTCAGGCAAAATTACTCTATTGAACAGTGAAGCAGAAAAAATCACTGGATGGACTGCTGCAGAATCCCAGGGGAAAAGCATAGATGATATCCTTGTTATTGTAGATGAAAAAACAGAGTTACCGCTTAATTCACCTGTGTTTGATGTTCTGCAGCCAGATTCGAACCCTTCAAGGGTATATCAGAGTATACTCCTTGACCGGGATAAAATCAAAAAGCTGATTTCAGCGAGCAAAGCTCCCATCAGGAATAAAGCAGGCAGTATAATTGGATCTGTTTTTGTCCTCCGGGATATAACTTTTGAAAAAAGAAAGGAAGAGGAACTACTAAAACTTAAAAAGCTTAAAAGTATCGGAGTACTTGCCGGGGGTATTGCACATGATTTCAACAACCTCCTTACCGGAATAGTAGGGAATATTGATCTGGCGGTAATGAGCGGTAATGATCTCGATACGGTTCACGGTTACCTTAAAAATGCATCAGGGGGATGCAGGAGGGCAGCATCACTGACTCAAAGGCTGCTGACATTCTCAAAAGGGGGAGCTCCTGTCAAGGAGAACGCATCCATAGGAGAAATAATTACCGAAAGTACAGATTTTATTCTCCATGGGAGTTCTATTAATACCCATGTATCCATCCCTGAAGATTTATGGGAGACGAGAGTAGACAGAGATCAGATCAGTCAGGTTATTCAGAATCTTATTTTGAACAGTATGGAAGCGATGCCGTCAGGCGGAACAATTTCAATTGCATGCAGCAATAGCATTACCAAAGGGGATGATCAGCAGGAACACCGATATATCCAAATTAAGGTGAAAGATTCCGGAACCGGTATCAAACAGGAAAACCTGAACAAGATATTTGACCCTTATTACTCAACAAAAGCTGCCGGAAGCGGTCTGGGACTGGCTGTTACCTTCTCAATTATCAGTAAACATGATGGATTCATTGAAGTTGAATCAGTACCCGGCAAGGGAACCGAATTTACCATACATCTCCCGGTTTACAGCAATGTCGAAAAAGAAATACCCGGAAACGAAGAAAACCAGACAATAGACTCAAAAAGTTCCTACGCGGTTCTTGTTATGGATGATGAGAAATCGATTAGAAAACTTCTTGCATCCATACTCACTTCAATGAAATATTCCGTAACGACGGTTGAAGACGGGGAACAGGCGGTTGAAGCATACCGGAAAAACAAATTTGATGTGGTACTACTTGATATAACCATTCCCGGGGGGATGGGCGGTCTTGAAACAATTCAGGAGTTAAAGAGAATCAATCCTGAGGTCAAGGCAATTGTATCGAGCGGGTATGCAAATAGTCCTGTGTTGGCAAAATACACCGACTATGGATTCTCAGGAGCTCTGGCAAAACCATTTCATGTAGATTATCTGAAAGAAATTATCAGAAAAGTTATTTCTCCCTAACCCTGAATTGTAAATAAATGTAAATACACTCACTTTTTTTGGCACTGTTTATGCAATGTATTTTTAAAAATAAACAAGGTGGAAACTATGGAAAAAAGTAACTTAACGCAAGCAGTAGAGGATTTCAAACGTACAGGAGAAAATGAAAAGGAGATTATAGAAGAGATTGCCTGTCAAATCTACTTTTCTCCCCTATTGAAAAAGTATCTAACCCGAGAGCAGCGAAACGATTTTTTGAGTTCCTTCTACACAGGAATTCCTTTTTTGATAAGAAATTATCAGTACAGCGGTAAACCCTTTGAAGCATACCTGCATTTTATCGCTAAAAAACGGGTCCTCTCCTATTTAAAGAAGGAGAAAGAAAAAAACGAGATTACCAGCATAATTGAAGATGCCCATTTTTCACAGGAGGTCTACCACCCCGTTTTCCCGGATGATAAAATAGCTGCCGAGGAAACTCTTGTAAACAATATTAAAAAGGTTGGAAAGATAAGTAATAAAAGGATTTTGTTTCTGTTTCTAAGGGAGTTTTCAGTATCCGAACCTCAGAAACTTTCAGCCGCAGCCAGACTTACAGGATATGATGAGGAATGGATACAGCAATGTGCCGACAAACTGAGATTTTTGGTTTACCAGAGAATAAAACGAGCGGAGGAACTGAAAAAATACAGGAACAGAACCTATTTTTCGTTATTTATGACCGAGCGAAGATTGTCGGATGCAGTCTATGAGTCTGAAAGAAAACCCTTAAGAGACAAGATCACTAAGCTGAAAAAAAAGCTGATAACTATTAACACGGCATTGACCAGAACTCATCCGTATCCGACTCATAAAGAGATTGCGCTTGTTACGGGAGATCCAAAGGGGAGTGTTGATTCCGGTCTATACTACATCAAGCAAACCTTTTTAATGGCTGCAGAAAATGAAAAGCTGAGTGCTTAAGTATAGACGTAAGGGTAAGAAAAATATATCTTCAGAAAATGGAGATACTTATAGCAACACAAAACAGACACAAAGTGGAAGAACTTCAGGTGATTTTGAATGATCACAAACTGCTGACACCCCGGGATGCTGGAATCGATTTTGACTTTGAGGAAACAGGCACCAGTTTTTTTGAAAACTCCTACGGGAAAGCTATGGAGCTCTTCGGGCAGACAGGTAAACCGGTACTTGCAGACGATTCAGGACTCGTGGTACCTGCACTCAACGGGGAACCGGGAATATACTCGGCACGGTACGGCGCTAAAAAGGATGGAACGAACCTTGCAGCCGCGGAACGAAACAGCTATCTGCTAGAAAAAATGGAAGGAATATCATCCCGAAAAGCGTTTTTTGTTTGTTCCATGACCCTGGTACTGTCAGCTGAAAGATTTTTCAACATTCAGGAAACATTGAACGGTGAGATTGCAGAACAGCCCGCAGGAACTCACGGGTTCGGATATGACCCTCTTTTCTTTCTTTCCGAATATGGAAAGACAGTAGCAGAGCTTCCGGAGAATGAAAAAAACAGAATATCACACAGAGGAAGAGCCGGCATAAGAATGAAGGCCTTACTTAAAAATTTGGAGGAGATAATATGAAAATTCCTGAAAGAAATAATGTCGATCAAAAAGACAAATGGGATTTAAGCAAACTATTCAAAACAGAACAGGAATGGGAAACTGCTTTAAATAATTTGAATAAGGAAATGGGAAAGGTAGACCAGTTTCGAGGGACACTGGGCAGCTCTGCCGCCAGATTAAAAGACTTTCTTGACCTTATGACAGGTCTTGAAATGTTGAGCGAAAGACTTGGCAACTATGCTTTTTTGAAAACTTCAGAAGATGCCGGAAACAGCTCTAATCAAGACAGAATGGCACGGTATATGCGGTCCGCATCAAACCTCGCTTCAGCACTTAGTTTCTTTAATCCTGAACTGCAGTCCATAGATGATACAGTTATGAACGAGTACCTTTCAGACACTCTTTTAAAGGATTACCTCATTACATTAAAAAAAATCCTCAGGTTCAAGCCGTATATCCTTTCGGATAAAGAGGAAAAACTCCTTGCAATGCAGAGCGAGTCTAATCAAACTCCTTCAAAAGTTTTTTCAGCTTTAACGGATGTTGACCTCAACTTCGGTGAAGTTGAGACCCCGGAAGGGAAAGTGCCGTTAAGCCAGTCGACCTTCGGTATGCTGTTGATCCATAAAGATAGAAGTGTAAGAGAAAGAGCATACAAACAATTCTACGCTGTGTTTGAGAACCACAAAAATACCCTTTCTTCTCTGTATTCCGGAAGTGTACTTCTTGATACCTACAAAGCGAAAGTCAGGGGATACAGTTCAGTCCGTGCAATGAGATTGTTTCCCGATAATGTCCCCGAAACAGTTTATGATAATCTCATAGATACTATACACAGGAATCTTCCACTGCTCCATGAATACTATTCATTCAGAAAGAAAACTTTAAGCGTAAAATCCTTAAAACATTGGGATGTCTATGTCCCTCTGGTACAGTCAGTTGAGACACACTATACCTATGAAGAGGCAGTAGAAACAATATTAAAAGCCCTCTCCCCTCTTGGTGAAGAGTACTGTTCTACCATAAAAACCGGACTCATTGGAGGGTGGGTTGATAAATATGAAAACAAAGGGAAACGGTCAGGAGCCTTCTCATCCGGAGGATACATCGGAGATCCCTACATACTTATGAACTACAAGGAAACAGTTCTCCGTGATCTCTTTACCCTGGCCCACGAGGGCGGTCATTCAATGCACAGCTGGTACAGTGTCAGGAACAACCCGTTTCAGCACTACAGCTATACCATATTCGAAGCAGAAGTAGCATCAACCTTCAACGAACAGCTTACGGCAAAATATCTTCTCGACAACGCCGAAGACAACACTATGAAGGCATACATAATAGGAAAACAGCTGGATGACATTATTGCAACAATCTTCCGGCAGACCATGTTTGCAGAATTTGAGCACAAAGCTCACCAGGCAGTGGAAGGGGGTACCCCGCTTACCGTAGATTCTATCCGGACCATGTACCGCAGCCTTTTGGAAAGCTACTTTGGGGAGGAAATGGACATTGAGGAGGTGAGTGATCTTGAGGCACTTCGAATACCCCATTTCTACCGGGCATATTATGTGTACAAATATGCCACCGGGCTTTCTGCAGCTATTGCTTTGTCAAGAAAAGTTCTTACGGGAGGAGAAAAAGAACGAAATGATTACCTTGGTTTCCTCAAATCAGGAGGTTCTAAATATCCTCTTGAATCACTGAAAGCTGCCGGAGTGGACATGGAATCTCCTGCACCGATAGATGATGCCATGAAGGTTTTTAAAGACCTCTTCACAGATCTCAAGGAGTACCTGCATTAATGGTTTTACTGATTTTTTGCTCATAAATAGTTGACTAAATCGCAACTTTCATATAATTTACCACTGTATCTACTGCTGCAGTGGTGGAATTGGTAGACACGCTAGCTTGAGGGGCTAGTGGTCGTTAGACCGTGGAAGTTCAAGTCTTCTCTGCAGCATTTTTAAACCCTTACGGGACAAGAGATTATCTTTTACAAGATAATCTCTTTTTTTATGAGGTACAGTAACTGACCCCTTAATTAGGCACTGCATAATTATACTTAACTTGCTTTTTTCCCGGAAGGAGCAGAGTGTTTTATTCCGATAAGCCCATCTATCGATAAATCTTCATCGATCATAGGCCAATGGATTCCATATCCTGATGGAGATATCTCATACTTTCCTCTTTCTGTCTTTGAGGCATTAAGTAACTTTTTGGAATAATTCGCAAGATCAAATTTGTATGCTTTTCCATCAATCTCGATAATCATCATATCATCCTTAAATTCTACAGATTCCACATTGTGTAACCTATCCATTTCCAGTCTCCTTAAAATTGTTCCATTCGGATACAATATAGTCAAAATGTTGATATATAATCTTTTTTAATTCCCTTTTTATCTTTCGGAGAGCAATTATAACTATAAGCTTCCTGAATATTGAATTCATCAACATCTAGCCAATATTTACATTCTGAACTGCCTTTTTTACAATGGACATGAATAGGCTCTTGCCTTTCATTTGAATAAAAGAATAATCTCCAACCTAAAATCATCAATATTGTCGGCATATTTTGATAGTATCATAGAGCAAGACTAAAATTAATAGGATTAGGGAGCATATCAAGAAATAAATTTTACAAGTACCAATATAATATCACCATTCAATAACGCTTGAGGGGCTAGTGGTCGTTAGACCGTGGAAGTTCAAGTCTTCTCTGCAGCATGAAAAGCAGTCCCTCATACAGTGGCTGCTTTTTTATTTCTTATACCATTATTATACACCTATTTGGATCATTAAGATGGGGTGAAAAAAATATTGATTTTTTAAAAAACTATTTTATCCTTTGAAAAATTTGTTTAGGAGAATTAAAAATGAGAAATTTCTTGCTATTACTAATTGCCGGAACATTATTCCTTTCCTGTAGTAATGATACAGCTACTGAAGCTATTCCTTTGATACCAAAACTAAGTTCTGCACCCGCAAGCAGGGTAGTTTTTTCGTCAGAGACAACCAATGCTGAAGCATTAGGCAGCGTTTTAGCACCTGTTTTGTATTGATTTACAGCAAATGATATAGGCGTTACGTCGGGTAACACTTTTACAGAACATAGTCCAGTATTGGGAGATGTAACCTTCACAGTTTCGGTAGCGAATAATCTAATTACCTTTTTCGGAGTTAATTCTGATGATTCGTTGAGGATACACATAACATATAATCCCCAAACCAATAAGTTCGATTATACTCAAACTTTGTTCATTGATGACCAGAATAATATCTTGCAAAGCGGTCCCGGATTTAGAGTATCAGCTAGGATAACCTATTCTGACGTTTCAATTGACCCCGCAAATCATTATTTTAATACATATGGACATGCAATTGGCTTATTTGAAACACCTGATGGCACAACAACAGGAATGCAACTTTTTGAAACACAAGAATTTTATTATGGAGTTCTCCATGATTATGTAAAAGGAACCGGTAATTCTGTTTATGAAGGATATGAGGCTTATGGCAGTGACTTTACCCTATTCCCCCAAACTTCTGTGAATGCACCACAGCAGGTTAGCGACTTTTCTAATCTTGATTTGATGGAAGCATATTACGATGAAACCTCATTTGCAGATTTTAGGGGGTCTTTATCACCGAAAACTTTTTCGCAAATATGGAGTAATGATGGCCAAAGTATTACCGAATTAACAGTTGCAGATAGTTCATCAATATCTAAATTGTTGGAGAGTTATCCAGCTACCTGGGGAATAAACTCTATTAGGAATAATCCATAGTTTATATCTTGGAAACCGGAATTCAACCCTTCTTCTCAAGAGTTAGATACAGAAATCCTGTTACGGCCGGTTTCCTTGCTCTGGTAGAGAGCAACATCGGACAATTTAATAACATCCCTGGGATCGGCGGCAGTGTTGTCGACAGAAGCAATTCCCATGCTTACCGTCAGGTATGGCTTAATACGGGATGATTCATGGGGGATGCATTCCTTTTTAAGATCCTCCTGAATCTCCTCTGCTACGACCAGTGCAGCTTTTTCATCGGAAAATCCCAGGAGGATAAGGAACTCTTCCCCTCCGTAACGGTATACCCAGTCTGTATTCCGGGTTATTCTGTTTTTAAGAATCCTGCTGAATTTTTTAAGAACTTCATCACCTGCAGGATGTCCGTACATATCGTTGTACCTTTTAAAAAAATCAATATCTATCATTATGACCGTGTAGGGAGCACCTGTTCGTGTATAAATGTTATGTACCAGAGCTAATTTCTCTTCCATATGAACCCGGTTGTATAGCCCTGTTAGAAAGTCAGTAAAAGACAATTCCCTGAGCCGGTCTGTTTTATCCTTATGCAGTTTCCGCTCTTTGTCATAGGCCCTTTCAAAAACTATAAGAAGAAATGACATAAATACAGAAACCACCGGTACCGTTACCAGCCAGTCAAAAGCCTGTTCCTGAGCATCCATTGTCTTGAAGCTCTCAGGAAACTTCATAAAAGCTACTGTTATTGCAAGATTGATGAAAATAACGGAAAAATCAAGAAATATCCTCTCCCATCCTTTCATGAGATAACTGACAAATATCAGTAAAAGAAACGTGTATGACAAACTAGGTGCTACCAGACCTGCGCTGGTAAATCCGCTCAAAGGCAGAATTCCCCAAACAAAAATATATACAGCTATGCGTTGAACTGCTGAAACATTTTTAACCTTTAATGCTAAAACAATAAAAAGAACGCTCACAAAACAAATCAGGACCCACTTGTAGTTGTAGGAAAAATCCAGCCTATTTACACTGTTACTCACTGATACGATAAATGACAAAACGGCAAAAAAAAGCATGGAGTAGATAAAAATTCTTTCTTTTACTGAGGATAGAACTTTCATTAAGCTATTTTAACCAATATATATAAAATTATCCATGTTTTTAGTATGAAATTTTTAGTTGCCAGTTTGCATGATGTCCTGTAAGCTGATACAGGAGTTATTATGAAAGAAGGAATGAGAAAATATTACGGTGTTACATTTTTAATAGGTCTTGGTTTTTTTACCATGGGTCTTATGGATCCTCTCTATGATACATATATCCCTATATTTCTTACCAGGTTTATAAGTTCTAAAGGGGTAATCGGATCAATAATGACCCTGGATAATATATTTGCCCTTTTTCTCATTCCCATAGTGGCAGCCTTGTCGGATAAAACCCGCACCAGAATAGGAAGAAGAATGCCCTACATCCTTGTAACCCTTCCTCTTTCAGGAATTTTCTTCGGGCTGATTCCTTTTTCGGCACTCTGGGGGCTTTGGGTCCTTATCGGGGCGATCTTCCTGCTTAATATTTTTAAACAGGCAGGAAGGGGACCTATCGTAGCGCTTATGCCTGATACCATCCCCGGGGAATTCCGTTCAGAAGCCAACGGGGTTATCAATACCATGGGGGGAATCGCAGCAATTGTCGGAACCATCGGCCTGGCAAAACTGATGGACATCAAGATCAATCTTCCGGGAATTGGACCGACAGATGAAATTCTCTCCTTTCCTGTTGCCGGTGTTCTAGTTATTCTAGCCACTCTGGCCCTTTTTATCTTTATCAGAGAGAAACAACGGGCGGAAAAGGATGAAAAGAAAACAAGCATTAAGGAATCCATATCCCTTGTATTCTCCGGAACGGATAAAAGTGCCGTTCTTATCCTGATATCACTTTTTTTGTGGTTCCTCGGCTATCAGGGAGTACTTCCCTTCATTGGTCTTTATTCCAAAGAGATAATTGGGGTTTCATCCGGGACAGCAGGACTTTCCGCAGGAATGGTAGCAATTGCCTACGCACTCTTTGCAATCGCCAGTGGAATCATTGCCCATAAAAAGGGACGAAAAACAACAATACGGGCGTCACTCCTGGCTCTGACAGTTATTACGCTTATACTCTCACTGCACCCCTATGTAAGCAAAATCCTTGGATTTTCACAGCTGTCCATGCTGATAAGTTTTTTCATACTGCTATTTATATTTGGTACATTCTGGGTTTCTGTAGTGACCAACTCTTTTCCAATGCTCTGGCAGATGGCCAGCTACGATGATATGGGAATCTATACCGGATTGTACTACACCTTTTCCCAGGGAGCAGCAATCGCCGCTCCGCCGATAACAGGATTCATTATTGATCTTTTCGGGTTCCAGGGAATATTTGTTTTTGCCTCTGTGTGTATGTTTGCGGCATTCCTGGTTATGGGCAAGGTTACCGGGGGCGAAGCCTCAGGCAGGTAAAGTCAGTCTGAATCCTCATCAACAATCTCCAATTCCTCTAACGATGGGTCGTTGTTCCTCCACAGGGAATAAGAGTGGTGTGTAAACCCTGTTTCCCAATCCTCATCATCCAGGGGATCAACTTCACTTTCCTCAGATAAAAGGGGGAAATTCTTTCCATCATCTATATCTATGGCAAAGACATCTTCCCCGTTTTCAAGAAATCCCACATTGTGCCGTCTGGCTATTTTTCTTAAACGGTAATCCCTGACTTCTTCCTCAGTAATTACCAAAGAATCAGCAAGGCTTCCCCCTTTCGGCAGAATGTTGAACCTGGAATAGATTAAATTCACAATAACCTGGTAGAAATGCTTCCCGGCAACACTAAAGATATTCATTCTTTCGATAGCTGATGTGGAAAGAAGGAGAACATTCTTCTCTCCTTCTACCTTTAGCATTTGATTATCAGCATCAAGAATGATATTTTTGCCCGGATAATCCTGATGCAGCTGTGCAGAAATTGTTGAAGTATCCATACAGTATCAATTATACAGCCAAA
>JANTFL010000045.1 GCA_024763455.1 Sediminispirochaeta sp. | reverse complement strand
CAGATTATTTCCCATATCTCACGGTATCGAAACAGAACAAGAGGGAGATACCCTGTTCCAATGGTTATAAGAATGCCCTATGGGGGAGGTATTAATGCCCTTGAGCACCATAGTGAGAGTATGGAAGCTATTTGGGGGCACATTCCCGGGCTTCAGGTAGTTATTCCCTCAACTCCCCACGATGCAAAAGGACTGTTACTATCAGCAATTGAATCGAATGATCCGGTAGTTTTTATGGAACCAAAGCGCATTTATAGAGCTATAAAGCAGGAGGTTTCTGAAGAGAAATTTTCTATACCATTAGGCAAAGCAGCTATCCTCTCCCGGGGAGAGGATCTGACCATTGTCTCCTATGGTGCCATGATCCGGGAAGTCCAGAAAGCAATGGTTATAGCCAAGCAGCATACTATCAATGCTGAACTTATAGACTTAAGGTCTATATATCCCATTGACAGGGAAACCATTGCCCAGTCAGTCAAGAAAACAGGGCGCCTGCTTGTTGTGAGTGAAGGCCCTTCATCCTTCGGTGTGGGTTCTGAAATAATTTCAATAGTTAACGAAGAAGCTTTTCTGAGCCTTGAAGCTCCGCCTGCAAGAGTTTCAGGATTTGATACAATCATTCCTTTCCCCATGGGTGAGCATTTTTATCAGAATGATCGATTAAGGATTTTTTATGAAATTGAAAAGCTCTGTAAGTATTAAAAGAGGATTGGAATGAGATATATTTTTAAGTTTCCTGATATAGGCGAGGGAATCACAGAGGGTAGAATCCTTGAATGGTATATCAAAAAAGGGCAGTCTGTTAATTCAGGAGATGCCCTTGTAAAAATGGAGACAGATAAGGTCGTTGCAGACATCCCCTCGCCAAGAAAAGGCATAATTGCAGTAATTTTTGGAAATGTTGGAGATGTAATAAATGTTGAGGACCCTCTTGTAGAAATTGAAATTGCTGATATAAGCGGAGAAGCCGCCCGGGAGCTTGCAAAAGAAAAAAAACAGACCCCTGAGCCTGTTCCTGTAGAAGAAGAGGGATCCGGTGTTGTGGGAACGTTGGAAATTGCTTCCGATAATGCCATTTTAAGTTCGAGTTCTGAAGGTCTTACGATTAATCAGGACCTCCCTGATGCTCCTAAAAAAGTATTGGCAACACCTGTAGCAAGAGCGATGGCAAAGGATTTCGGAATTGATATAAATACAGTTAAAGGGACAGGCCCTGCCAATAGAATCACCAAAAAAGATATTCAGAAGGCTTATGATACCAGGTATGAAAAAAAACAGATAGAAAATACAGAAACCAGTCAGGACAGTCTGGTGGAATATGAGACCTTGTCTCAAATTCGAAAAACTATTGCAAAGAACATGATTGCCTCAAAACATAATGCAGCTCACATGAGTGCATTTGAAGAGCTTGAGATATCCAAATTAGTAGCTATCCGGAATAAGTACAAAGCACAATTCACTGAACAGGATTTAAAATTAAGCTATCTGCCTTTTATACTTAAGGCTGTAGCATTAAGTCTCAAGAATCATAAATCGTTAAATTCTGAAATGGATCTTGATAATAACAGAATGATATATAAAAATTTCGTAAATATCGGGATAGCAGTGGATACAGATAATGGACTGGTTGTTCCTGTCATAAAGAATGTTGATAATCTGTCAATAAGTGATATTACCAGTCAAATCAATATGTTTGCTAAAAAGGCTCAAAACAGAAAGCTGACGATGGAAGATTTGAAAGACGGAACTTTTACGATTACGAATTATGGTTCTATAGGGGGGCTGTTTGCGGTACCCATTATAAACTATCCCCAGGCAGGAATTCTTGGTATTGGACGTATCCACCAAAAACCTGTAGTTAAAGATACTAGTATAGTAATAGGAAATATTCTCCCTCTTTCCCTGTCAGTTGATCATCGTATTGTAGATGGAGGCGAAGCAACCCGTTTTATAAATGATATCAAGAAGTATCTTGAAGATCCTGTCCGTATGTTGTTTTAGCCTGGTGCAAGGAGATCTTCCGCCCGGCTATGCGACCTAAAAGAGGTAAAATTATGGATGAAAACAAATATGATGTAATTATAATAGGTGCCGGACCCGGTGGGTATGTAGCCGCTATACGTGCAGGTCAAACTGGTTTAAGAACTGCAATTATTGAAAAAAAGCATATTGGAGGAATGTGTCTCAACTGGGGTTGTATTCCGACAAAAAGCCTGTTGGAGAGTGTAAAATTATTCAGGAAAATACAATCTGCTGATAAATTTGGAATTGATGGAATCGGAGACCTGTCTTTTAACTGGCAAAATGCTGTTAAAAGAACAAAACCAATTATTAAAAAACTTACCAAAGGTGTTCAGTACCTTCTAAAAAAGAACGGTGTAGACATTATAACAGGGGCAGCAGAAATTGTTGCTGCTGATACAGTTAGTGTTAATAATCGAAGTCTTAAAACTGATACTATTATTATTGCGACTGGTTCAAAACCGGCCGAACTTACAACTGCAAAAACGAAAGTAATAGATATTGAGAATATGCTTATGGAAGCAGAAATCCCGGAAAAAATTGCAATAATTGGATCCGGTTCTGTTGCTGTTGAATTGTGTCAGTTGTTTAAAATGATGGACAGGGACGTAAGTCTTTTAAGCGGCGATCCCAAACTTATACCGGGTCTGGATTCCGGTATTGAAGAATACCTTATTGGAAAGTTTAAAAAAGAAAAAATAGAAATTGTGAAGGAATTTGAATTGAGGGATGATGGTATATATTGTTACGGCAAACAGGTGAAATTTGATATGGTAATAAATGCATCCCTTCGGAAGGCGATTATCCCTTCCAATTCCTTGAATTTGGCAACTGAAAACGGTTTTATACAAACCAATGAGAATCTTGAGACTTCAATCCCCGGGATATATGCTGTCGGCGATGTAAACGGGAAAAACTTTTTTGCCCATTCTGCTTCTGCCCAGGGTCTTGCCGTTGTCAATAAAATCCAGGGTCTTGATACTGATATTGACTTTAACAAGCATCCGATTAATATCTATACCTATCCGGAAATTGCCCAGATAGGTAAAACCCGGGAGACCCTTCAGAAGGAGAATATTGCGTTTAAGATGAGTGAGTTTCCCCTTTCCTCCAATGGGAAGGCACTGGCAGAGGGGGAAACAGAAGGGTTTTTGCGGATTCTTTTTGAAGAAAAATATGGAGAGGTCCTTGGCGTTCAGATTATTGCTTCTAATGCAACAGACCTTATCTCTGAGGCATCAGCTTTCTTGCAGATTGAAGCTACTGTTTTTGATGTGGCAAAGACTGTCCACGCACACCCGACTGTTTCGGAAGTCTTTATGGAGGCGGGGTTTGATGCAGCAGGGGAACCTGTACATAAGTAGTAAATTGATGAGGACGGATGAGCAGTAAAAAGATACATTACACGCTGCCGGATAGTATCCTTCTTGATAGTGAGGTTTCAAGATTGATGGTTTGGCAGCCTGAATACCCCGTAATTGTAGTCGGGCAAAGTAATAGTCCCGAAAAATATGTGAACCTGGATAAAGCTCTCATAGATGGAATAGCCGTAATAAAGCGGCCAACAGGGGGCGAAACTGTTATTCTTACTCCCAAAATGCTTATTATTTCCCTTGTATTAAGAAATTCGAAACTTCCCGGCTCAAAAGAATTCTTTTTAAAGATAAACACTATTTTAATATCACTGCTGGAGAAATCAGGGCTGCAGGGGGTATGCTATAGAGGTATTTCTGATCTGGCTGTTGGAGATAAAAAAATTCTAGGGTCATCGATTTATAGAAAAACAGGAATGCTTTTTTATCATGCGGTGTTAAACTATGGTGAATCACCGGAGTATATTGCATCGTATCTAAAACATCCTGTACGGGAGCCGGATTACAGAAAGGGCCGGTCACATTCCGAATTTGTTACAACAATGGTACATGCAGGAATACCTATTTCGTTATCTACTCTCAAGCTAAACCTTACAAGAGAGCTTGAAGAGAAACTGGAAATATAGCCCTGATATTAAAAAAACTCTATCGATAAGGCTGCGAATTTTACAGCTGTATCTACCCTATGTAAAAGAGACCTTTGCTGAAGAAAATATTCTGGTTTGGGGGAAGTCCCTATTCTGCTCTCCTGGGTAATGGTTAAGCGGCAGAAATCAAATCCGGAAACCAATAATGAGCGCTATGGATCAAGTAAGCTGTTTTCTTTATCCGAAGTTTCACAAATATTCAGGAGGGGGAATACTACCTCCTAAGGGATCAGCTTATATAGCGGGGGTTCTACTGAGTAAGAATCATCAATTGAGCATTTTCTGATGTTCTGGTTGTTATTACTGTAAGCGTATTGTTCATACCAGGATCTACTGAAATAAGAATTTTTGGTGGTGATTGCAGACATGGAATAGCCTGTATACGATGCCGCAATCTGGACTGAGACTGTGAAATGATGTTTTCTCATGTTTCCCAATCACTAAGGGTTCAACAATAATTGCAAAATTTCTTTACTTACACAAAAAATCGGTTTATAATCAGAAGCAGGAGTTAAAAAAAAGTCTCCACTGGCTTCAGGGTTAGGTCTTCTTTCTTATATTTACTGCTCATCTTTTCTTTTTTTTCATCGAACCAGCGCCGAGGCCGGGTAATGGTTGAATGAAAAAGGCATTCCTTTTGTTACTTTTTCTCCTCCCCTTTGCTGTTTTCGGCCAGCTTACAGTGGTCGACGGTCCGGATATCAATTCGGATATCGATACCCAGAGCAGTACGATCATGTACCAGGGAAGCTTTGATGCTCCGATTAGTATATGGGATGCAGCAGGTGGAACAGACAAGAAATTCTATTTCTATTCGCTGATTAAAGAGGGTGGAGGACCATCCGACATTTTATATGACGGAACTTATCCTGAAAATTTTTCTGAATGGACTACAGATCCACCGGAGTTGCCAGTCACAATAAGTATTACCAGTGATATGTTCTTTACTGAAGACGGGCCTATTCAGCTAGAACCTGGTGAAACCTATTTTCTTGTTGTAGATGCCAAAGTCGCACCGTCGCTTGATACCATAGCGTCCAGTCAATCCGACGGAGTCCTTATCCTTGGAGGTGAAGAACCCCCGGGAGATGAGCCGGTGGTATCGGGGCAGATCAGCCTGTCTGCAACACCATCTTCCCTGTCCTTCGCCGCAGGAGTAAATGAACTGGACTTACAGTTGCAAATTTCCGCTTCTGGAACTGGATCAATCAGTGTAAATTCAATAAGAGAAGACCGTGTTTATGATGTGTGGGGGCAGGAAAGAGGATCCCCCGAGGGAGTAAACCTTTCCATCCCATCAGGATTTACCGAAACCATCAGCCGCCAGATCAATCTGAGTAATCTGGAGCGCTCCAAGGCTTTGGGTTCCGGCACCGAAGGTTCATTCATGCTGCAGTATGTAGTCAGTGGACAAGACTCCTGGGGGAATCCGGTATCCACCACTTTAAATATTCCAGTGTCGGTAAGCGGGGCTCCTGCGTCGAGCCTGAATGTGCAGGGAGTTTCCATTGAACTGCCCGAATCCCCTTACTTCCAGGGGGAAACAGTCATTGGTTCTACCATCACTATAGAAGCCAATGGGTCAGGTACAGTATTGGGGCAGGTCTATGTGGATGGTTCTCTTGAATGGTCAGAGAACCCTGCCTTTGCCATATCCGTAAACGGAACAACCACCTTTGAAATCCAGGGGGCATTACCAACAGTCAGCCCGGGTGATCATACCGTTAGAGTTGACTTGATCAACCCGTCAGGGCTGACCGGTCAGAATATATACGAAGTTTCGGCGGAGGATCCCCCTTTTCCACCTCAAACCCTGACCCTGATACCGGGGGCAGCGGAATTGAGCAATTTTGACGGGTTTGCTGATGTGGACAATATAGACGGAGACGTGCAGTATACCTTTAACGGGACCGCTGATCTGAGGCTTCTATCAATGGGCGGTCAGGTGTTGCAGGGCGCAGCAGTCAATAATCTGGTCGTACGCTATGAAGACATCAATCCTGACGCAGCAGTCATAGCAGGAGGCACTGTAGAGAAGGATGGAGATGGACAGGAATTAGTCTCATACGCCGATGGTTACCTGCGGATCACCCGAGTTTTCTATGACTACGCTTCGGACCCCGCCCGCCTTACCACCCGGGCTGGTCTATTTATTCCCAGGCTTAATATTACCGTTGTAACTCTTGATGATATGGACATTACAGATAAGGGATTGCAGCTGAAAAGCTATTCATGGGACAAAGCAGACCCAAAAAGATTTAACGCTTTTGGTGTCAGCTTCCGTTTGCACGATGTGGATGGAAACAAGGCTTTGGTTCTGTCCGATGATCCGGGAAAAGACCGCCAATCCTTTGCTCTATCCGGCAGCATAGCCTGGAAAGAAAAAGAAGGAGCTAATGAGGATGCAGAGGAAAAGGAAATTGTAACCTTTTCGGGGCTTACTTTTTTCTCGGACGGCGAATTTGAAGGAGGCATCAGTGTATCCGAAGATTTCGACCTGATTCCCGGCATGCTCACCATTACAGAAGCCGGTTTGGTGCTTGAAGATGATGTATTCGCCTTTAAACTTGGCGGCGAGATCAAGAATCTTCCTTCCCCTCTGAACGAACTGACCTCCACTTTCAGCCTGTCCTTCGATACCGAGGGGAACCTACAGGGTAATATTGTCCCGATTGATGAGCTGAGCAGCGGCGGACGCGGCTTAAGTGATTCGGATAACAGTGAGTGGAGTTTCAGATTTGCCACTGTGGATGTTACATATCTCGGTCTGGATCTGGTAATAAACAATGGGGTACTTAACCGCGATTTCAGCCGGGTACAGATAGGCGCGGATCTATATCTGGACCTGATGAATAATGACGGTTCAGCAGCCGATTTGGAGGCCAACAGGTTCGGTTTCGGCACAGTTACGGTTGGCGCAGACGGAAAGAATGAACTGACCGATGGACTTGAGATTACCTTCGACGGAGATATTGTATGGCCCGCTTTCGAGGTCGGGGGCGTGGTAAGTCTGCTTTCCGATAAAAGTATTGACCTTGGTCCAGTAAAGGCATCCCTTGACAATCTATCCCTGGACTATGGAAATGGTTTTGCTTTTCTATTCAGCGGGTCCTTCCAGCTGGAGGTGGAGCAGGTTCATGGCGGCATAAGCTTTGTCAACCTGAGGGTCGATCTGAATGGAGATATAAGCGGCCCGGAAATCCAGGGTGCTGATCTGAGTATTATGGACTTTGTTTCCGTAAGGGTGGATGAAATAAATTGGGGCAGCGGTACGATCTCCTATACCCAGGACCAGACAAGCGGAGAGGGAACCAACAGGCAGCCTGCGATAGGAGATGAACCTGCGGTTATTAATGTAGACAGCTACTTTGAGATCAAAGGAGCATCCATAAATATCGGATCGGGAGATTCCTCGGTAATGAGCGGCAAGTTCGATCAGTTTCTTTTTTATAAAATTGCAGGGGAACAGAGCTTCGTACTGCGGAATGCTGAAGTGGAGACCTCCGGCTGTAAGTTGACGGCCGACATTAAGTATGACCGTACGTATCTGAGGGTGGCCGGCGGGATCTCAATGCAGAATATTTCAGGAGCTGCGGTGGGGAAAATAGGCATTATACCCGACGGGGAACCCCGGGCTGGTCAGCCTACCTTTGGCCTGTTCGTGATGGTGGAAGGTCTGGGGACCATGGTGGCCCCGTCGGTGTTTCTCGACAGCGTAGGCGGCGGAGTGTTTATCAATCCCACCGACGAGGATATCGATACAGTTCTGGCGGTGGCGGGTTTCGACCGTCCGGAGCTGGATGACAAGATTGCCTCGATGCGCCCGTCGGGAGGAGGTAACCCTGGAAGCTTTGCTGTAATGCTTATGGCAGGAGTCTATGTGGCAGAACGGACACTGGTGCAGGGAGAAGCGCTTATTACCCTGACGGGCAACTACTTCAGCCTGGATGCCAAGGTAACCGCTCTTGAGGGTATGCTGCACGGCCGGTCCTATTTCCTGATCAGCTGGGACCCCCCTTATGCTGAGGGGAACAATGTGTTGGAGGCGAACCTGTTTGACATCTTCAATATTAATGGGGATCTGGCTTTTTACGCATATGGGCAGGATGCCTGGGGCATTACGGGAGGTGTACGTGTTTCCCTCAAAGGGGATGACATGGCTTCGGGGAGCTTCTTTATTGGTCCTCCAGGCTTTATGATGGAGACTTCGGTTAAGGCAGGTATAGATATCGGTATTGTCTCCGGTTACGTCCAATTCAGCGGCATGGTGTGGTACTACGTGGTACCGGATCCGGATACCTGGGGTGCCTGGGCTGACGTGGAGCTGCGCGGGTCCCTGCTTTGGGGTCTTGTCTCAGGCAAAGCAGGTATCGAGGGGGCCTTGATAGGACAGGGAACGAGCGTGCTTATCTATGCTGCTGGGGATGTGAGCTTTGAAGTGTGCGGGATCGATGTATTTAGCGGCAGTCTTTGGGTAAGCATCGACTCAGGAGGATTTGACGGAGGGAAGGGGCGTAATAGCAGTTACGAAGCACTGATCAATGATGCGCGTAATATGGCCGACGCCGTGGAGGAAGCGAAATCGGAATTGATGACTGCCTTGGCCGAAGCCGAGATGAAACTCTACCAACTCGATGACGCCCAGCGGGAAGCAGCCGGGCTGGCTCTGGTGGAGCGGTCCGGATGGGTAGGGCGAGTGCTGGAGTTGAGTTTTGCGGCAGCCGAAATAGCGAACTGGCCCGGCGGCCTGCCCCGGGAACTTCAGGGAATCCGGGACCGTTTATTCGGTGATGAGGAACAGACCCTGGTACAGTTACGAACTGAGCTGGAACAGCTCCGGCAGGATTTAAATGAGGCTCTATCAAATTTACAGGATCTTCAAAACCAGGTTCTTACACGCCTGGAGGATTATAAGAAAATACTGCTCGAAGATCTTCCCGGCATCCGTAATCTGGCCTCCTCCGGGAATCCCTTCCAAGGAATGCAGACAACAACTGTTGCAGTAGGGAATAGCTCCCGAAGGGTACAGACCGGATTCATTATTGATGAGGACAAGGCGGAGAGTCAAAAAGAAGAGCTTGGGAATATGAAAGCAGGCTTTGCCGGCTACCAGGATGCTTTTATACAGCGGGCAGGTTTACTTGATTCCAAATTATCGCAGCTTGATGATATTCTTTTTGAAAGTGAACAGTCCTTCACTGCATTGATGGAGCGTTACAACAGAATTAATTCCGGACTCGTAGACTATATGGAGCGTTTTATCAACTTCCAGCAGGTGAATGCCGGGAAAGCCAGGGAAAATCTCGCCGGGATTCAGTATACCGAAGTTCCAGATGAGATTGCCGGACAGTTTGCCGGAATGACAAGCGCTCCTACAGAACAGGTTGTCAGGGAATTGATGAGCTCGACTGCGGCTACCCTGAATGAGACACAACTGCAGAACTGGAATAACAACAGGATATCGCTCATCAACCTTTTGAATCAGGCCCAGGGCGGTGAGGGCGATTATATGAGCAATGCAAATGTTGGCGGAGAGGGAGGCTTGAGTCCCACCCTTCTTTTTATAGAGACTGGCGTAGAGCTGTGGTGGAATCTGCCAGTCAGCGGCTGGAACATGTCTATAGATCTGTCCGAGGAGAGGATTGCCTCGGCCATAGAATCGTTTCATGAAAATGAAGGTGTATTCCGGGACAGTTGGGAGGCAGCTACCGGGATTTCCGATACTGTCTTCGACCGGAAAGCAGAGCTTTATTCCCTGCTCTATGAGATTTATGACCAGCTTGCAGTATATGGATCCGGCACAATGGATACCGTTACAAGACCTCCTGACAGGGAAACAGGGGCCCCGGTTACCGGCTACTTCGAGGCCAGACGTGATGAAATAGGTCCATATCTGCAGTTTCCGTCTATAACAATGATGGATGCTGAACTCCATAGCCTGAACCCTTATTCTGCTTTCTTTCATAGTGATTTTGCCGCAGCTCACCCTGTGGGGGTAGTGGAGTACGCCTTCAGTGTACGTCCGGGGGGCAGTGTGTCTTCTTTAAAGTCCATAGGCATGGATCAAAATATCGACGAAGCTTTTTTCCAGGCTTTTAACATTCAACGCAACTACTTTTTTGATCTGCGTGCCCGGGGTGCCGGTGGGTTAAGCATCCAGAGACAGGGCAGCTTTGATTTGGAATTTTTGGATCCCGAAGAAGATTCCGGCCCGTTTATTTCCAACCTGGAAATAAGTGACGACTCGCCTCCAACAGTTCCGGTAGTAAGCCTTCCAGGCACAATCACTTCTGATCCGCAGAAACTCTATGCCCAGTGGGGCGCATCGGATAGCCAATCAGGAATCCAGCGTTACGAGTATGCAGTAGGCACTTATTCCTCTCCCGAAAACAATGAATCTGATGGGGATGGTGAAGGAGACGTGGACAGTGGAGGCCTGTATATACAGGGTTTTGGTTCAGCCCTGGAGCCTGCCGGGCAGCCGGGGATCATCGGAGGAGAGAGTGTTCCCACCGATATAGTACCATGGACCGACGCGGGAGGAAGAATCGAAGCCATTATAAAGGGACTGGATTTGCAGCATGCCCACGAGTATGCGGTGAGTGTGAGGGTCACCAACGGGGAGGGATTGCAGAACGTAGGAAGCTCACAGCCTGTACTGGTAGATCTGACATCTCCGGAGGGGTTGCAGATAATTGAATTTGTCCAGCAGACAGCAGATGATTATCCGAACTCCGTACAATTCAGTTTCAGCCCGGCGGAGGATCCTGAAACCGGAGTAACAGGCCACTATATAGCTCTGGGCAGTACCCCGAATAGTGATGACCTTTACCCATGGACTGAGGCAAGAAATGATTTTGGCCGGATTGCAAATGTTCCGGCGGCTGAAGGCAAAGCGATTTATCTGCTGGTTAAGGCCGTGAACAGTGTAGGGCTTGAGAGTGTTGTGAGCGCCGAATTGGAATTCAGTTACAGCGATATATCTCCGCCGCCCTCTCCAATGGTTGTCACAAACCCGCAACAGAGCTCAAATGATGCTTCCTCCCTTACCATTGGCTGGAACGGTGTTCAGGACACAGAATCGGGAATTACAGGCTACTCCTACGGGTTAAGCAGTACAATTATGGTTGATCCCTCAGAGAAACCTGATATCCTCGACTGGGTCGATGTTGCCCCGGGTAAAGGTCCATATTTCTTTGACAAGCGTGTATCCAATGAGGGGGATCTGACATTGCCGGGAGCCGGAGACGGGGAAGAACCGGCCGGCGGACTTGGATTGACACAGAATGGTACACCACAGCAGCTTGAAGGGGTTCTCGGTACCGAGTACAGGGCCCAAATACACGATATCAATCTTACAGGGTGTGTATATGCTGTGGTTAGGGTAACTAATGGAGCCGGTTTAAGTACTATTGCTAACTCTCAGCCGATTATCTTCGACTCATCTCTCCCTGAGTATGCGGAACTGTTTGCAGAACCGAAACAGTACAGTACTAATCAACTTGAGTGCAGACTGACTGCAGGTGATCCGGAGTCAGGTATAGAGTCTTACCGTTATACCATCTATAAGTTACAGGGAGGTTTGAACTTTCTGTGGATTACATCTCCATGGATCTTAACCGAAACGCCCGGGACCAATGATATTTCCCTTCTGCTGAGGATCAGAGAATTCCCGCCCCCGGGACTCGAGTTCGGGAAAAAATATAAGCTTTATTTTTGGGTAAGAAACCGCAGTGGATTGTTAAGGCCTGCCGGCCCAGTTATTATCGAGATAGACCCTCCTAATACATCCGGGGACAGCAATCTTCCGGGTGTGTGGAGGGCCAAATGAGGCGGCTGTTTATCTCTATTTTTCTGCTGCTGAGCGGGATTAATGTATTCAGCCAGGAGGCACCGCCGGTTTTTGTGCTTCCTGCAGTGGATAAAGCAGTTATTGTTTTGGGGAATACCCCTGAAACTTTACGGGGATTTCAGATTTACAGGAAAGGACCGGGGCAGAGGAAATATCAGCTGATGACTCCTGAGCCGATAACGCCGGTCGAGGATCCTTACGAGGCTGCCCAGTTAATGGGAAATGATTTTCAGTGGATCTCCCGGAAGATGGACAGCATGGATCCGGTTGTAGTCTGGCGTAAGTTAAGCTTGAACCATAATCTGGCCAGGGCCTATGCCCTCCTCAGCCATGGACTGCGTCTGGCACTGGGAAGAACATGGGTGGATACCGGTGTACTCCGTGGACAGCGCTACGACTATAGGGTCGTACTTCTGAATGAGGCTGGGAAGGAAATTGTGCAGTATAAGCGGAGGATTAAAATAGAGGATCCCGAACAGCCTCCAGCTCCGGAAAATATTTCCCTGGCCTATGAGGATGGCATAGTCTCCATCGACTGGGAATATCCTGCTTTCCGTGGGGGTGAGAACGACCGTACTGTAGGATTTGTAGTCCTGCGCCGGAAAGGGACAGGCCCTTTCAAGGCTCTGAGTCCGGCACCTATACTGCGAATAGAAGGGTACCTTAACGCCTTTGATGATAAAGTTCGATTTGGTGAAACCTATACCTACGCTGTGGTTGCGCTGGATATAATAGGAGTAATCAGCTCCCGGGTAGAAGCGCCTCCCCTGACAATTGAAGATACCTCTCCGCCGCTTGTGCCGACTGGATTAAAAGCAACCGATAGGGGTGATGATGTACTACTGATCTGGAAGATGTCACCGGAGTTGGATGTAAGCCACTACAATGTATTTCGCGGGTTATCTGTTGAGGAAAATGCCGAACTGAATAAACTCAATACAAAGCCCATACCAGCCGATCAGCCGCGGTTTGTAGATGGGGCTGCACCGCGGGGAGTTCCCCTCTATTACCGTGTAGAAGCAGTGGATAAACAGGGGAATAAGAGTGTTTTGTCCGGACCGGCACCGCTGCTGGCAGAGGACAAAGATCCTCCGGGACCGGTTGAAAAACTGCTGGCCAAAGTGAATAAGGATGAGAGAACTGTTGTGCTGACCTGGGGGGCGCCTAAGGACCAGGATTTAGCCGGATACTATATATACAGCGGTCCGGGGGATGCCCGGCTGCTTAGGATAACCGCCGCACCCCTGAAACCGGAACAGCATCCTGTTTATACCGACGGCGGGTATAAAGAAAGAGGCCTGGAACCGGGGCGGTCCCTTGTATACGGTGTATCGGCAGTTGATGCCTCTTATAATGAAGGACCCCGGGAGATCGTTAAGGTCCAAATTCCGGATAATCTACCGCCTGATCCTCCACACGGGTTTGCCCTTCGTCCGACAAGAGACGGACTGGCAAAGCTGTCATGGCAGCCCCTGCTCTGTTTCGACCTTGCTGCTTACCGTGTGTACCGTAGTACATCAAAAGAATTTACAACGGTTGCAGAGCTGGGTAAGACCGCCACAAGCTGGCTGGATAAAGATCTCGAGAGGGGAACACTCTATCATTACTATTTGACTGCTGTAGATACGAGTGGGAATGAGAGTAAAAGGAGCCTGGAGCTGCAGATTACCCCAACCGATATAAATCCACCGGCCCCTCCCCTGAAATTGAAAGTTCAGATTGTACGTAAAGGTATCCAACTTAGTTGGGCCCCATCTCCGGATACTGATGTAAAAAATTATCGGATATATCGGTCAGATTATCCTGGAGGTAAGCCGGTACGGATGATATCAAAAGGAGAGAATGCTCTAAAGTTTCTGGACCGCAGCGGCTCTAAAGGGTTGATTTACGCAGTTAGTGCAGTGGATACCTCAGGTAATGAGGGAGTCAAACTAGAGGCAAAAGCAGAGTGAAACGAATAGGAACACTCTTCGTAATAATATTCGCCGGTTTTGTCAACATTCAGCCTGTTGTGTCACAGGTTGAAGTTATCCGGAAATTGCCATCATCCGGGATACAGCAGGGAGTCGCTACCTGGAAGGAGCCGTACCCCGACCCGGATATTGTTCGGGAAAGCGGCAGTAGCGATTTTGCAGGTAGAATTTCAGTAGGCGGCCAGGGAGGACAAAACCAGGCAGGGGAGGCTCTGTATAATGTGCAATCCGACTCAATTGTAACCCTGATTCAGCCTCTTGGAGGGAGTGCCCTGTTATCCTTCGATGCAGTGGTAGTACGACAGCAGTCTCCCATAAATAAAGACCAGAATTATGAAGGAACACTTTCTCTGGAATTTGAAAGAATGCAGTTCAAAACCTCGGGCGGGTTTAAGCAAACCTTGAGTGAAACTTCGGATGTAAATAGTGATGATTCTGACGCGCAGCTCTCAGTTGCGGTATCCTCAGGACTGATCGAAACGCTGCCGATGAGCCTGGACTATCAGTCAACATGGACCAAACGGGAAGGTAATAATCTGCAGAACGAATCCACACACAGGGATGACCTTGCATTTAAAACTGTCGGAACGTTGGGTAAAACCAGTGTAGAACTGGATGCCGACCTTGAATACGAGGATAACAGGGAGGAAAAAAGTAAAGATTTCGGAACTGCCGGTAATTTGAGAATATCCCTTCCTTTTGGAAAGAATTTTGCTTTGAATATGAAGACAATCCCGATATACGCTCGCAGTAGAACCACAGTATCGGAGCTTAAATCCGCCAGTGTTGAAACCGGGGTTGGAGTAAACTGGATTCTAAATGAAGAGTTTCAGACAGGTTTGACAGGCAGCAGGATTGATGCCTGGAGTGATGGCTCGGGAATCGATTACAACTCCTATCAAAGCTCCTGGAAGGGAGAATTAGGGATAGACTACAAGCCATCGGAAGGGTTTTTTACAGATCCCTCCTACACATACACGAAAGCCAAGGGAGGAAACCAGATACACGATCTTCTTCTACCCCTGGGATGGTGCAGCCAGGGTCGGCTTAAAGAGATTTCAGCAAAGGGCGGATCAACTCTGATTCGCACAGACGCGGGAGGCCGGGTAAAGGATACAGTGGCTTGGATGCTGAAGACCGCCTTCGTACCGGCGGACAATATGAATTTGAAGGGTGATTATAAGGGTGATTATTTGTGGCAGGAGGGGGAAGAAAGCTGGGACCACAAAATGGAGGTTGACTTTAACCACCAGCCCGATCCGGGTTTGGAGTATCATGGAGCATATGCATTATCAAATAACCAGGAAAATCATGCAGAAGATCTCTGGGAACAGCAGTATCTACTTGAAATGACAGTAAAGCCGGTGATCAATTATAAAAATTATAAAGTGGATGTATCGGAAACTCTTGATGCGGTCAATGGTGCTACAGGTGACGATATTCTTTCAACAGCGGTACTGAAAATATCTTTTCCGCTCGGTTCAGAACTCAATACCCAATTCGGTTTTGAATGGGAATGGATAAACAGAACTTCCATTGATGGAGGTCCGGGAAACTACCTGCATTATTCAGCAGGGCTGTCACTGGAAGGTAAACAGATACCCTTTTCATTGACCGCGAATTATTCATTAGCCCACGGTTATCGGGGGCTTAGAAACGACGTAAATACCAGTATTAAGGTTCCACTGAAGAAAGGGTATGCCATTAATTCCAATTTCACCTTGAGTGATTTCGAAGAGAACAGCCAGAATCAACTCTACTGGATGCTGGGATTAAACCTTGTATATGAGTTTTAATTATGCCCTTCAAGCTCATCGGCTCTTAACCGGTGCAAAGTAGCCTCTTCCAAAAGTCCCATCCGCTCCTCCAAATTAGCCCGGGCATATATCAGAGCAGTATTGGTTCGTTCCCGTTGGTAAAGCTCACTATACAGCTGCAATAGGTCCTTGTCTCTTCCATCTGCCCTGTATAACTTCTCTAATGCAGAATAAATTTCAGGGTTTTCCGGATCCAGATCCCGGGCACGGCGGTAAGCAATGATGGATTGATGTGTTTTACCAAGAGCTTTCAGACTGCGGCCAAGTCCCATGTGGGCTTCAACTGCCGTTGAAAAATCTTCCAAAACAGACTGCCAGTACTCATATGCTTCTGAAAAGCGATGCTGCTCTTCCAATAGGTTCCCTAATTCAATGCATAGATCAAGACTTCGGGGATACCAGTCGATAAGCCTGCGTATATCCTGCTCATAATCCTTACAGTCAGGGTAGCAATCCTTTAGCATTCTGATTGATTCTATCACTATTTGATGAGGCTTATCGGAAAGTTTTAACAGTTGTTCAATTTTTTTAAGTTCTTCTGCACCAACTTCGCCCTGCTGATTCTTGATAGTACCGGCAGCCTGCATCTTAATCATTGAGATTTTTCGGACAGCTTTGCCAATGGCCAAATGCAGGCGGGTGATATGGTCGGAGCCGGGTGTTTCATGGTTCAAGTCTGAGCGGGCAAGGTAGTAATAAGGATACGGTTCATCAGTACCAAATGCTTCTGCGTTCAGAAAGGCTTCTTCTGCGGCAGAAAATTTTCCCTGATACAACAACAGTTCTCCCAGTTCCGCATAGGCCTGAGCATTTTCGGGTTCTGCAACAACAAAGTGCCGGTACAGATCAACCAGACCTTCCGTTCGTCCTCTCTCTTTGCGTAATTGTATGAGCATGGCAATTACTACTGGATTATATGCATCAATTTGAAGTACTTCCTCAAGAGTCTTTTCACACGCATCATACTTACCTTCTTTGTATAGTTCTACAGAGCGTTTTACCATAGAGTCTGTCCACAATTTTTTAGTCTGTTGTAAACTGTTAGAATTGTTATCAGCCATTTTCAGCCACTTGGCGGAGGCTTCATATTCTCCGATGGCCAGCTCCAACATTCCGAGTGCATAAAGTACCTCCGGATTGCTTGGGTCCTGCTGCTGTGCGAATGTTAGGATCTTACGTGCTCGATCATACTCTTTCAACCTGGTATAGATCATTCCCAGTATGGTTCTTTCGGGTATTCCGGCCTCTCCGGTATCGACAGCTCTTTCCAGTACCTCCCTGGCCTCTTTGAGTTTCCCTTGATTATAAAGACTTATTCCGGAAGCGGCAGAACCTGTATCAATACTCCAACAATTGAGTACGAAAATAAAAAAGAACAATAGAAATGTAAACAGCTGTATTACTTTGGACGGATTATTAGACATACTATACCATCTACTCCCATTTTATTATACACCTTGATTAGTGTAATGTCAGGATTATGGTTCCCCAGCCGCCGAATTAAATTATCATTACAGCTTTGTATCATACATACAAATTTTTAGCTACTTTGCAAGCCGTTTTTTGTATTGATTTAGAGAGGATTTAATGTATCATTGGGGACATGCAAACAAGAGTATTCTGGTCACTTTACACTTTTTAAGATATTGTCTTTCGGAGTCAGTTGAGGTGTACTGAGGTATCTGTTTTTCATTATTTCTAAAAATAGTATTAAAAACTCTTTCCTCTAACCTTATGTATTTGATTTCACATATTGTAAAACTGGCAGGTTTCTTTAGAAAAGCAATTAGTAATTGTGTGGAGAGATTGCTATAAATAGTGTTAATCAGGTGATCATCTATATGGAATTCATTGCTGTTTCCAGAGCTGCTAAACTTAATGGTTTGTAAAAATAATACCCCTGGATTTCATCACAAGAGTTTTCAGATAGATATGCTAACTGCTGCTTAGTTTCAACTCCCTCGGCTATTACCTTGACGCCGAGGTTTTTTGATAGCTGAATAATAAAACTAGTTATTGATTCATCATTCTGGCTTTTTGATAACCCCTGTATAAACTGTTTATCAATTTTAATCTTGTCTATAGGAAGCTGTTTCAATCTGCTTAATGATGAATATTCAGTACCAAAATCATCAATAGAAACGGTAACACCAATTGTTCTCAGCTCTTTTAATGTATCAATAATTATATCAGACTTTCCAACTGCAACACTCTCAGTTATTTCAAGCTCGAGATACTCAGGAGCAAGGCCGGTTGTTACGAGTGC
>JANTFL010000044.1 GCA_024763455.1 Sediminispirochaeta sp. | reverse complement strand
GGTATGGGAGGAATGCAGGGGTTTAATCAAGCCAACGTTCAATCTGTACAGTTTCCCAATCTTGTTCCTCAAATGACTGCCGCTGAACAGGGCAATATTGGTCTTCTCATGGATGTGTACATGGAGATGACTGTCGAACTTGGTAGAACAAAACGTCTTATCAAGGACATCCTTGGAATGGGAGAAGGAACGATTATAGAACTTGATAAACTGGCTGGTGAACCGGTTGATATACTTGTGAACCATAAGCTTATCGCCAAAGGTGAGGTTGTGGTTATAGATGAAAACTTTGGTGTCCGTGTTACGGAGATTGTTTCTCCTATGGATAGAGTCGGTGACCTGACATAACCGAATAAAAATCACAAACGGGGAGGGGATGTGATTATTTTTAAAAAGATTGTTTTTGTATTAATTATACTCATTGCCGCAGCAGGGGTGGTCTATGCCCAGGATCAGAATCAGGATCAAAATACACAGAATCCTGCCGGACCGTCAAACGTTCTTCCTGATGAGCAGACCCTGAGTGTAGATACAACTGAAGGGAATACTCCAAATCTCACGAATAACATATCCTCGTTTACGTTATGGGATGTACTCAGAATGGTTCTGGTATTAGGAGCTGTGCTGGGGGTTATCTATCTGCTGTTTTATCTGTTAAAAAAGGCATCTCGACCGGTAAAAGATTCAGGGTCCCTGATTGATTTGCTGGCAACAAGAAACCTTACAAACAGCAGTGCTGTTCATCTAATAAAAGTTGGTTCACAGATTTTTCTTGTTGGAGCCGGTGATACCGGGGTACGACTAGTCTCAGAAATTACTGATAAAGAAACTCTGGACAGGATAGCTCTGGAAGAATCGGAGGATGCAGGCAGCAGATCCTTTGCAGAAGTGCTGCGGGGAGTATTCAGGGGGGAGAGAAACTCCTCCACAAAGGAATTTACAGGAAAGAGTTTTATTAGAGAACAAAAGAACAGATTAAAGAATCTGTAGTTTAGTATCATCCTGGGGGGGGAATGAGAAAAAACGTTATACTATTAGCAGTTTTAGTGTGTCTGGTTGTACCATCAGCTTCTCTGTACAGTCAGGATGCCAATGATACAATAACAGCCGTGAACGGAGAAACAAGGACCGGAATCAATATCCCGTTTGTTAATCTTACCGTTCGAAATCCGCAGGACAACCAGGAAGTGGCATTAAGTATTCAGCTGATACTTTTTCTGGCTGTCATTACTCTTTCACCGTCAATAATTATTTTGACAACATCGTTTTTACGAATTGCTGTTGTTTTTGATTTTGTTAAACGGGCTCTTTCTCTTCAGCAGGTACCTCCTGCTCAGGTGTTAATGGGTATTGCGCTGTTTCTTACCCTTTTTATAATGTGGCCCACCTTTACTGCCATGTACGATGATGCCTTTAAGCCCTTCGCAGACGGAGATATAGGCGTTCAGGAGCTATACGATAATGCCGCTGCACCGCTCAGGAATTTTATGTATCGGCAAATGGCAGGGGATTATGGAAATATTCAGCTCTTTATGAATTTACGGGGACTTCCCAAACCTCAGAATTTTTCGGAAGTTCCAACCTATGTTTTAATTCCTGCTTTTGTGCTTCATGAGCTGACAGTAGCGTTTAAAATCGGGATATTGCTCTTTATCCCCTTTATTATAATAGATATGGTTGTCGCATCAACCCTGATGTCAATGGGTATGATAATGCTGCCGCCGGTAATGATTTCCATGCCCTTCAAAATAATTCTTTTTGTACTTGTAGACGGCTGGGGTCTTATTACGCAGCAGTTAATAATGGGTTTTAAGTAAGGAGGAAAAAAATGACAGTTGGTTTTGCTGCAGGGATTATGCGGGACAGTATTTTACAGATTCTTCTTATTAGTGCACCTATCCTTTTAATAGGAATGACAGTCGGACTGATTATATCAATATTTCAGGCAACGACATCGATACAGGAGCAGACACTTACCTTTGTTCCCAAAATTATTGCAATCTTTCTGACTATTGTGTTTTTCGGTCCATGGATGCTGACTTCCATGAGGCAGTTTACCCTTAATATTATGTCACTCATTGCAAAGATGAACGGATAGGGAGAATAGATGAACACGGAGCTGATTACCGCATCTGTATTGGTTTACCTTCTCGTTTTCGCAAGAATAATGGGTATATTCCAAACAGCTCCTCTTCTCTCCTCATCCTCTGTCCCTCCTTTAGCCCGCGCAGGACTGGCTCTGCTTACCGGTATCCTTGTAGCTCCATGGGTTATCTCCGCCGGATATCCTGTACCAGAGAGTGGTTTGGTCTTTCTGTTTTTAATGATTGGAGAAGCAGTTATTGGAATCTCCATCGGCCTGATTCTTACGGTGGTATTCTCAGCTTTTATAGTTTCCGGGCAATTCTATTCTGTTCAGATGGGGTTCGGAGCTTCTCAGGTTTTTGATCCCCTTGCCCAAATCCAGATCCCGCTCATGGGTCAGTTTCTTAATCTCATTGCCATGTTTGTTTTTCTGCTGGATAAAGGGATGCAGAAGGTATTTCTTACCGGAATTCTCGGTTCTTTTAATTCCATCAGGGCAGTTGATTTTATTATATTGAAGGAACCTCTTTACAAAATATTTATATCCAGCCTGACAATAATGTTTAAGCAAGCCCTGATTATTGCCTTTCCTATTCTTGGTGTTTTACTTCTGATTTCCATATCCATGGGGCTTCTGGCGAAGGCGGCTCCGCAGATGAATCTGCTTATGCTTGGATTCCCTATTAAAATAAGCATTGCATTTTTAATGCTTTTTGTCACGATTCCGTTTCTAATGGAAGCCTTCGGCCGAATTATTGATTCCAGTTTTTACGGAATTTCCCAGTACCTCGATTCTTTAAGGGGGCAGATTTAATGGAAGAACTGTTGTTTCCATACAGACTGTCTGCTTTGAAAGATTCTAAATTCGGGTTTGACCTGCAGTGGTTTGCAGCTGAAGATGAGGGAAGAACCGAAGAACCAACAGAACTAAAACTTAAAAAAGCACGGGAAGAGGGCAAGGTAGCAAAGAGTGCTGAGCTGACTTCAGCCCTGGTGCTTCTTTTTCCGATTATAGCTCTTGGGATCATCAGCCCCTATCTTCTCACTCAAATGAAAGAGATGATGAGGTTTTACCTGACTATATCCACCGAGACTAACGTACTCGGAGAGTCCAGAATGTTTTACGCCTTTATGCTGTACCTCGTAAAGCTTGTCGGTCCTATCGCACTGATTGCTTTTATAGCAGCATTGATCTCAAATATCCTGCAGGTTGGCCTTGTGTTTTCTACCAAACCCATCACACCGGATTTAAACAAGATTGCGCCTAATTTTGTTAAATTTTTTCAAAAATCTTTTTTTTCCGGAGAGGCTGCTTTTAATCTGGCAAAGTCAATATTCAAGGTGCTGGTAATCGGGCTGGTTGCTTACATAAATATAAAAGGAGAGATTGGTCATATCATAGAATTCCTGACATCACCTTTCAATTATTCTTTTGTTATGTTGTCAAAAATAGCAT
The DNA here is from genome assembly GCA_024763455.1 of Sediminispirochaeta sp. Classification (GTDB taxonomy): domain Bacteria; phylum Spirochaetota; class Spirochaetia; order B11-G9; family B11-G9; genus B11-G9. Next base: position 14,716 of record JANTFL010000044.1, on the reverse strand, counting down.
TCAAAATTCTTATTGAAGCTTCTCTTGCCATGCTCTTTCTTGCTCTTCCGGATTACTTCTTTCAACGCAGAAAACATCTGGAGTCGTTAAAGATGAGCAAGCAGGAGATAAAGGAAGAGAGGAAGAGCACAGAGGGGGATCCTCTGGTCCGAAGCCGGCTCCGGGAGCGGATGAGGGAACTGATGAATCAGAATATGCTTCAGAAAGTCCCTGAAGCAGATGTTATCGTAACAAACCCGACTCATTTTGCAGTTGGGATGGAGTGGAAACGGGAATCGATGACTGCTCCCATGGTAACTGCAAAAGGACAGGATAATATGGCCCAGCGGATTAAGCAGATTGCCCGGGATAATGATGTTCCAATAGTTGAAAACAAACCTCTGGCACGGGCTTTGTACGCAGAAGTTGATGTCGGGGATATAATACCGGAGAAGTACTACCAGGTTATGGCTGTAATACTTGCTGAAATTTACAGATTAAATGGGGAGAGTGACGAAAATGCCTCTTAGTAAAAAAATATTGGATGAGAAAAACGATCTCCTGGTCGCGGTAGGTGTCATAGCAGTAATCGGTATGCTGGTAATTCCGCTTCCGGCAGTTATTCTTGACATTTTGATGTCTACGAACCTCATGCTCAGCTTGTTAATTATTCTTATTGTGCTGTATACCAAAAGAGCGTTGGACTTTTCGGTTTTCCCCACTCTTCTGCTGGTTTCAACGGTATTCGGTCTTGCGTTGAATGTCAGCTCTACACGGCTTATTCTTTCAAAGGGAGAAAATTTTGACGGAAAGATTGTGAGAGCCTTTGCTACTTTCGTAACCGGTTCAACAGGTTCAGGTGGCCTTGTAATCGGATTTATCATTTTTATCATCCTGATTGCTGTTCAGTTTATTGTCATTACAAAGGGAGCAACACGGGTGGCAGAGGTTGCCGCACGTTTTACTTTGGATGCGCTTCCCGGAAAACAGATGGCGATTGAAGCGGCGTACAATTCAGGAGCGCTTACAGAGGAAGAAGCCACAAGGCGTAAGAATGATCTTCAGAAGGAGGTCGATTTTTATGGTGCAATGGATGGTGCCTCGAAGTTTGTTTCGGGAAATGTAAAGGTCGGAATCCTCATTACGGCAATCAATGTAATCGGTGGAATTATAACTGGTGTATCCATCCATGGTGAATCAATCGGTAATGCACTGAATACCTATGTCTCGTTGAGTATTGGCGATGGTCTTATTACCCAATTCCCGGCTCTTCTTATATCAACTGCCACAGGCCTCATTGTAACAAGAGCTATTTCTGACGGGACTTTTGGTTCAGATGTATCCAGTCAGTTCTCTCAGCAGGCACGCATATACTGGATTGCAGGGGCATTTATGCTGATTCTTGCAATCCTTCCCGGGTTCCCCTGGTACGTACTTCTGCCTATGTCTGCCTTGACATTTTATCTTGCATTCAGACTCTCACGGAAGGAAGCAGCTGAACAAAGCTTCGCAGAGATGGAGCAGGGAGAAGAGGCTGCACAGGAACAGCCTGTGGAGATTGCCCCTGTCGTTCCTTTGGATCCCCTGTCTCTTGAACTGGGATATGGTCTTATACCACTTGTTGACAAGGAACATGGTGCTGAGCTGCTGGATAGAATAACCCGCATACGGAGGGAATCCGCACTGGAACTTGGCCTTGTTGTACCCAGGATACGAATCATTGACAATATGCGTCTGGAACCAAGTGAGTACAGTATAAAGATAAAAGGTGTCTCTGTTGGATCCGGAGTCATCAGGATTGCCCACTTTCTTGCAATAAATCCTGGAACTGTTGAAGAGGAAATCGAGGGTGAAACGACAATTGACCCTGCTTTTGGTCTTCCTGCCTTATGGATAAGTGAAGAAAAGCGGGATTTGGCAGAAAGGAGAGGATATACCGTTGTAGATGCTCCTTCGATTATAGCAACCCATCTTACAGAAATAATAAAAAAACATGCACATGAAATGCTTGGAAGACAGGAAGTTAAATCCATCCTGGATACGCTACGGGATGATTATCCTGCTGTTGTAGAAGAGGTTACAAAAGCTCTTTCCCTTGGCGAGATTCAGAAGGTGCTTCAGGGGCTTCTTGTGGAACAGGTTTCCATTAGAAATATGGTGCCTATCCTTGAAACTCTTGCTGATTATGGTGTAGTTTCTAAGGATATCGGGTTGTTAATAGAGAAAGTACGGCAAACTCTAGGGCGGCAGATCTGCCTGCAGTATACTGATAATGACAAGAAGCTACGGGTTGTGACAATAGACCCGGAACTTGAGCAGATGATTATAGACTCCCGTCTGGACACAGCAAACGGTCCGGTAGCTGCTCTGGAACCGCAGATGTTCAGAAAATGGATAAATGCAGTTGTCAATACGGTTCATTCAGTTCAACAGAGTGGCTTGTCAGCAATTCTGCTCTGTTCTGAAGCTGCCAGAAGACTGGTAAAGCAGAGTACGATACGGGATCTTCCTGATCTTGTAGTATTATCAGTACCGGAAATTGTAACTGATATAACGACGGAAAGTGTTGGAGAGATATCATTAAAAACAGCTGAGGAAACGGGTGTTTCATCTTAAAGATTTGAAGGGATAAAGGTATGGAGTATTTCACGGAAACAGCGCCTACTCACAGAGAAGTACTGGAAAAGATTAACCTGAAGTACGGCGGAAAAGCAAAAATCCTCTCTCACCGGACTGTAAGGATCGGAGGATTCCTGGGATTGTTCACCAGGGAGGGTGTTGAAATTTCTGGTTATATTGCCCAGGATATTGGGAGAAAACCTCGGATTAAACTGGAGGATGAAAAAAAGAAAATCCTTGATACTGTCCGCAGTGAAAATACTCTGGTAAAAGTCCTGGAGGAGGTAAAGTCCCTCAAAGAACATATTGAATCAGGAAATGGAGAAAGTAAAACAGACCATACATCTATTGAAAAAATAGCGACCCTTCTTTCTGAGAACGAGTTTTCCTATAATTATATTAAAATGATAAGTGACCGGCTGAAAAGTTCACTTACTGTTGATGAATTGGAAGATTATGACTTTGTACAGGACAAGGTTGTGGAATGGATTGGAGAAAGTATCCTCCTCGATAACCAGGGCTTTAACAGCTCCAAGGTTGTTATTCTGGTAGGACCCACCGGAGTGGGAAAGACCACAACCATTGCTAAACTGGCAGCTATTCACGGAATCGGTACAGAAGGACGAAAAGCAAAAACGGTACGAATGCTCACCATAGATAACTATAGGATAGGTGCGCAGAAGCAGATTGAAACCTATGGTGAAATAATGGATATTCCCGTGGCTGTAGTGGAAACCTATATGGAGCTCCAGCAGAAAATTAATCTTTTCAGTGATGCCGATCTCATTCTTGTTGATACAATAGGCAAAAGTCCGAAGGATTACCAACAGCTGGCTGAGATGAGGAAGGTACTTGATGCCTGCGGAAGCTATTCGGAAGTTTATCTGGCCATGAGTGCGACGACGAAGGTTTCCGATGTTAAAGAACTCCTTCAGCAGTTTGAACCTTTTAATTATCGATCTGTTATTCTGACTAAACTTGATGAAACTATGAGAATAGGCAATATAGTCAGTGTCCTGTACGAAAAAAGAAAAACTCTGACCTATATTACAGATGGGCAGGTTGTCCCGCAGGATATTGAGAGAGCCAGTGTTATGCGGCTTTTGAAGAATCTGGAGGGATTTAATCTAAATAAGAATAAACTCTACGTAAAATTTAAAGAAAGAGAGGGTGTTGAAAGTTATGACTGACCAGGCTGAACAGCTCAGAGAAATTATGCGGACCCGTAATGAAGATAAAGATGCCGGGAGCAGGACGAGAGTAATAGCAGTAGCCAGCGGAAAAGGCGGTGTGGGTAAAACTAACATGTCAATTAACCTGGCGATTGCCTATGCTCAGCTTGGTAAGAAGGTTATTGTCATGGATGCGGATCTTGGACTTGCAAATGTCAATGTAGCACTTGGAATAATACCGAAGTATAATCTGTATCATTTAATTCGGAAAAAGAAGAAAATGAAGGATATCATTCTTGATACGGACTATGGTATTCAATTTGTAGCAGGTGCCTCGGGATTTTCAAAGATAGCCAATTTATCAGAAGAAGAACTGGAGCATTTTATAGAAGAGATTTCCTCCATGGCATTTGCTGATATCATAATAATAGATACCAGTGCAGGTGTTTCTCATAATGTGCTCTCTTTTATCGCAGCAGCTGATGATGCCATAATTGTTACCACTCCGGAACCTACTGCGATAACCGATGCGTATGGTATCATAAAGATAATAGCTACCGAGATTGATAATATGAATCTGGGATTGAAACTTATCGTAAACAGGGTAAAAAGTGTTACAGAGGGTAAAAAAGTTGCTGAAAGGGTTATTAGTATTGCAAGCCAGTTTCTTAATTTGAAGGTTGACTACCTTGGGTATGTCTATGAGGATTCCAGTGTTTCCAATGCGGTACTTAAGCAGAAACCGTTTATGATTCTGGATTCTAACGGGAAAGCTGCTATATGTGTCAAGCATTTAGTCAGCAGACTGGAAAAGGTTGAATACAAGGAAGGCGGAGGAGTAAAGCAGTTTATAAGAAGGCTGATAGGCAAAAAGGTTCAATAATATTGTTGCTTGACGGCAGTCTGCTATTGGCGTAATCTGTAAACAGGTTGATTATATGAAGGATGTGAAGGTAATAACAGCTTTTTCAGGCACTGCATTTGTGCTTTCTATTGTTGCAGGTATGCTCGGAGCAGTATCATTCCCCATTATCCTGTTACGTGCTTTATTGGGAGTGATTCTCTTCGGCGGTTTGGGTTTCCTTGTGATGTATATTATGCGCAAGTTTTTACCTGAGCTTTTCGATTCTGCATCAGATGCAGATGAAGCAGTTATAGAAGAAGCTGGTGAAACTGCACCAAAAGTAGATATTGTTATAGAAGATGATCAGGAAATTCCTTCTGCAGGAGTGAGCGAGGAGGCTGAAGTCCCGGGTAGCGGTATAAAACTGGAGGACGAGGTACGGGTTACTTCCGACGGAGCTTTTGATGATATAGGTGCTGCCGTTCAGGAAGAAGATTCCGGTGATCTGCCGAATATAGAATCTTTTTCTGATACCTTCAATTCGGCGGAACTTGAACAAAATGGAGAAGAATCGGCATCAGGCAGCATTTCGGTCGATATTATGGGACAGAATGAGGATCCCGGTACTGTTGCAAAGGCAATACGAACAATAATGAAAAAGGATCAGGAAGGGTAGTAAATGGCTGACAAACTCTTAGAGGAAAAATCTGAAGCAGAACTGTGGTTGCTTTTTAAAAAAAACAGGGATCCGAAGATAAGGGATATATTTGTAAAGCAGTATGCTCCGCTGGTCAAGTATGTTGCCGGAAAAGTAGCCATGGGAATGCCGCATAATGTTGAATTTGATGATCTCGTAGGTTTTGGGGTCTTTGGTTTATTTGATGCAATAAATAAATTTGATCCTGAGAAACATGTCAAGTTTAAAACCTATGCCGTTACCAGAATAAGAGGTGCCATCCTGGATGAACTTAGATCAATTGACTGGGTTCCACGCTCTGTAAGGCAGAAAACCAGAGAAATTGAAGATACTATTCACCACCTGGAATCATCTTTGGGAAGAGCTGCAAATGATGAAGAGATTGCCAAAGAACTGAGAATGTCTGTTAAGGATTTTCAAAAAACAATGATGAAAATCAGCGGGACTTCAATACTTTCACTGAATGATGTCTGGTATACCGGAGATGAAAGCGATAAAGTTTCTATTGTTGACAGCATCGAGTCACCATCAAGCCTGAACCCGGATATGATAATCGAGAAAGAAGAGATTAAAAGGGTTATTGTTGAAGCAATCAGTGAACTTCCGGAGAAAGAAAAGAAAGTCCTTGTCCTTTATTATTATGAAGATTTAACCCTCAAGGAAATAGGAAAGGTCCTTGAGGTTACCGAGTCACGGATAAGTCAGCTTCATACTAAAGCAATAATGCGGTTACGGGCAAAGCTTACAAACATTAAAAAGGGAATTTTTTAAAGGCGGTCCAATAATGGTCGATCTTGACGGTTTAAGAGAGTATATGAAAACCCAGGCGGAAGCTGACCGGAGTTTAAAGTGGGTTCAGGTCGAGGGCGTTGATATTGAGGATGCTCTCCGTCAGGCTGCAATTGAACTGGGGCTGCCGGTAAAAAAACTGGATTATGAAATTAGAGTTAACGGAAGTAAAGGGACCCTCGGATTCGGGAAAAAAAAGACAGTAATAATAGCGTATCCCGCCTATGAAGAAGAAGAGGAGTCTGAGGTTCTGGACGAAGACTTTGTTGTGGAAGGCCTGGAAGAGAAAGCTGTGGATGAAGATGGGAAGGTTGTTGTCAGGTTTGCACCTGATGGTGTTCTCCTCAAGGTTTTTCCGCCCACAGGGAAAGGTAAAAAGGTTACTGTTAAGGATGCCATGGCAAAGATTAATGCACATCCGGTGATAAAAGATGTAAACCAAAGTCTGGTATCCACCACAGTAAAGGAAGCGAGCGGGGAATATGTAAAGATCGGGGATTTCAATTATAATCCTGCAGCAGACCCGGTAATGGCTGTGGATATTACCGATTTCGATATGAAAGCCTTTCTAACCATTACGCCCCCTGGAAAGGGAGGTATTAATCCGGATGTTGAAACTATTAAAGCGTTTCTTAAAAACAACGGAGTTGTTCACGGTATAAATGAGGAACTTCTCTATGAACTTCAGGATTTTCCGGTGTATTCTAAACCAGTCCTTGTAGCAGAGGGTACAAAGCCAGTTAATGGAAATGATGCAAAAATAATTTATAATTTCGATACCGATACATCGAAGATTCAGCTTAAGGAAAAGAACGGAAGGGTAGACTTTAAAGAGCAGAATTTGATTAAGAACGTGGTGGAAGGCCAGGCTCTTGCCAGAAAGATTCCGGCAGAACAGGGGCAGTCCGGCAGAACGGTAACCGGAAGACTGCTGCCTGCAGAAGATGGAAATGATGTTGAAATCGGTATCGGAAAGAACGTAAAACTGTCTGAAGACGGTACCACTGCTATTGCAGAGATCAACGGGCAGGTAATTATGCTGAGCGGAAAAATCAACGTGGAACCAATCTATGTGGTAAACGGTGATGTCAATCTTAAAAACAGCGGAAATGTAATATTCCTTGGAACAGTACTTGTCAAAGGAAGTGTAACCGATGGTTTTAAAGTAAAAGCATCCGGAAATATAGAGGTCATGGGAAACGTTGGGAAGGCGGAGCTTGATGCAGAAGGAGAGATCATTATTCATCAGGGCGTAAACGGAAAGAGTGCCGGCATGATCAGAGCGGGTAAAGGGGTATGGTCAAAATTCATCGAGAATGCAATCGTTGATGCCGGCGAGGTAGTTGTCGCAACAGATGGAATCATCAACTCACGGGTAGACGCAAACAAGAAAATAATTTGTCAGGGGAAAAGGGCTACAATCGTTGGAGGAATTCTAAGAGCTGTTGAAGAGATTCATGCAAAAACCCTCGGGACAGTCGCCGGATCGGAAACAATTCTCGAGGTAGGGTACGACCCCAAGAAGAAAGAAAGGCTTATTAAACTGGAACAGGAGATAACTAAACTGGACAAAGAGCTGGATGAAATAAACCTTAATCTGGCTACTCTGCAGCGGCATCTTAAGGTAAAAAAGGAACTCCCGGAAGATAAAAAAGCCTATTATGAGGAACTTCTTGAACAGCAGAAAAAGCTTACTGATGAAAAGGGTACTCTGGAAGAGGAAACTCTGGATATAAAGGAATATCTCGAAGAGCTTAAGATAAGCGGGAAGATATCTGCGTCGAGCAGAGTTTTCCCCGGTGTAAAGATATCAATAAAAGACGCATATCTTGAAATAAAAAGCGAATACAAAGCTGTTACTTTTATCAATGAAGACCGATTAATTAAAGTAACAAAATACCAGGATTTAGAGGAGGATTACTCTCAAAAATAGAGATGCCAATACAACCAATTGACTTACAGACCCTTTTTGCTCATTTGAATCAGGTCGGTAAGGAGCAGTCGGTCCTGAAAGAGGGTGCGGTGCTACAGCAGGCGGTTAAGGGCAGCGAACTGGTAAAAGAAACTCAGCATAAGGATGAAAGTGTCAATACTACGAAAAGCACTGATGCCGAGAATCAAAAGATCAAAGATTCCGAGTCCCGGGAAGGGGGGACAGCCAGAGGAAAGGAAGAAGAGGAAGAAAAGGAAAAGGAAGAAAAAAATAAGAAAATGAAGAAACAGTATTTTTCTGATCCTGCCTTGGGCAAGAATATAGATATCTCAGGTTAATATGAAGTTGTCACTTTTTTTCCTTGCTGTTGGAATAAATGCAATAGTAGTGTTGATCATCTATCTTAGCTTGAAGCGGCAGATGAGAAATTCAACCGGTGCAGCGGGTATTCTGGATGAAATACGCGAGGATATTGAAGCTCTGATAGTCGAGATTAATCAAATCACAGACAGAAATGTCAGTATTATTGAGGATAAGGTAAAACAGCTTAATCAGCTGCTTGAAGGAGCAGATAAACGTATAACCCTTTTAAAAAGAGAAGGGGATAAAAACTCAGTTGAAATGCCCCGGTACAACGATCTTAAAAAATCTTCTGTAAAGGAAATAGAACACGTTCGGAGTGAACAGAAAATCAGTAAGAAAGAGCAGGTGCTCGCACTGCACCGGAACGGATTTTCGTCAGGAATTATTGCATCAAAAACCGGAATATCAATAGGTGAGGTTGAGCTGATAATCTCACTGTCTTCAGGAAAGGAAAATTAACTATGAGTGAAAAAAAACTGTTTAAAACTTTTGTAAGTGACAGCAGGAATTTTATTGATAACATGGTCCACATCATCGATGAATTGAAAAAAAATCCCGGCAATAATGAACTGATTACCCAGGCTTTCAGAAACGCACATTCGTTAAAATCGGAAGCGGCATTCCTGAAAGAGGAAGAGGTCCTTAAAATATCTCATTCAATGGAAAGTATTCTTGAAAAGTACCGTAAACCGGGAGCAATTGTCGTAAAACCAGATCTGGATAAGCTTAAATTCTCAATCGACAGGGTGAACGAGATTATTGATTATTACCATGAAACTGTTTTAGATCAGAGTACTGCTGAAACTACACATTCAAAAGATGAACCGGGGAGCGATAAAAAAGTACGGAAGCCTTCAATAACAGAAATAACCGGAATACCGACATTGACTGCCTTTGAAAAAACCCTTTTAAAAGAGGCCCGTAACAGGGACGAGAAATTCTATCGGTTAACCTTTGAGATTGATAAGAAATTCCCCATGAAGTATGCAAAGGCTTTTCTCGTAATCAGTAATCTGGAAATGCTGGTTAACGTTGTGCGCACAATACCGGTGTTCGGTGAGGAGAATGAAGCACTCTATGAGCGGATGAGTATATTCTTTACTTCCAAAGTCTCCGAAAAGGAAATCTACCGGGCAGTAAATGTAGACCAGGTTACCAGTATTAAACTTGCAGCTCTTTCCTATGATATGTTTCTTAAGGATTCTTCCTGGGAGATTGTAAGAAAAAGAAAGAACAATAGTGTGAAGGTTGAATCGGAAAAACTTGATCAAATCTCAAACTATATAGATGAGATAAAGATAGACGTTTACCGGGTTCTCAAGAATCTTGATAAAATAGACAGAGGCAGAAACCTTAAAAGCATTTTGGAAAGGATAAAAACATATTCCGAAGAGATGGAAAGTGTCATTAAAGCTGTAGAGATGGTTTCACTGAAAGAGTCTTTTTCCTATTTTGAACGGTATGTAAAGGATCTTGCTGATGAACTGCATAAGAAAGCTGAACTCAGGATAGAAGGGGCTGATGTGAATATTTCCAGAAAAGCAGGGGATATAATATCAGAGATTGTCATCCACCTGCTTCGAAATGCAGTTGATCATGGGATTGAACTTCCTGAGGAGAGGAATAAGAACGGAAAGCCTCCAACTGGCAAGATTCTGATTAAGGTAGAGCAGGAGGATGATGTTCTCAAGATAGCAGTTGAAGACGACGGGGGAGGAATAGACCGTGAGTTGGTAGCTTCCCGGCTGACTAATGGGGAGATTGACCTGACAAAGGACGAAGATCTGCTGAAGGTTCTTACCAGGAATGGAAATTCTACAAAAGAAAAAGCCGGAAGGATCTCAGGCAGGGGGATAGGGCTTGATATTGTTGCCCATAAGATAGGAGAACTCCAGGGAGGGAAACTGCTTTTAAACAGTACCCTATTTGAGGGGAGCCGGTTCACCCTGATTATTCCCGGAGGATTCGCCCTCACTGCGTTTCAGCTGGTGCGCAGCGGTACTCAGCTTATTGCAGTTCCGAAAAAGAATATAAAGAAACTCATTGATATACAGCAGGAAGACTACTCTTCCGATTCCGAAGGAGCACTTCTATATAAGAATCTGCCCGTTTTTTCTACCAGCGGAAGGTTTCTTGCCACTGACAGAAAACCTTCTGAAAGCAAGGGGCTGTTTTTAAGTTATCTGGGGAAGAGTGGAATTTTCCTGTTTGATGAGATCCTTTTTGAAAAGTACCTTTCCGAACAGGACCTTACTCTTGTAATCGAGGATAATCAATATTTATACCGGGTATTGTATGGAAAAAAGAGTGCGGAATACCTGTATTTGAACCCGGCAATCGTTGCAGGATAAAAAAAACGGTGTGCCTGGACGTTTACGCACACCGTTAAAAATATATTCTTCAAGACCAATATCATCAGCCTTTACACTATATAAGATCGGTTATTTCCGTTGAGACTTAACGGTTTTCTGTGTACATATTGATTAAATTAAGATGGTACTCTGCAGCCTCTTTTATCTTACGGTAAAGGGTTTTTGATATTTCCAGGGAGTTGTCTCTGTTGCTTTCCGTTAACGATTCCCGAAGGATAGACTGGATTAAAAAACCGGTGATATTTTTACTCTGCAGCTTGACAATCCGGTTGTCATTTCTATCAAGGGTAGAAATGACACTGCTCAGCGTTAAGCCTTTGCTGCCTTTATTATACCTTTCAATTATATCTATGTTGTTTTTTGTCGTGAGGGACAGCTCATTAAGTTCTTGTGTAAGGATTTGTACACCCTCCATGAGTTTCCTATTCAGGGGTGTCTGTATATCTTCCGGGATAGGGCTTATGGTGTTTAGTATACTGTCTATCAGATCCCGTATGACAGGGAATTCAAGCAGTTTTTCAGCATCAATAAAGTCAAATCCATTGATTCTGATCCCCTTCTGGGAAAGGGAAAAAGTTTTCCTTCCAGGGGACTGCTTCAGTCTCTCTTCGAACCATTGTTTATAAATAATGAGTCTGCTGTCGGTAAGGGTTTTACCGCCAGAGTTATTTTCAATGGAGAAAGGATGAGCTCCTGTTAAAGCATGGAATGCTGCTGTTTCTGCCGGAGAAAATCTTTCCGATAGCTGATGTGATCTTTCTTCAAAGAAGCTTCCTCTATAATGGGTTTCCCGGTTCGGATACCCTAAATCCAACCCGCAGCAGTATACCGGTCCTTTGGTCAAGATGTGTGCAAGATCCCAGGCAGAAGTTGATACCGAACCTCCTGCACCGAGCTGCCTCCTCCCCCCGGTAAAACTGTCCATAAACTGTCCCAATGGAAAAAGGGAGGCAGCAAAAAAGAGCCTTTTGTGTCCCTTTCTAAACACCGCCGGATGGGTGGATGATTCTGAAATAAGAATGGTTTTACTTAAATCAACCCTGTCAAGATGACGTGCGTTCCAGTATTGAGGGTCGATGACTACGAGAAAATCGGGAGTAATCCCCGCTTCATCCAATGCCCTCATGACGGTATCTACTGCAACGATGACAAAACGGTGTTGAAGAAGCTTTATAAAAGGGAGCAGATCAGATAAAGATGGACCTGCTGCGAGAAGGAGAACAGGTAATGTTCCAAAGATTCCCTCCAGAGATTTGATGCTGCCTGCTTCAGGGAGCACCTTTATATTGTTGATCAGGTTTCTTATCCAGATATGGGCAAATTTATTCAGTGTAGCCGCATTCACCTTCTGGCGGTCTCTATACCGCTTTATATTGTTCTCTACAGCAGTGAAGTATTCTTCTTCACAATTTACAAGGTTTCTATTTCTGACGATGTCGATATCACCTGGAGGTGTTGCCCGGAGCACACTGGATACAGTATCCTCTCCACTTCCAATAAGGAAGATCACTCTTTCTGAAAGAAATATGTCCCGTAAATCCCGGAATTTACAAGCTGAAAGAAACCGTTCTATGGAGTTATCAATTATAATGACGAGGGTGTCGTCAGTATGAGCTAAAGCTGCTGATACATAATATCCCAGGCCAAATCCTTCGATTATACAAACGGAAGAATGAGAATCTAAAGTTCGCTGGATAGTCTTTTCAGCCTCTTTTACCGGATCATAGGCAGAATGGAGAAGTTTCCCTCTGTAAAGCGCTGTCAAAGCGCCAGAGGGGGTTTCTTTTGCTTCAAGTACCGACGTGTCATCAAGCGAGGGGAGAACACTTTTATAAAGCTCCGGAATGTTTTTTTCTAATGCTGCCAGATTCAGTTTTAAATAGTTCATTTTAGCTTGAGGTGTACTACCGTTCCTTCTTTGAGGAGTGTTCCCGGAGAAGGGGTCTGGGAAACAACCCATCCTTCTCCCTCCATTTCTACTGAAATCCCCTTTATGGAAAAGAGGGGAAGAAGTTCCCTTTTCGAGAGTCCGGTCAAGTCCGGGAGTGAAGACCCTGGTTCAATATGCCCGGGCAGGGATAGTGTTACTTTTCCGGAATGTTCAACAACGTTGTCTGTCGTTTTTCTAATTCCCAGAATCGGTATGATCTCCTCTACAAGCTCTTTCACCAAAGGAGCTACAATTCTTCCCCCATAGAACTCAGGTCCTTTTGGGTTATCTATGACAGCATAAATAATTATTCTTGGATCATCGGTAGGCAGGATAGCCATGGTAGAGGCAACAAATGCGTTCTTTGAGTATCGTCCTGTTTCAGGATCTATTCTTTGAGCAGTTCCTGTTTTTGCTGAAATTCTCAATCCTTCAATGTTAAGTCTCCGGGCAGTCCCTGTAGGCAATGTTGCAGTTTCCATATCTTCGAGAATTGCCTGTGCAACAGAATCACCGATCACGTTTCTCACCGGTGTCCGGACAACTTCTCGTATCAGTTTGCCCTCCGGAGAAACAATTTTCTTTATAATGTGGGGTTTGAGCAGCGTTCCTCCGTTGCTTAGAGCTGTAGCAGCGGTAATCATTTGTACTGCAGACACAGAAATTTCCTGGCCAATAGCTATAGTGGGTTTCGTCCTTCCTGACCAGCTTTCAGGTTTTTTTAGAATACCGATAGTTTCTCCCGGCAGAGGGAGTCCTGTTCTTGATCCGAACCCGAAGTCCCTAAGTTTCAAATAGAAATCAAGAACTGACACGGTATCAGATGCATAGGCAGCACCGGAATTGCAGGAATACTGGATAATAGTCTGGGGAGTTACATCTCCGTGGACTCCAAGACAGTTAATTACAACAGTTTCATCCGGAAACTCTTTTTCATATTTGCCATTACAGTAAAAATGACTGTTTTGAGTAATCCCGCCCAATTCCATCATTGAAGCAAGAGAGAAAATCTTGAAAACTGATCCGGGCTCATACGCATAGGTTACCGGTTTGTTCTCTTTACTGCTTTTCGGTGCAGTGGAAAACGTATTCGGGTCGAACTCGGGAATTGATGTATAGGCGAGAAACTCTCCTGTTTTTGCATCCATAATCAGAATCATTACATCATCGGCATTGTATTTTTTGTAGGCCTCTCTGGCCGCTTTTTCAGCCATATACTGCATGGTAAGATCAATAGTCAGAAAGATTTGATTCCCGTATGTTGTTTCCTGATCAGCTTCCGGTTGCGGGGACAGAATATCATTATACGTTAGTTCGATACCATCCAGGCCGATGTTATCAATTCCTGTGAACCCGGTGAGATGTGCTGTAAGCTGCCTTTCCGGATAATTTCTCCCGTATTCAGGCTCTAGCGCAATACCCGGTAAATCTCCATTATTAATCAGTTTTTGAATGCGTTTACTCTCTGTGGGTGTTATCTTACGCTTAATGTACAAAAATCCTGAACGTTTATTAAAGCTCTCAAGAATATCCGATTTGTTGATATCAAGTTCTTCGGATAAAACCCTGGCAGTTTTCTCCTTGTCTTTTATGGATGGGATCCAGGCGGTTACAGAATTAAGCCGTGTTTGTATTGCCAGGATTCTGCCGTTCCTGTCAAGTATCGGTCCTCTCTCTATAACACTCTTTTGAGGACTGTATACAGGCTGAACAGAAGGAGAGACGATCATTATTTCAATGTATCTGAGCAGTATAAGAAGGATAAACACCCCCGTCAGGGCTGCAAAAAAAATAAACCTTGTTTTTTGGTTCGGCATTCATTCTCCCGGGTAAAACTATTGATCAATTTATAGTAATATGAAGATAGGAAATTGTCGATATGTAAAATACATTATGGACAAAACATTGTATTCATCAGGGATTCTAAAAGTGAAAACTACTCCGAACAAGCGATTGGTAAAAGAAAACGAACCCCATCTAATGCTGGTAAACAAGGTCAGTAAGCGGAAAACGTCCTT
>JANTFL010000043.1 GCA_024763455.1 Sediminispirochaeta sp. | reverse complement strand
TAAATAAAATAGTCAGGGATGGGGGACTTTTTGCCTTTTCTACACCAAACAGTTCTGGTATAACAGGAAAAAGCAGACGGGAAGTGTTCTTTTCGAACAGTCCGGAAGACCACTACACCGTGTGGAACCCGGTATCAGCTAAGAAAGTGCTGAGTATGTACGGCTTTAAAGTTCTGAAAATCCGTTCAACTGGACATCATCCCGAACGATTCGGCGGGGTATTACAAGCGGAAAGGGGCGTCAAACGGAATATTGTGAATAAAATAAGCAAAGTATTGAAACTGGGAGATACCTTTGAAGTGTATGCGGTAAAAACAAGGAGCATTTTTAAATGACTCATAAAACCATAATGATTCTCGGAGGCGGCACAATGCAGGTCCCTGCAATTAATCTTGCCAAAGGTATGGGGCTTACGGTGATTGTAGCTGATGGCAATCCGGATGTTCCGGGCAGAAAGATAGCCGATTTTTTCGAAAATGTGGATCTAAAGGATCAACGGGGAATGATCGAAACAGCACTGAAGTATAAAACCAAAGGTTCCCTGGACGGGGTTTTTACCGCCGGAACGGATTTCTCTGAAACGGTTGCCCGTGTTGCAGATGCTGCAGGACTACCCGGGATTCCGGTTGCCGCTGCTATAAATGCCAGCAATAAAAGTGTTATGCGGCAGGTTCTTCACGATGCAGGTATTGCAGTGCCCCGGTATCTGCTGCTTGATTCTCCAGCAGTTATAGATACCTGTGAAGAGTCTGTTTTGACTGAAGGTCTTGAATTCCCTCTGGTGGTAAAGCCGGTTGATAACATGGGGGGCAGAGGGATAAGAAGGATTGATACCTGCTCTGAATTGAAAGAAGCGGTTGTTTCAGCGGTCACCTATTCGAGATGCGGCAGTGTGATTATTGAGGAGTATCTTGAAGGGCCTGAGTACAGCCTTGATGCTCTTATCTACGATGATGAAATACACATCTGCGGAATTGCAGACCGGCATATTTTTTTCCCTCCCTATTTTGTAGAGATGGGACATACCATCCCCGCCTCAGCGGATCCATTTATTATGGAAGAGGTTGTTGAAGTTTTTAAACAGGGAATACAAGCTTTGGGGATAACGAACGGAGCTGCAAAGGGAGATATCAAGTGGAACCGGGGGAGGGCGTATGTTGGAGAGATTGCGGCCCGCCTTTCCGGTGGGTATATGTCCGGATGGACGTATCCCTATTCCAGCGGTGTTGAAGTTACCAGAAGTGCAATACGGATTGCTCTTGGACTGCCCCCGGAAGACCTGACTCCTACCGAAGATAAAACCTCTGCGGAGCGTGCGGTGATCTCAATTCCGGGAATAGTCGAAGAGATTACCGGGAAGGAAGCTTCTTTCACTCTTGAGGGAGTGAAACATCTTTTTCTCAGAGTTCAAAAGGGGAGCAGGGTATCTTTTCCTACAAATAACGTGGAAAAATGCGGTAATTGTATTGCGGTATCCGAGAAGCGGGAGGATGCTGTATTTATGGCAGAGGAAGGATGCCGGAGAGTTTTTATCCGTCTGAAGCCGGGAGAGAAATTGACGGAGGAGTTCCTGTTTAATAACTCGGAGCCTTGGGTGCCGGCAGCCTTCTCCCTTCAAAGAAGTGTAAATATATCCTTTTTAGCGTCTCTTCCCCCGGGAAAGGGGAGTAAAGGAGCTGTATGGATACCCCTTTTGCCTGATATGGAGGGCGAAGAGGAATCTGAGTGGCATGGAAAAGATTTGAAGCGTGCTTTTAATGATGTTGTAGCAATAACGGGGTGCAGAACCTTTTCAGGAGAGAACGAGCGGAAGGGAATCCTCCCTGGTAAAGTGTTTTATAAAGCCTTCTTGAGGGGCGGAGTGCAGGGCGGAGTCTGGGTTATCGACACCATAAGAAGTTTTGTTGAAAACGGCGGGAAAGCAGAGGACTTGTTTAAAAAATGGGAAAACTGAGAACAGTTTCAACTGTACTCATTCTTTTATTGATTTCTCAATTTATCTATGCCGAAAAATCGGGAGTTTCAATCTATGATCTTTCCGTTTCTACAGGTGCAACGTTCAGTTGGAATCCCGGGATGGAAACCGGTGAATTATTCAAAAGAGGAGAAGTTGTCCGTTTTAAAGTAGGGGTTCCCTTTATCCTGATAAATTATACAAAAAAGATGGAGTCAGTAGAGGTTTTCAGAAGTAAAAACGGAGCTGTTTATATTTCCCAAAACGGCGCAGATGCCATTCGTGATCTATTCAAGGACAAGCCCCCGGCACCCGGTTCCATGGTTGTAAAAGCTATTATCATTGATCCCGGACACGGAGGTAAAGATCCCGGTGCAATCGGTAGACACGTGGTTAACGGTGAAAAGATAGTCCTTAAGGAGAAGGATCTCGTTCTTGATGTGGCAAAAGATGTGTTTAGACAATTAAAGACAAAGTATCCGGAAAAAGAGATTATAATGACCAGGGACAGTGACAAATACATAACTCTGGAAGGAAGAACCGAGATAGCCAATAGAGTTAAACTCAAGGAAAATGAAGCAATGATATTTGTCTCCATACACGCTAATGCTTCTTTGAATTCGCACTCTAAGGGATTTGAGATATGGTATCTGCCTACAGATTACCGGCGGGAGCTTATCGACGCAGATTCCCTGGATAAAGATCTTCATGATGTAGCTCCTATTCTGAATTCCATGCTCGAGGAAGAGTTTACCGTTGAAAGCATACTGCTTGCAAAGCAGATTCAATCTGGATTGGAAAAGACAGTTGGAAATGTTATCCCCGACAGAGGGTTAAAAGAGGAATCGTGGTTTGTTGTACGGAATGCCAAGATGCCGGCGGTCCTTATCGAGCTGGGATTTGTGACAAACAGGGAAGAAGCTCTGATAATGAGGAAGGGTGAATACTTGAAGAAGATAAGCGAAGGGATCTATAATGGGGTAAGCAATTTTGTGGATCACTTTGATATAACGATACCGGAGTAACTGATGTTTAAAAATCTTAGCAGACTGACCCTGGTTCTTGGCGCAGCACTTGTGCTGTCACTGGCTGTTTCAGTCTCAGCATATTTTATTATAGATAATGTACATATCACCAGAACATTCTTTTTCCCCGACAGAAGGGGCGGATTGCGGGGAGAAACCAGAAGGCTTCCGGATGTAAAGGGGGAAGAACAGAAGATCGGACAGCTGGTGGAAGAGCTTATTCTTGGTCCATTCGATATAGATCATAACTTCCTGATTCCCCAGAACACCCGGTTGTATACGGTTATGCTTAGAGATAAGGATACGGTGTATCTGGATTTTTCCCCTGATTTTGTTATATCCGCAGGGAAAACATCGCTAAACTATCTGGAGATAGCTTCGGGGATAAAAAAGAATGTCAGCTATAATTTCCCCCATATTACGAAAATTATTATCTCTGTGGATGGTGAAGTACTCAGGTTGGAGAGTTGATCCGTTCTAAATTCAAGGAATTTGCTCTGGAGAGGTAAAAAAAAAGAAAAATCGTTGACAAAAAGAAAAGGTTACGTATAATTTTAGTAAGTGAATGGTAATTTGATTAAAAGGAGCACTGGATGAAACGATTCGGAATTCTTCTGGGTATTATGTTATTTGCAATGAGTTTTTCACTGTTTGCAGTAGAAACTGTTCTGGTAGATTTTAATACACTGACTGCAGATATGGAGGACGGAAATAACAAAGCCACAGTGGTGGATTTTTCCGGCAAGGCAGGTGTGGGTTATACCGACGAAGAAAAAAAATTAATGAAAGCTTCTCTTGCAATAGAGAAGTGGGACGTGGTTCTGAACTCTTCAGCAAGAACTGTAATGAATCAGAAACTTTCTTATACCAAAGAAGCAAAGGTAAATGAAAATGCACAGAAATTTGCCGGCGAAACTGTTATGGGTATAAGGATTCATTTTCCTGAGGAGCCTTTCAACGCTTACGCATTAGTAAAACCGCCTTTTGAGATTCCCGCATACATGAGAAAAACGAAGGATGACGGGACGGAAGACGAAACTGACAAAAACGGAAGTAAATTTGACGGTTTCGGTGTCGTAAAGAACGTTGGAGCTATTAAGAGTATTGCAGTAAATGTATACGGCAGTAACTTTAAAAATGGTCTTGGGATTATTCTTAAAGACCAGAACGGCGAGGAAAGGAATGTATTTCTGGACTATCTGGAATTCAGAGGCTGGAGAACTCTCGGATGGGTGAATCCTTCTTACATCAGTGAAGTAAGAAACAGGGAGCTTAAAAAATACCCTCTCTACCCAAGAACTACTCCCATGAGGAAACTTATTGGGTTTGTTATCTACAAGGACGCTGCGCAGGATGGCGGTGATGTAATAACATATATCAAAGATGTAAAACTTACCTATGATCTTGCTATTCTTCCAGGAGTTGATGATATAGATAACGAAGCTCTTTGGGGCATTCTTGATGCCCGTGAATCCTCCAGAAGAAATGCAGAGTGGAAAAAACTTGGAGAAGTCCAGGTACTGAGGGCTCTGGAACAGAGAAAACTGGATCAATCATCAGATAAAACAGAATAATATCTTCTGAAAGATTTATTAACCGTCAGGCTTGCCGCCTGACGGTTTTTTTAGGTACTAACATAGCCATAGAACGCTTAAAACTTTGATATCCCTTAGTTCAGGTTAATTGTAACTCCTGTGGTTGCTCTGAACAGGTACAGTCCTATACCGGAATCAGGCATTGTTAACGGTGCTGAATCCTCATAACCGAAAGAATATATATTGCTGTCCAGGTTCAGCAGCAGGGATATACTGTTCGAAAGGGGAATAGAAAAATCTGTTCCGAAAACCAGGGAATTAATAGTATTTGAAGTACTGGTTCCGGAAGAAGTATTCAAATATGTTCTACTTAAACTCTGATACGCAAAAGAAAGTAAGGTTTTAAATGCAATATTCTTTTGGAATACATCGACTTTGAATGCATATTCGGTAAAGCTGTCGTCGATCTCCAGCGCACTGCCCTGTTTGGTTACAAAAGATTTAGTCTCCATACTTACCGAACAAAGGGCATTTGGAATATAGTATCCTACGGTGAGAACGTTCTTTTCCTGAATGTAGTCACCCGTTTTTACAAATCTGGCACCAATAGAGCTGTCTGCCGTGAGGGAAGCGAAAATGATGCCTGGAATTTCAACGCGGACAGAGGTGCTTAGTCCTGATTTTAATATAGTGCCGGGGGTATTGAATATACCGGTAAAGGGGCCTACCCCCAGTTTAAAAAAACTGTGCTGGTATTCAAAAAGAGTATTGACTGTGTACCGCAGGACAGGATCGTAGAATAAACCGGCTTTCAAGACAATACTGTCAGAAATTTTGTCTTCACCGTAGAGATTCCCCCCATACGCAAAATTTGTGCCGGAAAAAGCAGATACTGTGGATGTTGCATTCTTGTCAAACACAAGATTTCCAGCAGTTACACTGGAGGTTAATTCTAGAGCAGAAAGCATGGACATTGCTGCCAGTAGCAGCAGCAGTACAATTAATGGTTTTTTCATAGTTAAAACTCCGCTTTAATTCCAATTACTCCCTCGAACATGTCTGCAGGAGTGAAGGGAAAAAGGTTAATGTTTATCATAAAGTTCCAGAGAACTCCGGATGTAATGGCGCTTATGTACGGTGTCATCACATAGGTGAATTGATTTGAAATATTGGCAAGATCAAACGTCACACTGCTCTCTATTCCTCCTGAAAGGGGAGACTTTTCAAGATCTCCTATCATAAAATTGAGATGAACATTGGAGGACCCTGTGGTTGCAAGCTGCTCCTGCTCATAGTAGCCCGGCTGCCAAAAAAGTGTAAGGATAATCGAAACCGGGTTAAAATTTATCCTGGGTTCAAAGAGAAAGAACAGCCGGTCTATATCAAATGCTTTATCCGGTTCCCAGACTGGGACGCCTATCTGTGCCATAAACTCACCAGTCTCTCCTGCCCGGTAGTTCAGCAGGAACCCTCCCCTGTAGAGCCCGTAGGTGCCGGTCGGGAAGGTAGCGCCTGCAAAGGTTTCAAGTTTTAAATTTGGAAAGTTAAACAGTACCCTGAAATCTGAAGAAAAAACATTTGTAAGATAGCCGTCTTTGTAGAGATATGCAGATGCAAGGTAGTTGCCGTCCCCCCAGGAGGATGTCAGCTTTATCCCGGTGCCTTTTGCTGTATAGAGGCCGTCAAACTCATTTCCAGGGAAGTACAGATATCCCCGGTATCGAGTAGCTATCGGGTATGTACCAAAGATGCGGGGGAAGTCATCTCCAGAGCAGAATGTATCTGCTTTACCGATAAAGTATGTCAAAGAAGTTGTCTCAGTAAATATATTTCTCAAGATGATTTGTGCTGATTGGAAGGAGAGAAATGTCTGGTTGTCAATATACGAAGCCAGATCGCCTACAGTTGAGGAATTATTTGAAGCTGTTTCTGTGGAATAACTTAGATCATTGCTGTCGAAGCCGAGAGAGAGCTTTCCCCCCAGTTTGTAGCCTCCTTTGAGGTCCAGAATAACCTTACCCCTGCTGGTTATTACGGGCAGAGACTCTGAAAAATCTGCTCTGGTAATAATTTCCATTTCCGGAACACTCAAATCAGCAGAAAAAATATTCAGCGCCGCGGAAAAGAGTATTAAGACAAGTATTGTTTTCTTCATCACTATGCTCCCTGATAACAAGTGTATACCGAAATCCGTAAAAAACAAAGTAGATTCCCGTATATTGTATTTAACGGAAAAATATGACAAAAAGCTCACTATCTTTTTAAAAATATACTTGACTTAAGTATTGCGATGTATAAAGATTAATGCCGTATGAGTGATTATTTAGACCCTAATAATGAAGAATTGTTGAAGGATTTCTACGTTGAGGCTGAACTGCAGGTAGAAGGTCTTGAACAAAATATACTTGTCCTGGAAAATGATCCAGGCAACTCCGATGCGGTGGATGAGATCTTCCGTGCTGCCCACACCCTGAAGGGAGCTGCAGCAACTGTACAGATGAATGAGCTTGCTTCCTTTACCCATCTGGTTGAGGATGTCCTTGATGAGATCAGAAGCGGAAATGTCAGTATAGACGAAGCAGTAATCGATGTCCTACTCGGTTCAATTGATGTGATAAAAGCTATGCTGGAAGCACGCTCTTCCGGCGGAATATACGAAGAGGATATTTCAGCAATAAAAGATGGTCTGAGCCGGATTCTGGAACGTAAAGATGCTCCTGCCCCGGAGGAAAAGAGCCCTGAGGTAAAAAGTGAACCGGAGAGTGAAGGAAGCGGACCTGAGGTCCCTGAGGTGC
The DNA here is from genome assembly GCA_024763455.1 of Sediminispirochaeta sp. Classification (GTDB taxonomy): domain Bacteria; phylum Spirochaetota; class Spirochaetia; order B11-G9; family B11-G9; genus B11-G9. Next base: position 11,406 of record JANTFL010000043.1, on the reverse strand, counting down.
CGGGGTCTTTAACTGAATATGATATTCTAGAATTGATGGAGTCTGCTGAAGAGGGAGAATCTGTATACGAACTAAAAGTGTCATTCAACGAAGATCATCCCATGAATACCGTCGGTGCAATTCAGGTTTTTGCTGCTCTCAAGGGTATCGGGATGGTTCTTAAAACTGTTCCTGATTTTGATAAACTTTATGACGATATTTTCTTCCCTGATGTTTTTTACTATGTTGCTGCCTCTGAAAGCGCCGAAACACTACAAAAAGCAGTTGATATTCCCGGTGCGGTTACCGGCGTAGTGATAAATCAGCTTGAATCTCCAGGGTCTGCTCCTCCGGTATCTGCATCAGATGTAGAAGAAAAAACGCAGCCTGAAAAAGCTGAAGAAAAACCTGTACCGGAACCTCCTACAGCTGAGGAAGTCGGTACCAGAACGAAAACAACAGATTTAAAGAAAAGCAAGAAGGGAAGTTCAGTTCTCAGGGTTGATTCCAAAAGAATAGACAACCTTCTGAATTTGGTAAGTGAGACAGTCATAACAAAAGCTACCTTTAACCAGATAGGCACCAGGTTTTCGGATGTGCAGAGGGATTTTTCTGATACCTTAAAGGGGCAGAACGAACTGTTGAGAAAACTGTTCAGCTCCTTTCCCGGATATCTGGAAAAGATGCATAACGGAGAATCTCTAAAGGAGATCAAAACCGAATTTTTCGATGAATTTGGTTCCGTATTTACCATGTGGAACGATTTTGAAAGTGACTTTAAAAATACAATTGTAAAACTGCACAGCACTTCTCAGAGCCTTGCCCGGACGACAGGGGAACTGCAGGAAGGGGTTATGGAGATCCGTATGGTTCCGATTAGCCAAATTTTTTCCCGGTTTCCCCGTTTGGTACGGGATGCTTCAAAAATGCTGAATAAGAAGATCAAACTTGTAATTGAAGGTGAGGAAACGGAGCTGGACAAGTCCGTTATAGAAGATCTTTTGGACCCGCTTATCCATTGTGTCCGTAACTCAGTTGATCATGGTATTGAATCCCCTGCAGAAAGAAAAGCGGCAGGTAAACCGGCAGAAGGACAGGTATTACTAAAAGCAAGCAACGAAGGCAACATGATTGTTATTGATATTGAGGATGACGGGAAAGGGATCGATGTAAAGTCTGTTTATGATAAGGCAGTCGAAAGAGGGGTAATCCATCCCAGTAAGATACTTTCGGATGTCGAAGCCTTTAATCTTATCTTTGAACCCGGGTTCTCTACTGCAAAGGAGATAACGGATATATCAGGCCGGGGTGTAGGGCTGGACGTTGTCAGAAAGCAGATAGAGAAACTCAACGGGAATGTAAGTGTATGGTCCGAGAAAGGGAAGGGGACAAAGCTTACCATAAAAATACCGTTGACTCTGGCTATCATACAGGGACTGCTTGTGAGGGTTGGTACGGAGATTTACGCAATACCAATAACCTCTGTTATTGACAGTCATAGAATTAAACAGTCCGATATCAGAATGATTGATAATTATGAGGTCTTCAATGTACGGGAAGATGTCGTTTCGCTTATCAGACTGAACAGGCTTTTTAATATAAAAAAAGATGAGGACGGAGAGTACCATTTTGTAGTTGTTGTCGGCAGCGGTGATAAAAAAATGGGGCTTATGGTTGACTCCCTGATCGGTGAGGAGGATGTTGTCATCAAACCACTTATGGACAAGTTTACAAATTCTCCGGGAATTGCCGGGGCAACAATCCTTGGAGATGGAATGGTGGCTCTTATCATAGATGTCAGTCAGCTTCTTGAGCTGGGACTGAAGAAAGAAAGAGAACACAGGCAGCATTTATCTGCCTCAATTGTTTAGAAGGGCAGGTTGTGGATAAAATGAGCAGTGTAAACGAAGTAATCAACACCGCAGAAAAAGAAGTAAAGAATATTGTTGACTTCAAGATGGTGACGTTTTCTCTTGCAGGCAAAGATTACAGCGTTGATATAATGAAAGTTAAGGAAATCTCCAATGCGAATAAATTTACCTTTGTTCCCAATTCTCTGCCCTTTGTTAAAGGTGTTTATAATCTACGGGGAGATATAATCTCAATAATTGATCTAAGAATTATGTTCAATCTTCCTGCTACGGAAGTTGCTGATAAGAGTCTTGAGAACCTGATTATCCTGAGGCTGGATGATTACCAGTTGGGCGTACTTGTCGATTCCATAGATAAGGTGGTTGGAATAAACTCTGCTTCTATTCAGCCTCCGCATCCAATCTTCGGGGATATCAATATCAAGTTTATCCAGGGAGTTGTAGAACATGATGAACGTTTGTATGTGATCCTGGATGTGGAGAAGATCTTTGGGCAGGACGAAGAATTTGAAATGATTCCTCCTCCACAGGAGAACGTTCCGGCTTTTGGTACTAAATCTCCGTTCGGCAGAACAGCTCCAACAGCCGGGGAGTCAGGGAATCTTGATTATAGTTTTATTATAGAAAATCTGAAGACGTTCAAAAAATTTACCGTTTCCGATATTAATAGAGAGTGGTTTGACCGCCGGTTTGCTGAATGGACTAAACTGAAGGGAAACAAAACCGAAGAACTTCAGTTAAAGTCAGAGTCGGATGCGGAACTGTTTCTATCAGGTTTCTTTTCTCTTGCAACCGGAAGATTTTGGGATGATACGATGCTGACATCTTTCGAAAAGATTCTTCCTGATTTCGGCAAGAATACAGTTTCTGTATGGAACCCCGGCTGCGGAAACGGATATGAACCCTACTCAGCAGCAGCAGTCCTGTTTAAGAAGTATACTGGTGCAAGCATTAAGATATGGGCGAGTGATAATGATCTTTTAAGTATTTCAAATGCTCCAAACCTGGTATTTAAGCGGGAGAGTGTACCTGAAATCCTGGTAAAATATACCACAGAAAGCACAACCGGCCTGCAGTTTAATCAGATTCTGAAGGATGTAATCCTGTTTGAATATCATGATGCCATGCATCCGAATCCGTTTATGGAAGTGGATATCATTATTGCCAGAGATTTGCTTTCATTCCTTAATGCGAATGACCAGGCACGTCTGGTTAAAGAATTTGAGGACAAACTAAGACCGGGCGGACTCCTGATAATTGGCAATAATGAAAGAATAGATTCCGGCAGGTTTAAATATATCGGCAATCAATATATCACAGGATATATCCATGAATAATAAATTGTTTGAAAGTTTAAGGAGTAATTAGATGAGAGTAGAGTATATCAATCCTTTTGTTGAAGCAGCATTCAATGTTCTGAAGGAAGTTTTAACCTCAGAGGTAAAAAGAGGGGAATTATACCTTAAATCTTCAACCCAGCCGGTTATGGGAGTTGCTGCTCTTGTCGGACTTGCGGGAAATGTTGAGGGGAGGGTCCTCTTCGATATGAGTATGGATACTGCCCTTGCAATTGCATCAGATATGAATGGTGAGAAGCTTGAAAAGATGGACGATCTTGCAAAGGCTACCATAACAGAACTTGCCAACATGATAACTGCCCAGGCAGTGACGAAACTTCACGAACTTGGTTTTACCTTTGATCTTACCCCGCCGGCCATATTTACCGGTGAGAACATGGAAGTTACTGATAGTGAAGTAGAAGCATTAATAGTTCCCATGGAATTGAGCTATGGTAAAGTAGAAATTAACGTTGCTGTTCGTGAAAGAGTTTAGGAGGATAGTAGATGAAGACCAAAATGGATTTTCCCAGTATTAACGAGAGAAAACCTGAGGGAGTTAAAGAGGACGGATCGCCTTACAGAGTTCTTGTGGTTGACGATTCGATGTTTGTTACGAAACAGATAAGCCAGATTCTTACTTCGGAAGGTTTTGAAGTAGTCGATACCGCATCAGACGGCCTTCAGGGATTAGAGAAGTATAAAGAGCTTTATCCGAATATAGATGTTGTAACCATGGATATCACCATGCCCAAGATGGATGGGGTCAGTGCTTTGGAAAAGATCATTGAATTTGATAAAGCAGCAAAAGTTATCATGATAAGCGCCCTGGGGAAGCAGGATCTGGTCAAGAAGGCCCTGTTGATTGGTGCCAAAAATTACATAGTAAAACCTCTGGACCGTGTAAAGGTACTGGAGAGAATTATCCAAAGTATTAAATAAAGTCAAAAGTCAGGGCGGCTAGCTCAGCTGGTTAGAGCACTTGCTCGACATGCAAGGGGTCGGCGGTTCAAATCCGCCGTCGCCCATTCAGTTCTTATTTTTAATAATGTAAATCTGCGTATTCCACCCACCCGCCTGCTGTAATCAGGCTTCTGTCAAAATCGGTTATGGTAAAAGGGACTTCCATCCTTTGATCTTCCGATTCAAAGATAAAAATGCCTTTTTCGAATTTTGTTATAAGATCAGTCTTTTTCCCCTGAAAGGTGTTGAAGAGATCCTGTATTGTTTTTTCGTCCAGTTCAACTGCCAGCATTCCGTTGTTAAACATGTTCTGTTTGAAGATACGGGCAAAGTTTACGGCTATAACCACATTGATATCGTTCATCTCCAGTGCCCAGGGAGCATGCTCTCTGGAAGAACCGCACCCGAAGTTTTGCTTTGTAAGGATGGCCTTTTTCCCTTCAATATCTTTTTTGGGATCAAAGGTCTCCAGTTTAAGATCCTCAAGAAGGTAGGGTTTAAGTGCCTCTTTGGTTATCTCAGTCAGGTATTTAGCCGGAATGATTTCATCGGTATTTATATCCGCCCTGTCAAGAAACAGGATTTCTCCGTTAAAATTTTTCAAAACACTTCTCCTTACTGTATTTTATCTTCAGATGTAATGTATCCGGTCAGTGCTGTGGCAGCTGCACACGCAGGACTCATGAGATGGATCATTCCGCCCTTACCCATCCTTCCGTTAAAGTTTCTGTTTGTTGTGGATGCACAGACTTCACCGGAAGCAAGGACGCCGTTACTCATACCGAGGCAGGCCCCGCAGGTTGGATTGGTAACGCAAAACCCTGCTTCCATAAATATATCAATCAAACCCTCTTTCAGTGCCTGTTTATATACACCGGGAGTAGCAGGTGAAAGGACCCCTCTGACATCATCACTGATTTTTTTCCCCTTGAGAACTTCAGCAGCTGCCCGAAGATCTTCAATCCTTCCGTTGGTGCAGCTACCAATGTAAACCTGATCAACCTTGGTATTTCCCATATCCTCGATGGATTTGAGCTGATCGGGTTTGTAGCCCACAGTTGTCAGCGGTTTTAAGCCGCTTACATCATGTGTTATCTCTTCGTCATATACAGCATCGCTGTCAGACTGCCATTTCTTAAAATCTTTCAGGGCATCCTCTTTAGAGGGATAATCACCTTTTATAAAATCCCAGAGATACTCAACTGTTATCATATCCGGGTAGCAGATCCCGCTGGTCCCGCCGGCTTCTACAGCCATATTACAAAGAGTCATTCTCTCTTCCATATTCATTCTATCAACCACAGGCCCGGTAAACTCTATTACCTTGTTGGTTGCTCCATTTACTCCAAGTTTTCCGATAATGGAAAGAATAACATCTTTTGCATAAACACCTTTTTGCAGTTCTCCGGTTACCGTAATTTTGATAGTTTGCGGATAGTGAAAAGCACAAACGCCCTTCAGGATCCCGACCTCCAGATCAGTTGTTCCGACTCCGGCTGCAAAGGCACCGAAAGCTCCGTGGGTACAGGTATGGGAATCCCCCATAATCACCGTGTATCCAGGGCGGACAAACCCTTTCTCAGGGAAGAGGGCATGGCAAACTCCGTTTCTGCCTATATCAAAAAAGTCCTTGATATTCTGTCTTCTTGTCCACTCTCTAATCAGTTTACCCTGTTCAGCAGTTTTTGAATCCTTGGCAGGAGTTACATGGTCAATAACAGCTTTGATTTTTCCGGCATCAAACACTCTGTCCTTCCCTCTGCTGACAAGGTCATTAATGGCAACAGGTGTGGTTATCTCATGGCAGAATACCGCATCAAGCTTAATAACGTGAATATCACCCGAAGGGGTATCCACATGATGTGCATCAAATATTTTTTCGGCTATGGTCTTGCCCATTTTTGTCTCCTTACAAAAATACTCTGGATGGTGTTATTATCCAGATCGCTTTTAAAGCTTTGTTTCCAGTATTTTTTACTATATGGGGAATATCGGAAGAGAAGGATACAGAGTCGCCCCTGGTAAGAGGATAACTCTTTGTTCCGTATACTATTTCTCCGGCTCCCTCGATAATTATCCCGATTTCATATCCCGGATGACCGTATTCCAATCTCCCCTTTTCTCCCCCCGGTTCAATATCTATCTCCATGGTCTCTATGGTTTGCTTTTCACCGGTTATGGATGCAAGATGCCTATACACCACTTTGTCCAGGGAGAGAATATCTGTATCTGCGGAGTTGATAACAGTTAAAGTTTTGCTTTTTTTATGATCTTTGAATAAATATTCAAGATCAATATCCAGTGCTTCGGCAATGGAAAGCAGCGTATCCACTGAAGGGGATACTTTATTGCGCTCTATTTGGGAAATGAGGCTTTCGCTTACCCCTGCCGCTGCAGCAACCTCTTTCAGGGTAGCCCCTCTTCTTTCTCTGACAATATGGATCTTGTCACCGAAGTGGTACTTTTCTCTGGAATTTAACAATACTAAAGCTCCTTAAGTATGTATAAAGAAAAATAACGGTAATGTAAAGAAAAAAATGGCTAAAAATCCAAAAAGAATTAAATTATATCGATCAATCCTGATTTACCACTTTTAAGAGTATACCTCTAATAGTAGAATAGAACCATGACAAATAACGATATCTTAAAAAAGCTTAGAATTGCACTGAATCTGCATGAGGAGGACATCATGGAGATACTTTCTTATGTTGATTTCAAGGTGTCCCACTCGGAATTGAGAGCACTGTTCCGGAACCCGGAGCATAGAAACTACAAGGAGTGCGGAGACCAGATCTTAAGAAAGTTCCTTGATGGCTTGATTATAAAAAACAGAGGGCGAAGAAAGAAAAAAAGAGTTCTTGTGCCGAAGAATTCCTCTTTTTACAAGAAAGAAGACTCCGGCAGAAAGGAGTGACTTAGAAATTGCAAAACTTGGTTTGCTATCCTTTTAGGCCTGTTATTGCAATTCCCTCCAGGAATTGTCTTTGAACGAAAAAGAATATAACAATAATAGGTACTGTAGCTATGGTTGAAGCTGCCGTCAGGGATGTCCAGTCTATCATCCATGAATCCTGCAAAGCTTTTAGGGCAATCTGTATTACCCGCATATTATCACTATTCGTTACTATCAGCGGCCAAAGAAAACTGTTCCAGGAAGAAAGGAATGCATAAAGCCCTACAGTAAGGAGAGCAGGCTTTGACAGTGGATAAACTATTGTAAAGAGGTATCGGATTCTACTGCATCCGTCAAGAACCGCTGCATCGTCCAAATCTTTAGGGATCTGCATGAAAAACTGTCTTAGAAGGAATATTGAAAAAGCACCCACTATAAAAGGTATTATCAATGCCCAGTAAGTATCCAGCCATCCTATGGTACTAAGTGTTATATAGTTGGGAATAATAATAACCTCCATGGGGATCATCATTGTTCCAAGGAAGATATAGAACACAGTATTTTTCCCTTTGAAAGGAATTTTTGCAAAAGCATAGGCTGCGAGGGATGCAAGAATAATCTTGCTTACGGCAATTGATACGGAGACAAAAACAGTATTTATAAAGTATCTTGCGAAAGGAACAAGAGTCCATATGTACTTATATCCATCCAAGTTTATGACCGACGGGATTAGTTTAGGAGGATATGCCAGTACATCGGATTCAACTTTGAAAGAGGTGGAAATCATCCAGAAGAATGGGATGTTTATAATAATTACAATAAAAAGTAATAATACCTCCAAAATTAATGCAGCTATAAAAGAAGCAGATCTTTTTTTGTTTTTCAGCAAAATCATCAATGTCTCCTATTGATAATGAACTTTTTTTTCACCGAATTTAAACTGAAGCAGAGTAAAAATAAAAATAATCGTAAAAAGAAAGATTGCTACAGCGGATGCGTACCCCATCTTATGATACTGGAAAGCATTTTTGTACAGGTAGTAGGGGAGTACATCAGTTCCCCTTGCGGGACCACCTTCTGTCATAACAACTATGGAGGTAAATACTTTAAGAGATGCGATTATCTGCATTACCGTTACAAAAAATGTTACTGATGATAGAAGAGGTATTGTTATTTTCCTTACCATCTGCATTCGTGAAGCCCCATCAATCATAGCTGCTTCGTAATAATACCGGGGTATGGACTGCAGCCCTGCCAGAAGGATTATGGTATTGTAACCGACTCTTTTCCATATGCCGACAATAATAACAGCAATCAATGCCTGATGACGGTCATTAAGCCATTGGAGAGGCGGCAGACCGAATACGGAAAGAATATGATTGAAGTACCCTATGTTGGGTTCAAAAAGGTATTGAAAGACAATTGCTGCTGCAGCCATGGATGTTATTACAGGAAGGTAGATCATAATCCTGAAAAATGAAATACCGTGGAGACTTTGATTCAGCATTATGGCAATAATCAGTGCAAGCCCAATGGAAACAGGAACTGTTCCGAGAACGTAAAGAAGGCTTACCAAAAGTGAATTCCAGAAATGTCCCGAAAGGAACATCTTTTTGTAATTGGCAATACCGACAAAGTGCATGGAACTTAAGAGATTCCATTTCTGCAGGCTTATAAAAAGTGCGACACCCATGGGTATGAAAATAAAGATGGTAAAGATGATTAAAGGAGGAGTAATAAAAAGCCACCCCTCAATATTGTCTATCTGTTTTTTGTTTAACATTGTGACCTCTGAATGATACGTAAAAAAGAGCCGGAAAATGTGTTCCGGCTCTTTGTAAACTTTAACTACAGTAACTCATCAATATCACTGGCTGCCTGATCCAAAATATCTACGCTCTCTCCTTCAAGAATAATTCTTGTCATTGCTTCCTGAATTATATCTTCAATTTCAGGCCAATTTTCTACTGTTGGTCTTGAAAAGGCATGAACCAACTGGTCGTAGGTAACGTTGTATCTGGGATCTTCTTGTAAAATCTTCTGGATTTCAGGAGATTCCTTGGCACTTTTCCTGGAGACCATGTATCCGGTATTGACAGACCAGTAAATCTGGTTCTCTGTATTTGTCAGATACTTCAGGAATTTCCACGCAGCAAGCTGCTCTTCCGGGGTTGTTTTCTTGAGCATATAGATGTTTCCGCCTCCCAGAGAGACTGCTTTTTGTTTCCCAAGAGTAAATGGAGCAACGCCCCAGTCAAATGTTACGTTGTCCTTGAACCAGGCGATTGAACCAGTGGATCTCATGACCATACCGACTACGCCTGAAGCATCCATGGTTGATCCGTCTTTTCCGCCCTGATATACGGCGATTCCATCATCAACCATTTTCTTCCAGAAACCCATTGCTTCCTTTATCTCTTTTGAGTTCACCAGACACTTTGTATTGTCCTTGTTGAATATTGTTCCCCCGAACTGATGAAATAGGGAATCAATAATCCACCCGCTGTTGTATATACGAATACCGTAGACGTCCGGTCCGAGATCACTTATCTTTTTTGCAACATTATAGGCTTCATCCCAGGTTGTAGGGTATTTGTCAGGATCAAGGCCGGCTTTCCTGAAAAGGTCACGGTTGAGATAAAGAACCGGGGTGCTGACGTTTATGGGAAGACCGTAGAGTTTCTTGTTGTAGGTGGCTCCCTGGGTAATGTACTTATTGAAATCCTTTATATCAAAATCCTTATCAGCTTTGATAAAGGATTCGAGGGGTACAAGGGCATCGTTTGCTACGAAAGAACCTACCAGGGATTGTTCAAGTTGAGCAAGTACCGGCGGTTCATCCGCAATGTACGCGGCGAGCAGTTTCTCCTGGGTTGTTGCATAGCCTCCTTGATACACACCTTCTACGGTTATCATATCCTGGCTGGCATTGAACTTCTTGATGATATCCTCCAATGGAGCCGAATACTTGGCGCCTAAGGAATACCATACCTGAATGGTAACAGGCTCAGTCAGCTCAGTAAGCTGAACGGTTTTTTCTCCGCTGCCTCCGCTCCAGACCAGAGATGTTACCATAATCAACATTACGATGAACGTTAATTTTTTCATACTGCACTTCTCCTTTTTATTTGAACTAATTTGATTATATAGCATTTGCAAGAGAATGCAAGTTTTTCCTTTTAAGTGCGGAATCGGTGGAAGCTACAGTATTCCCCGGGTAAAACCTCCATCTACAGCGATTACCTGCCCGGTTATGTATCCTGCATTTTTTGAAGCGAGGAAGGCTGCCAGGCTGCCCAGTTCCGCGGGACGGCCGACTCTTCCGGCAGGGATATTTTTCCCCAAAGCCTCAAGATCCAGCCCCAGATCCCTAAGCCGTTCGGTTTCGATATATCCAGGCAGAATAACGTTTATCGTTACCCCTTTCCCTGCAGATTCACTGCTTATGGATTTTGACAGTCCCAGAAGTCCGGCCCGGATACTGTTCGAAAGAATAAGCTGCTTAAGAGGTTCTTTTGCTGTCATAGAGGCAAGCATGATAATTCTCCCCCATCCCCTTGTTTCCATGGAGGGAAGTACCTGTTCGATTGCGTTGACAGCACTCAGGAATATATTCCCGAAAGCTTCTTTCCACATTGTTTCGTCGGTATCCTTAAAGTCCGCTTTGGGTGGACCTCCGGTATTGGTTACCAGGATGTCGATTGCCCCAAGATTTTCCTTGACCTCATTAATCATCCTGATAATATCTTCTCGTTTTGAAACATCCCCCTGGACAGGGAATGCATTTATTCCGGAAGCAGCTTTATCCAGCTTTTCCCTGTTTCTGCCGCATAGTGCAACCTTTACACCGTTGTCACGGAGTGCAGCAGCAGTACCGAGTCCCAGCCCGGAAGAACCCCCGAGAACGAATGCTACTTTGCCCTTAATTCCCAAATCCATAAATACCTCCTCATTCTTCCGGCGCATCAAAGATTATCGTTGCGCCTTCAATGTTAATAACATCTCCGGGCTTCAAATCCCGCTTTTTGGTTAGATTATTATTCACTTTTATCTCCGAATCGGAGACTACGGTAAAGGTGCCTGTTTTCTCATTCTTTACGATAGTTGCATGGGATTCTTTTAAGTCTGGAATACCGGATATGGTGAAGTCAGCACCCTGAGCAGCCCCAATGACTGTTTTCTGGGAGTCCAGGGCTATTGTGCGCTGCAGAGGTTTCCCTGCTCCTAAAGGAATCATGGATATTTCCGGTTTTTTTGCAGCTTTTTCAAACCGGATCTTTACCAGTAATATCCAGATAACAAGGGTAAGAAGCAGGAGTATCAGTGCAAATAACACAGGATTATCTGCCGGTTTCCCTGCAAG
>JANTFL010000042.1 GCA_024763455.1 Sediminispirochaeta sp. | reverse complement strand
CGGTTCCACCGCTCAACAAAGGTTCGTACATCCCTTTGAAAGTAGCCAATGCTGAATCTACTCCTATTCTCTCAATTGCCAGTTTACCGATATCCGATCAATTTCTCTATAATATATTTCAGGAAAATTCGTCACGTTTAAAGCTCTCTCTAAAAATATATCATTGTCACCGATGCCTTTACTCTATCCTGCGCCATAAGGGGCTACCAAATGACACTACTCTGATACCCCAGTCCCATTGGAAATGTCTTGGACAAAAGCAACTTTATTCCCGTCCGGATCGATAACTTCGGTCATCTTGATAATTCCTGGATACTCTACAACTTCTCCAAATTGCACATTGGCTTCCGCGAAGAAGTTACATTGTGCCTCTACGTCGTTCACCCCAACAATGACTGTTGTGCCACCTGCTCGCTCCTGGTCGATGGTCACCTGAAGCCATGCATTCGCAGCAAGCTGCCACTCTGCTACACCTTCCGCCGGAATAATGTCAGCATCCCGGCCAAGCAACTTCTTGTACCACTTGATAGCTTTGTCGAAATCCTTCACCGGCACTACAGCAATGACACTATTAATATTTACATTTGACATTTACTCACCTTTTCATTTCATCAACCCGTTGGGGCCTACGGTCTGTGGGTAACTTTAATGGCCTATATCGAGCTGAGTAGTTTCTGTGGTCGGCAACGCCGATTTGTCGCACGTTCCTGCATTCTACCTAAAATTGTACAACATTTTTCTTCTTTTGCAAGAGCTGTGAAAAAACAGAAATCTGCTCCAGTGCTTTGTTATGTGAGAACATTACAACCCTCATTCTTATTTCACTGGCAGTTCAAAGACTCTCTCTTTCCTTTTTGCAGCCTCACTACTTGCTGCAATTCAATTCATCATCATTCCTTCTTCTATTCATCCAGACAAATCCCTAATTTTCCAGCTACTTCGGCTTGGATTCTTTTATTCCATCTTTAATCATTGAAAAATTGATCTAAGGAATCCTTTGGTTCTACAAGATTTCTCCTTCTGGCAAGTAGACTAAATTTCCTGTTATTAAATACTCCACACTCCCACTGGCAGCTACTTAAAAAATTTTATGTCATCTTCATCTTTAAAAGGCATTTCTAATGGATCTGCCGGTATGAAGATACCTTCTTCGCTTATAAAGTCGTTTAATGGTTCTATTATGCCGCTGGTAAAACTTAAATTTATTCTTCCTAATAACTTTTCATGTTCTTCAAGAGTTCTATTTTCATGAAGCAGAATTAATGTTCCATTCAACACCAAATTTAAAATTAGTATGGGAATTCCCTTGGGATTTATTATGCTGGAAACAAGTACATTCGTTCTCAGGACAATCCTTATTGATTTCTATTCCTGCATACATCTATTACTCTCTGAATTTCATCTTCACTTAAAAGATTATTCTTATTCTTTATTGAAATTTCCTGCATTTGCCATACCGCATTTATAGCTCTGGCAATTCTGACTGCCTTTATAGTATTCTCCAAATCTGCATCACTTAGCGGAGTTAAAAGGGCTATTGGTTTACCTTTATTTGTTGTTACCATTTCCTGCTCAACTGGTGACTGCTTCCCAATTTTGCCAGGTGATGTTCCAAAAACTCTTACTGTGATAAAATTCAAGTTTGCACCCCCTGATCAAGGACGCCTTATTGTCACACATTTGTCAATTTATATTGCATCGCTTTGATCCGCTTTCTCCACTCCCTCGCGATATAACATTCACTTGAGTATTGTTATGTTGAATTCTCATTGATTTTTTCCTATTGAGAGCACATGTTCAATGATTGTGATTTCCTGACAGTTCCTACACAACACATCCCTCGAGATAGATCCCAAGGTCTGCCCAGAAATGTGAATCGGAAATGAAAGCGATAGCTTTGATACAGGAACCAACAGCAATAGATTGCATTATCAGGCATCTTGTTGAACCGGGACAGCCTCCCCCCGGGGTTGAATCCAGATTCGCTGAACTGATTATTCCTTTCTCACTTCCAGGTTTTTACCAAACTATGCCCTTATAATGTCCTTTTTACACTACCTTTATTTATTATGCCACCTGTCTCGCATGTTTGTATAATGTAGAATATTAAATAGGTGCGTTATTTTGAAGCAGGAAATTGATTCTTGCCAAATATTAAGTTTACAGATCCGTAATGTTGGCTGGGTAGACTGGTTTCATGTCTTGGATTTAAAAAAAGGGGCTGCCAAAAACCTGACAACCCCTGATAGAATAATTCTCTTTCTGTTTTCAGTCCACGGTACGTACAAGCAGTGCATAGTTGTAAATCACAATGTAGTCCGCAGCGTTTTCCGATGCACTCAAGTCAAAGATTGTAGTGGTATCAGCAGGGTCAAAGTCATACGGATACACTTCACCATAAAGCTTCTCCCAAAGCTGACGGCATAGTTCGGGTGCCTGAACAGCAGCACCGGTGGTGTCCTTGTAATCGTTTCGCATTGCGCCAGGACCGTGGGTATCGACAAAGTCATCGACAGTGGCCTCTACAGCAACCGAAGATTCTTCCATTTCAGGAGCCATATCAGACGGTTTGTCTGTTCCTTCGGGGGGAGGCCCCATTTTCTCATCGCCGCCCATTCCTGCTGCACCGCCTGTTGCCAGGTTGATTCCGTAAGCTTTGCCGAATGCGAAGTACAGCGCCGTATCGGGGAAGTCGCCGCAGGTGGTACTGGTCCACATGTAGCAGTCCTCATGGCTCAGATCGAAGTAGTCGGTATCGGTGGCTGGAAGCTCGGTAATGCCGTACTGAACTATACTTTGCAGTTCCTTGGCATCCGGGAGGCGCCAGTCGCTGTACCCGAGGTATTCTGCGTCATTCATTTTTTCAACCCATGCCAGGGTGTCAACCCAGGTTCGGCCCCAGCCATAGTTCTCATCATTCTTGTCACGAATGGTTCCGTCGTCGTTTACAGCACCGCTGTCCAGCTGTGACCACATAAGGCCTGTTGCATTGTCGGTTATTGTACCATCGCCGTTGTCGACAAAATCGTTAACGCCGTAAACCCCCTCTTCTCCACGAACAGCACGGACACCGGCGGGGATAGAAGAACCTGATGAGGTACCGTCAAGATAATAACCGTCGCCGTATGATTTAAGATGACCATCAGCCCAGTTAAACCCGTAGTTTTTTTCCATCTTTTCATATTCGTTCTCAGCAGGGATCTTTGTGACGCTGCTGGTCCAGTAAGAACCGGTGTAGGGGCGGTTTTCATCATAGAAAAAGTCGAAGTAGTCCGTGTCAATATAGGGAACAGCTTCAGATATATTCATGGTAAGTCTACCATCAAGGTTGGCTATGGAGAATGATTCCTTAATGGTAGGAAGTCTCCAGTCATCGTATCCGCCAAGTTTAAGATTTTCTACATATTCAACTGCTTCATCATAGGTCATTTTGTCTGACGGTGGCGTCTGCTGCCACACCAGCCCGGTGTTGTTATCAGTTACAGTTCCGTCGCCGTTATCGGTGAATGACATCTGGATGCCTTCATACTGTGCATCCTGTCCATAATAAGCTTCGCCCGGTTCCGGTGCGTCAATAACATTGCCGTTGCTGTCATAGAATTTTGTTTGACCCGTGTCGGTTACAACGAATTTCACTTCGGGGCTTAAGACTTCATCACCGCTTTGATTTGTCTGGCAGGCTGTCATGAATAGTATGCCGGCCAATACAACAAGAATTGTTGCAGTGCTAATCTGTTTCATAATTTTTACTCCTGTTTACATTGCCTTCCTGGCTTTTTTGTTACCCGATATTACTTAATAATTTATCCTTAAACGTCCTGCTCGACCGAAACGGATAAAAATGTTATAGTTTTGTTGTGTTCAGTTTAATAGATCTTGTTCTGGCTATGGGTTTTGCCTGGATGGTTTCAGGAATTTGCCTGCTTATTATTAACCGAAGGAGAATCTCCATTCCTGTATGGTCAGGCACTCTTGTGATCTTCGTGTTCGGTTTAACGCTTATTGATAATTTCGTTAAACCCGGTATGCTTCCTGACGGTATTATGATGTTTGTTTTTGTACTGAGCCGCAATAGCTATTTTCTTATAGGACCCTCTCTCTGGTTCTATACAAGATCGCTTCTTTCTGAAGAAAAAATGTCTCCTGCAGATCTTCTGCATCTGCTCCCGTTTTTAGCAATTGCTGTTATTTTGTGGTTTAACCCGGAGTGGCTGATTCCTGCAGACTCGCCTGAACTTGATACTCTAAACGGAGGATTGTTGTCCGGTCCGGAATTTTACAGGAATCTTCTTTCCATACTCTCGCGGGGGGGCTACTGTGCGGCAGTTTTCAGGCTTATACGCAGCCATGAAAAGGGTATTGCTAATTATTACTCTCGCCGAACGCTTATTAATACCCTGTCCTGGCTGTACTATCTCGTTATCTTCTATTTTTTCCTTTTTCTGCTGAATTTTATTGTTATACTGATTCCTCCCTTGAGGGCTGCATCTTTTCAGTCTCTGACGGTAACCTTTGCAAGGATAGTTCCTGCTCTTATATTCATTTTTCTGTTTTCACTTTTCGCGCAGAACCAGCCCGTTCCTGAAGATATGCGGGTTCAGGAAGATGTTCCGAAGCCTGAAAAACCTGCAAAAGATGATAAGTACAGGACTTCGGGAATAAGCCCGGTAGAATCTCGTAGTCTATACGCGCAGCTGAATTCAACCATTACTGAGAAACAGTTGTTTCTTGACTCAGACCTCACACTGAATACCCTGGCTGAAGAGATAGGCGAAACGAGGCACCGCATTTCGGAGGTTATAAACCGTGAATCCGGAGAGAATTTTTACGGTTACATAAACAGCTTTCGTCTCAGGGAATTTATTACCTGTTTGAACGAAAAACGGTATCCACATTTTACTATAACTGCCATTGCCTTTGAGTGTGGGTTCAAATCCAATTCTACCTTCTACACCTTGTTTAAAAAGAAAATGGGTATGTCGCCGAAGGATTACATTCAAAAGTTGAGTGCCTGAGTGTCTGGTAATTCACGGATTAAGAAATCTATTGTCCGGTTTTTTCATTTAATTAATTATAGTTTTTTTATACCAGTATAGTATTTACCTTTCAAGTTCCTTAGAAAAATATAGTTTTCATGGGCGGCTACATCGCTTTTTCATCTTCCTTAATCTCACCCAAAAAGACCGGTTTTGTAATTCTTCCTTTAATTCCATCCAGTAGCGTCCTATGAAGTTTATCTACACATCCGTTACTCTAGAGTCTTTGGATCTTCGTTGATCTATGCTTTCTAACCTCTAATTGTAAAAATAATTCGAATGGATAGCGAACTTCAGAGTTCAAAAGTTCTTAGCAACCCACTTCTTGGTGCCCGCAACTCTATCCACCTTCTTCGCAAGTTTACCAAGCCAACTCGGATATCCAAAGGACAGTGATACGCGTTTCTCATACCTCCCTATACGCAGAGTCAGGATAGTGGTGGGATGGTCGGACTCAATCGCCTCGACAAACGCAGCTGTCTTACCGTCTTCTTGCACACTTACACCCGGGAGCGTTTTGTAGCACTCACGGGCATCCCAAAAGCGTTCCGCTATAAAGGTATTTAAAAGACTAACAACTTTTTTGACTGAGACTTGTCCATTTCGATCGTCAGGAGATCCAATTAGTTGACCTTCACTGTAGGTAACAAGCCCGGTTCCCGTTATTGTTACTGTGTATACGGGACACCTGCCATAGCACGGACCGCGACTCATTGTAATCAGTACATCCTCAAGAAGGAATTCCCCGCCAAATGGTGGTTCATCTGCCGCGGTGTGTGAAGGGGAAGTGCACATAACTAGAGTACCCCCATTATACCTGACACAAAGCGCCGTGTAGCTAGGCACAAATACTCTTTTCGTATATCCAACACTGAGTTCAATAGTTTCTGTGATCGGCAACGCCGATTTGTCACAAGTTCCTTCATTCTACCTAGAATTGTACAACATTTTTTTTCTTTTGCAAGAACTGTGAAAAAACAGGACTTTTTCTACAGCCTCAACTCCCACATATTCCTGTGTTCATACACCTGGAGCACTAGAGGCGCTTCCCTATCATTCATTTTACACTTTTAAGGTCTGAACGTAGTGCTAACTCTTTTGGATAAGGATCGAGAAATTTTTGTCCTAAAAGATAAGAGACTTTATACTTTGTAGCATAGAGCTTCAGTGTGCTCAGTGGCACAATTAGGGGAATAATTTTATCCACATAGTCACCTATCTGCTCATGAAGCATCCGTTTCTCCTCTGAATTTAAAAACTTCTTTATAAAACCTGCCATATGTTCTAGTACATTTCTTGTTTTTCCTATACTACTTTTCTTTGAAATAGCACTTTTAAACAGCACTTCATACGCTTTTAAAATATCTTCAAATTTTTGCTGTTCATGATTACCAACTATATTCCCTAGTTCTCTATAAATTTTCTCATCCTTTGACTGAAGTAAAAATTTGTATGACTGATGAAAAGCAACCAAATCTTTCATCCTTGCATCTTTTTTGAACTCTTCAAATGCATTATAAGCAAAAAGCTGCATCACAAAATTTTCTCTCAACCAAGCATCATTCAATCTGCCCTCTTCTTCCATCGGCAGGTAGCCAAACTCTTTTTTACATAAAGAGGCAAAAACTCCGTCATCTTTTCCTTTTGCAAAACCGTTTGTCAGATAAACTTTTGAGCTCTGCATTCCGCAAGTTGGTGACTTCGATTTAAAAATAATACCATCAATATTGTGAGTCTTAATTCTTTGAAGTTCATCTTGTGATTTTTTTACAAGTGCATTTGTTAGATCCTCACCTGTTTTATTTGATATGATATTTAAACTTTCTCCATCTCTCACCATTCTTATAGAAGGTCTGGGAGTTCCAAATGCCAAATGTTCAGGACAAAATGAGATATACTCAACATATTTCCCAAGTTCGTCAACAACAAAATCATCACGTTTGTGCCCCGCATCAAAACGAATTTTCTCACCAAGTAAACATCCTGATACTGCTATTTTCATCCTAACTCCTTTTCCCCGCCTGCTTTACGGCAGATAGTCCACAAGCGAAAATTTTGCTGTTTTCTCTCTTCTCGTAACAATTCTTCGTGGTCTATTTCAACATTTGCTGGATATTCTCTGTCTTCAATTTTCTCCAGCAGAGCTTTTCTTCGCAGTTTATTATTGGTATGCCAACCCAAGCTCTTTTTTAGTAATACAACATTCTGATAAGCCAGGCTTATTTTCTTTATTTGCTACCATATTAAGCTTGCCATAAATATTTTGTGGAAGATCTTTTTCTCGCGAAGTTGGTATTACTTCATCCACTTCGCGTGCACTATAACACATTTATACATACTGTTCCAGGATTTTGAATTGTAAGCAATGTAACGCTTCAACTCACTTGCAAGGCCGTCCCTGTATGAAATCTATCCCATGATTGTATGCAGTAATATACTGAACTGAGTCTTCAAAATCTGGACCATCTGAATATAAGACTTCATCTATAATTCCTTCATCTATTGGTGAGATAAACCCTATATATTTTTTTCTTCTATCCTTGAGAAAAGCTCTGCTGATGCAGCATATTCATTTCTTGATAATGATTCATTATGCATTTCTGCATACTCCTTCGCTTTACTTATCACAGAGTCTTCTACTGAAAGTGTCAGTTTTTTATTCATTAAACACTCCTATACGTATTCATAACAACTCTTTCCGTACGTATAGTCAATATTTTCTCTGTAAAACCCCTCTGGCACATAACGCCAAGATAGCAGTATCTGTAGTCAGCAACAGAATAGCTCCGATTACTATGACAAATGGATTTGTCACGTGCTGCTGAATGTTATGTTCCGAACTTTACTTTTAACCCATCGGGAACATACTGTTCAATTTTGGAATCTTTAGTTATCAAGGTATAATCTTTTTGGATTGCTTGCCAGATTAGCATTCTATCAAATGGATCTTTATGATCTTCTTTCTTCGGAAGCTTATAGTATGAAGCAAACACTTTATAATCTAATTCTGCCAGATGATATCCTGATTCCAGAGCAATCTCACTTAGCTCATCAGGATTTAATCCCTGCAATTCTAATTTACCCAAAGAGTATTTTAGGGAAATTTCCCATAAATTTATTTCAGATATATATTTTTCATCTTCCTCATTTTTATATATCTCCAAGATCTCACTTTTTATCTTTTTAGGTTCAAATAATGACCACAACAGGTAATGTGTATCTACCAAGTATTTCATAAATTCAATAATTCTTCTTCTGTCATCTCAAAATCTGAATTCATTTTAAAGGTTTTGTCCTGCAAAAGGCCGAGTTTTATTGCATTTCTTTTCTTATACTCATTGTACGGAACGATAACTGCTACATTTTCCTTTTTCTTACCATAAGTAATAACAATCTCCTCGCCTGATCTTACTTCATCTATCACTTCCGAGAAATGGGTCTTTAAATCGCCAACAGGTAATGATTTCATACCCTAAATTTACACCTTTTTGTCAAGTTGTCAAGTTCAATAGAGATAAACAATCTTGATAATGCCTAAAGGACGGTTAAAAACCTTAAACTCCCGTAGTCTATCCCGGCACACTGCAAACAGCATCAATCAGCATTTTTGTAAAGACTTATTCTTCTTTCAAAAGTATGCGTAAAATGGTTTCAGCAGTTTGTATATCCTGCTCCAGGACAAATAGATCTATTTTTGTAAAAGTGCTCATAGGTACACGGTAGTTCGGAAGATTTGAGTTATCAGTTATCTTGAAGGGCACTCCTTCTCTCTTAAGTAGTGCAGCCGCCTGCCGGAAGTGATCAATATCGTAAAAGGTTGTTAAAAAAATATAGTTCTGATCCATAGTTTATCCTGCTTATAAATGGTTAGTCAGCTCCCGATACCGATAAGCACTGCTCCAACAATGGAAAGTATCAGGCCGCTTATTCTAAAAATAGTAAGTTTCTCACGAAGAATAACTTTATGAAGCACTACCGTTTGGGCCGGATACAGAGCAGATAAAATCACTGCTATAATCAGGTAGCCGGTACGTGCTGCCAGAAGATAAAACACGTTTGCACCCATATCAAGAAACCCGCTTACCAGTGTAATCCTTTTGGTACCCGGCATCAGTTTAATCCTGATGCTCTTAAAATAGGACAGTATGAGAAATAGAGGGACAGTCGAAGCCCTTGCAGCGGCAAGTGGCCACATCCCCGATGTATCTGATGTCCGGGAAAGGAAAATAAAGAAAGCACCAAAGAGAGCTCCCGATAACAGTCCGTACCGCAGCGACTGCAGCACATGATCACTTTTCTCTTCCTTTTCCCATGTCATCAGCGTTATTGCGGGAAGTAAAAGTGCAACACCTGCCCAGGTTAGAATCGGAGGTCTTTCTCCTGTCAAAAAGCCGAAAAGTACCGGGAACGCAGCTCCTGTCAAGGCTGCTACCGGAGAAACTATCGATGCCATTCCTGTAGACAGCCCTTTGAACAGGTAAAGAACCCCGAAAGCTCCTGAAATTCCTCCCGCCATTCCCCACAGGATATCTGCATATTCTACATGTTCTGCACCGATTATCGGAGCAGCTATCAGGACAGTAAGAAGGCCTGCACCTTGCGACCAGAAGACAGTAGTAATAACGGGGTTTTTTCGTGAAGAAAAACCGCCGAGAAAATCTGCAGTGCCAAAAGCTGCGGCAGACAGAAGTGCGTAAAAAACAACCATTTGGAGATACTATAAAGCCATACGGTAGATTGTTTCCAGATCTGCGTCGGTGTATCCATCAATACCCCATAAGCCGCATAGTGTCCTGGCTTGCCGTACAAGCTCCGGGATATCGGGGTTTTCAATCCCTGCTTCTGTAATACTTGAGGGACAGCCCATGGACCGGATAAATTCATCAAATCGATTAATAACCGTATCACAGGCAACGGAATCAGAAAGTCCTTTGATCTCGTCCCCCATCTCCAGAATGTTTCTGCCGAATTGGAGAATCCGGGGCATAATGGCTTCTTTTTTGTACCTGAGCCAGAGGGGGAACAGAATAGCTAAACCGGCGCCATGGGCAACATCGTACAAGGCGCTCAAAGGGTGTTCAAGCATATGGTTGGGAATAACAGCTCCTTCAACCCCGGCATTACACAATCCGTTCCAGGCCAATGCTCCTGCCCACATGATGGAGGCTCTGCCATCCCAATCCTGAGGATTGCTTTGAACCTTTTTAAAACTTTTCATAACAGCCTTAACCATCCCTTCTACAAAACCATCCTGTACAGGAGCAAATGGATCAGTAGAGGTAAAATATCCTTCCAGCAGGTGGCTCATAATATCAAAGGAGGCATAAGCTGTGTACTGAAGGGGAATGGAAAAAGTCAATGAGGGATCCAAAAAAGCTGTCCGTGGAACTATATGAGGTGACCTGGCACCGAATTTTTCGAGAGTTTCCGGATTGGTAAGGACACTCACCTGATTTGTTTCTGACGAAGTTGCCGGCAGTGTTTGTATTGCAATTACGGGAAGTGCCTGCTTTATTGAAGCCTTTTGAGAATAAAGATCCCAGAGTGAACCTTTGTAACACGCTCCTGCTGCGATTGCTTTTGCTTCATCGATAACACTACCCCCTCCTACGGCAAGTATTACCTCAATATTTGCCTCGGCTGCCATCTTTGCTCCAGCTTCAGCATGGGGGAGTTTGGGATTTGGTTCAACACCGGAGTATTCCAAAAGAGTGATTCCGGCATCCCGGCAAAGAGCCGTTACGGTTTCATACAGGCCGGTTGTTTTAATGCTCTGTTTGCCATAAACCAAAAGGACTTTTTGTCCATACTGTTTTATAGATGTTCCCAGTTGAGAGAGAATATCTTTACCGAAAATAACTCGTGTGGGTGAATAGAATTCAAAATTTTTCATTTAGCTGCCCCTTCCTTTCAGGATTAATAGAGTATAACAAGATTATACCCGGGAGTAAATAATGGGAAACAGTAGGGCCGGGACCATACAATTTCACTATTCAGTCTTCAATCTTTTCATAGTCAAGAATGCCTTGTTCTTTAGGGATCACCCTGTTGACAAATTGTTTCCTATCAAGCATTAAACTTCCCGCAATCAGTGCTCCAAAACATCCCCAGACAGCTATCTTCTGGAGAGGATACTCCATCGCGTTGTTATTCAAATGTGCCCATGCATATGGAAGAAGTCCCCCTTCAGTCAAAAGGAGCATAATGGTAAAAACAGTTCGATTGAAACGGCGTTTTATTTTAACAAGGTTTCCCTGCATAAAAACCCAGAGCACAAGAACAAAAACACTGGAACCTATGGAATGATACAGGTTATGCGTATCACAGGGGATCAGCATTATAATCGCCCCGGCAGCTCCCAGATACGAAAGCACTTCCTTGATCCTGTTATCTGCTTCCTGAATTCTGTACCAGAACCCAATCCTTAAGAACAGGAAAGAACAGACAACCAGGGTCATATCAAAGATAACCCGGGCAATAAGGTTGGAATATCCGGAAATTGTTTTTGCAGTCCCAAGATAACTATAGGGGTAGTCCCAAAATCTAAAAGGCTCTCCGTAAAAAAGAGTTCCTGCAACAATCCCGGTTAAAAATACAATTGATACATAACGGAATAACCTGTACGGATCTTCGGTTACTATCATGCTCTTTAGGCTGCCTTTCATGGTATAAAAATAATACTCCGGGATTTGGTTGGTCAAATTTCTTCTAATTTCTCCTTTTCTGTGTTATATTGATCTTAGTTAGGAGAGACTAATATGGCAAAGAAAATCAAAGTTGGTATTATTATCTGTGACAGATACAAAAGCTGTGCAGGGGGTAAATGTTTCAGGGCCATGAGTAACAGAGAAGGCGCCTTCGATAGCTACGGTAAGGACGATGCTGTTGAGATAGTGGGGTTTACCTCCTGCGGCGGCTGCCCCGGGGGAAATATAGAATATGCTCCTGAAGAAATGGCAGCGAACGGTGCTGATGTTATACATCTTGCAACAGGATTGGTTGTAGGCTACCCTCCCTGCCCTTATACTTCCCATTTTAAAAAGTTTATAGAGGAAAAATACAAGGTAAAGGTTGTCATCGGTACACATCCAATCCCGGAAAAATACTATACAACTCACAAAGCCTTAGGAACCTGGGATAACAATGAAATGCAGGAACTTATTAAACCGACTATTACGACGGAAAAAACACGAATAGCCTATAACTGAAAATAATAAGGGAGTTAATACTATGTACAATCACCTTTTCGGACCGGTACCCTCCAGACGGCTGGGGATGTCATTGGGCGTTGATCTAATACCTCACAAGGTCTGCACCCTTAACTGCGTTTACTGTGAATGCGGAAGGACAACGGATCTTACCCTTGAGAGAAAAGAGTATGTCTCTATTGATGAAGTAAAAAAAGAGCTTATCCATTTCTTTAAGAATAATCCTGATCCTGATTACATCACTTTTTCCGGGGCTGGAGAACCTACCCTCAATAGCGGGATTGGAGAGGTAATAGATTTTATAAAAAAGGAGTGGCCCAATATCCCCCTGGCAGTTTTGACCAACGGTTCGCTCTTTTACGATCCGCAGCTTCAAAATGAACTTTTAAGGGCAGATGTTGTCCTCCCCTCTCTGGATGCGGCATTGCAGGAAGACTTTCTTAAAATTGACCGGCCACATCATGAACTCAATGTAGAAACCTACATTAAGGGACTTATCTCTTTCAGGCAGCTATTCAAGGGGGAACTATGGCTGGAAGTTCTCATTCTTCCGGACTATAACGATGATGAACAAAATCTCAGGCTATTGAAAGAAGCGTTTTTACAGATTAATCCGGACCGGATCCAGATAAATACTCTTGACCGGCCGGGAACAGTACCGGGGCTCAGGCCGGCAAACAAGCTTGAACTTGAAAGCATTAAACACTTCTGGGATATGGATACGGTTGAGATAATTTCTGCTCCTGTTGACCGTAAGAATATTCAGTCATACAGGAAGGATAACGAAACAGCTATACTGGAAACAATTGCCCGCCGCCCCTGCACACTGGAGGATCTCTCCAATATTCTCGGGATTCACATAAATGAAGTGAATAAGTACCTGGGAGTACTGGAAGAAACGGGAAACATCAAAGTAACCCGTCAGGAGCGGGGAGTTTTTTATCAGCTTCTTCAAAAATGACCGAATACCCCGTGCTGAGAATGCCCGGGCTGATTCATGGCAGTTTCAAAACCGCGGCCGGTCCATATCAAGAGCGATATCTTCAATAGGAACGGTTACACCGTTCATGGCCTCAATAGAGAGGGTTTCCCCCTTCTCGGTAAAAGAGAGGGGGGCATCGATTTTATACTGCTCAAGAAGCCGGGAAGGAACCTCTTCCATACGCCTTACCGACCACAGAGTATTTAGTTCCTCCACTCTACCGCCGGAGGAACCTCCCTGCATGGAAGCAATGATAGCCCACTCGTTATCGGGACTGACATCGAGGACATCAAGCGCAGTTGATTTATCTTCAAATTGATCGATATCGACGAGTCTAAACTCATCTCCCGAGGAGGTTTTGAGGTAGATACTTCCTTCATCTTCTTTTTGATACAATCCGGTAATCTTTTGATTAACAGGAAGGTATAAACCGTGAGGATTATTAGTAAACTCAATACCCGCAATACAGGTATCATCCCATTTGGTTCCCTTGAAAACCGACTCAATCTCTAATTTTAAAAAGAAAAACTCATGAACATCACCTTGAAAGGAAGGAAAATTCCCGGCAAATTTTTCCCGCCATTCCTTGAGCGACTGTGCCGCTTCTTCCTGGTTAAAGGGAAGCATGAAACGCTGATACCCCATGGTGTCCTTAAAGGTAATAGCGACAGGTTTTCCAATCGGCATGGTTTCTGCTTCAAAGCCGGTCTGTCCGGTCATTTCATCGGTGTAGAAACCGGCATAAAGGGCAAGTTTTACCTCCTTTACCCTGTTGTTTTTTTTAAAAAGATTCTCAGATTGCTGGTAGCCGTTATACACAATAATGTAATCTTTCAGCCCCTGGGAAAATCCTATTAAAACATACGAACCTGTACCAGGTCCCTTTTCTCCCTCCACCCAGGAAGTACGCGGATCATGATCGAATAGATTGGCGGGGGAATAACGGCCGATTTCGAGAAGGGATTCAGGTTTTTCAAGCTCCGAGGAAGCAGAATAAATCCCCCCGGCGTCATTAAAGGAAACACTTTCCCATTGAGCCGGAAGCATGGTGCTTATCACCAGAAACAGACAGATGGAAAGAAAATATTTCATAGTAAAAGTATACTCCACAGGATTGGGCAAATCAACATTTCACGCATTGAAATAGCTCAAAACCCATGGGTAAATATCAGTTAATGAATGGATTGCACCTGCAAAGCTTTCAGCAGCACGCTGATCCCGGGTAAAAAGAATAGCAGGAACCGGATTGACGGTATGGTTCCCGGTTGTAAGATCTTCCGCATTCCCGTGATCGCTGATAACACAAATAGAGGTATCACTCTCCTTTATTCCGTCCTGAATTGTTCCGGTAAAACGGTTGATTATATCAATGCTCTCTTCAAGTCCCTCTCTATCCCTTTTATGCCCATATACATCGGTCATAAAATACTCAAAAAAAACAAACCGGAAATCTTTCAGGATATTTAAAACATACCCTCCGGCTTTCTCCGGGGAAATCAACTCTATATCATACCCTCTTTCCCGGATCCCCTTGTTTGTAATGTCAGCAAAAACAGCTCTGCCGTTTTTGTAATCATCTATATAACGGAAGGGCGCTCCTGAAGCTTGTATAGTGAGGGTCGAAACAGGAAACGCATTCCTTCTCCGTTTACCTCTCTTTTCAAAAAATTCCTTTGAATAGAGATTAGCTGAGGTAACGCTAATCCCCCGGTCCTTCAGGGATTTCATAAGACTCTGCCGGTTAATCAATCCAACAAGTTCCTCGTTCGGAAGTGCAGTAAGATGATACCCCAGGTGCTTTGAGGCATTAATTCCGGTAAATATCGTTGCCTGCCCGGTCGCAGACTGAGGAATTCCGGGGATCCCTAAGGATGCGTCCGCAGCGCAGATGACCCCGGAATCAAAAAAGAAAGGGTAGTCTCCTGCTGCAAGAGGTTTGCCGGTAATATTGGTAAACAGCCCGGAGAGAGGATTCTCTTGAGGATTTTCCTCCCGGCATATCCCGACCCCGTCAATAAAAAACAGAAACAGTTTCTTCATAGAGTATAAGGGTATATATATTCCCTCTTATTGGCTATACTCGGGGGCTATGAAAGCTGGAAAAATACTTATAAGCGGCGCCGGGATTGCAGGGCTTTCTACGGCAATACAATTAAAGAAGAATGGTATCCCCTTTCGAATAATAGAGAAAAGCCACGCCTTTGAAACGAGGGGTTATGCCATGGCTATCCAGGAAGAGGGGATTAACGCAGCCAGGGAACTTGGGATTCTCGATGATATCCGGGAATGGGGAGTGGAAAGGGATATACAGCGTATTGAAAGGTGTGATGGAAGGGTAATAACTTCAAACAACCCCGCAACCAAAGGGGAAGGATATACGATAAACAGAAACCAGCTCCACCAGATTCTTCTTAAGAAGGTCCAGAACATTGAATTCGGAATTTCAGCAGAAACGATCAAGGATGCTGACAACGGGAAGGAAGTTGAATTTTCTAACGGGACAGTTGAAAAATTCGACCTTGTAATTGCTGCCGACGGGATAAACTCCGCTTTAAGACCGCTGCTTAATCCGGGGAAATCAATTTTTGACACAGGGCTTAGTGTTTGGAATGTACATGTCAAGGATTACTTTCCTACAATAATAGAAATCTGGAACAAAAGACTCATTACAGCTTTTTACCCTCTTCCTGAAGGAACATCAGTCTCTTTTTTTGTAAAAAAACCGTTTACATCCATAAAGGAATCGGGCAGCAGGAAAGAAGACATAAAACATTTTTTCAAAGATTGCACCCATCCGGAAATCGGGAGAGTTCTGGAAAAATGTGATGAGGGTATCTTCTTCGGCTCCGTACGAAACGTGATAACCCCGAGATGGTATAGGGACAGGATTTTGTTGATAGGAGATGCTGCTCATGGGGTATCCCCTCTTAGCGGAATGGGGGCCAACCTTGCAATGGCCGATGCCGCCGGAATTGGGAAGGTGCTCTCAGAACCGGAGATTCATATGGATGATTTTGTACAGTACCGTAAACAGCAAGCCTACAAAGCCTTTAAAATTGGGCAAAAAAGAAAAAGGAGAGCCTTATTAAAAGCTCCCCTTTCAATAATCCGGAACACAACTATCAGTTCCGGTAATTGGAACTATTAGCTTTTTGGGAGTTTGAAATCCACTTGCTCCTTTTTGCCCGGCTTGCCCTCGAAAGTCCTCTGGGCTGGAAGGGTTTTTGCAACAACCCTTCCCTTCCGGACAACGTAAAGGCATTCGGATACAAGCCTTAATGCTTCCATCTCATCCGACGCATCGAGAACTATAAAATCAGCAGTATTGCCCTCTTCTATTCCGTAATCTAAACCCATGTTCATAGTTACTGCAGAATAATCGGTAATCATATCAAAGAGCTGAGAGAACTGGCTGTAACCGCTCATGTGTGCGGTATGGAGCAGGAGATTTGCGGCAGAAAGCATGCTTCCTTTGCCCATGGGATACCAGGGGTCCATTATGGAATCATGCCCGATACTCACCGTTACTCCCCGGGCAAGGAGTTCATCAACCCTGGTATGTCCCCGCCGCCGGGGGTATCCATCGGTTCTGTTCTGCAGAACAGAGTTGTCGAAGGGATTGGTTATCATGTTCATTTCTGCCCGCTTTAAAAGACCAATAAGCTTAAAGGCGTAGTCGTTGTTGTAGTTATGCATGGCTGTTGTATGGCTTGCTGTTGCCAGCCCCTGCATTCCCCGCAGTATCGATTCCTTCGCCATAACCTCTACAAAACGGGATTGGTCATCACCGGTTTCATCAATATGTATATCGATAAGGCTTCCGGTTTTCTCAGCCAGATCGTAGACGAACTCGACATCCCGGACTCCGTCTTCCCGGGTAAACTCGTTATGGGGGATCCCGCCGATTACATCAGCTCCCATCTCTACTGCCCGGCGCATAAGATCTGCTCCTTCCGGAAATGTAAAGATTCCGTCCTGTGGAAAAGCAACAATCTGAAGATCTATAAGATCCTTTACCTCCTCCCGGACCTCAACCAGAGCTTCGACGGTTTTTAAAGTCGGGTCGGTTGTATCAACATGAGTACGGATTTTCAATGTACCGTTTGCAACAGCCCATTTAATAGCCTCGAAAGCATTCTTTTTGATAACCTCTTTTGTAAGAGTTTTTTTCCTCTCCCCCCAGATCTCTATTCCCTCCAGCAACGTGCCGGATTCATTGTACCGGGGGTCGCCGACACTTAATACCGCATCAAGGTGAAGATGCGGATCGATAAATGGAGGTGTAAGGAGATTACCCGCGGCATCGATCTCTTCCTTCCCTTTTGCAGCAATCTTTTGTTCGACAGCCTTGAACCTGCCATTTTCGATTCCAACATCCCAAAGCCCCTCTTTTTTTCTCAGACGGGCACGGCGCACAACAAGATCCATAATCAGCCTCCTTTCTCTTCCCTTCTGTAGGGTTTTAAAAGACCCGCGGGAACAGATGCCTTACCGGAAACTCCGATGAGAGCCAGTATCGTTACCAGATACGGAATCATCAGGAAAACATGGAACGGAAGGTTAACACCCAGGGACTGCATCCTGAGCTGAAAAGCATCGAGGAAGCCGAAAATAAGAGCACCTCCGGCTCCGGCTAATGGATTCCAGTTTCCAAAGATGGTCATGGCTATGGCAATCCAGCCCCGTCCGCCGACAACATCCAATAGGAACATATTCTGCTGAGCCAGTGTTAAAAAAGCACCTGCAACGCCAAAAAACGCACCGCCGACAACGACACAGAGTGTTCTGGTAAGATTGACGTTAACCCCTACTGTATCTGCAGCAAAGGGGTTCTGCCCAACTGTTCTAACCCGTAAGCCTCCCCGTGTTTTAAACAGGAATATTGAAACCAGAGGAATCAGGATCCATGTTATATAGGTGATGGCATACTGGTTGAAAAAACTTGGTCCTATAAGCGGGATCTTTGACAAAAGAGGAATTGCAACCGGAGTAAAGGGCGTTACTGTCGGAGGAATAGTAGGAGAACCTACTACAAGACGGTATATGAACATTGAAAGACCGCTGGCAAAAAGGGTAATTCCAAGACCCGACACGTGCTGGCTTAATCCCAGATACACTGCCAATACCGACATTAAAAGAGCCAGAAGCATTCCTGCAAGGGCAGCCATCAGCACTCCCAGCCACAAACTTCCGGTGGAAAGGGTTGTCAGAAACCCTATTGCAGCTCCGAAAAGCATTGTCCCTTCAATTCCAAGATTAAGAACCCCGGAACGTTCTGTTATGATCTCGCCAAGGGTTGCCAGTATTATTGGAGTAGACATCCGTAACGTAGCTCCGATTAAACCTGTTATAAATGTTACTGTAAATATTTCACCTATCATGATCGTTTCCACCGTATTTTATATTCTGAAAGGAGGAGGAAGATGAGCATTACCATAAGAGCAACCCCCTCGATGACACCAGAGATGTACACGGGTACACCAGCCATTCTGCTCATGGTCTGAGCTCCAACGTTGATTATACTGAAGAAGAACGCCGCCAGAGCGACTCCAATGGGGTGCAGATTCCCCAGCATGGCAATAACTATCCCTGTATAACCGTACCCCGGAGATATATCCATAAGCAGGTGGTACTGAATTGCACACACCTCTCCAACACCGGCCAATCCCGCTAAACCACCGGATATAAGGGCAGTTTTCAGAATAACCATGTTCGTATTTATTCCACCGAAAGCAGCAGCACGGATATTTATCCCAACCCCTTTGGACTGATACCC
>JANTFL010000041.1 GCA_024763455.1 Sediminispirochaeta sp. | reverse complement strand
CCCCGGGCAAGCTGGTTCCGGGTAGACTGATCCAAATCTGATGAAAACTGCATAAAGGCTGCAAGTTCCCTGAACTGGGCAAGATCAATACGCAGAGAACTCGCTGTCTGCTTCATGGCTTTGATCTGGGCATCGCCGCCGACTCTGGAAACAGAGATACCAACGTTAATAGCAGGCCGCAGTCCCGAATTGAATAAATCTGCCTCAAGGAATATCTGGCCGTCGGTTATTGATATAACATTTGTAGGTATGTATGCGGAAACATCTCCCTCCTGGGTCTCAACAATCGGAAGCGCTGTTAACGATCCTGATCCTTTCTCGGCACTCATCTTTGCTGCACGTTCAAGGAGCCGTGAATGAAGGTAGAAAACATCTCCCGGATAAGCTTCCCGTCCCGGGGACCGCCGCATGAGAAGTGAAAGCTCTCTGTAGGCCTGTGAATGTTTTGTAAGATCATCAAATATGACAAGTGCATGCCTGCCGGAGTCCCTGAAGTACTCAGCCATTGCTGTTGCAGCATAGGGGGCCAGAAACTGTAGGGATGCCGGATCAGACGCAGTCGCAGCTACCACCGTTGTGTATTTCAGCACATCATGCTTCCTTAAGGTCTCAACGAGCTGAACAACTGAAGAGCGTTTTTGACCGATGGCAACATAAAAACAGTAGACCCTGTTTTCTGCATTATCTGTTTTCTGATTAATGATGGTATCGATAGCAATGGTGGTTTTTCCAGTCCTCCGGTCACCGATAATCAGCTCCCGTTGGCCACGGCCTATCGGTATCATTGCATCGATTGCCTTGATTCCTGTCTGGAGTGGCTCTGAAACATTCTGGCGGTCGATGATACCGGGACCTTTAACTTCAACCCTGTTCCGGGAGGCTGCTTCAACGGGGGGTTTCCCGTCCAGAGGATTCCCCAGAGGGTCGACAACCCTGCCCAGGAGTTCCTCGCCGACGGGAACTTCGGCAACCTTCTTTGTTCTTCGCACGGTACACCCTTCGGTAACACGTTCGTAATTAGAAAACAGAATGATACCGACAGTCTCCTCTTCGAGGTTCATGACCATACCCCGGACAATCTCACCCTCTTCGGTATCGATCTCCACCAACTCTCCGGCAAGGATATTATCGAGTCCCCAAGCCTGGGCAATTCCATCCCCTGCCTGGATTACCCGTCCTATCTCGGTCTCCCCGCTCTGTTGAGTAAATCCCTCTATCTTGTTTTTCAGGATATCGAGAATTTCTGCAGGTTTAATATTATCTCTCATACTCGTTCCTATTTTAATGCCATCTTAAGATTATTGATCCGGCCTTTCACGGATCTATCCAGTATCCGGTTCTGCCAGATAATCCTGAAGCCTCCAAGAAGGGCCTTATTAACCTTTGTATTGAGAACCACCTTCTTGCCTAAACGCTCTTCCATCTTTTCCATGATGCTTTTTACCAGCTGATCGCCGGGATCATGGGCAGTCTCAAGTACTACGGATACACTACCGCTCCGCTGCTCCATGAGCTCTTTAAAAGCATCCCCGGTAAAAGGCAGAGCAGCCAGCCTCCCGTTTTCAGCCATAATGGACAGCCATCTGCCGGTATACTCCCCGACATAGGGGATAAAGGCTGTTTGTACAAACTTTCCGGCTGAATCACTAGTAATACTCTTAAAGCAGAAGGCCCTGATCTCTTTCTCCCCGAGAATGGCTGAAATGACCTCTATATCCGCACTCACGGAATCAAGAGAACCTGATTCTTCTGCTGCCAAAACAAGAGCCTTGACATACCGTTTCACTACCAGCCGGCCGCTCATAACGTCTGTGCCATTTCCTTAACCATTTTCCGGTCCTTCTCGGAGGTAAACGAGACTCCCGTAACCTTTTCCGAAGCATCACAGACAAAGTCTGCAAGCTCTTCCTGTAAAGCTTGAAGCAGAACTTCCCTCTCTTCGACAGCCTTTATCTTTGCCCGTGAGACAATCGCCTCTGCTTCCTCTTCTGCCTTGGCAAGTAATCTGCTTTTTAGCACCTCAGCCTCTTTTCTGGTATCGCTGAGGACCTTGTCAGCCTGAGTGCGTGCTTTGACAAGGATTTCCGCTTCCTCTTTCTTTATTTCATCCAGTCGTTCCTGAATTTCTCTGGCGTTATCGACTGCCCCTGCGATTGTTTTCTCCCTGTCCCTAATACTTTTAAGGAGGGAGGGCAGCAGGAACTTCCACAGAATAAAGAACAGCAGACCAAAGCTTAACCATGTCCAGATCGCCAAGCCCGGTTCTATCGCAAAAAGTTCCATAGTGCCGCCTATTTCATGAATACAACGAGAAGAGCAATAATTGCACCAAAGAATGCAAGTCCCTCAATAAGAGCCGCCATAAGAATCATGTTAGTCCGGATATCCTTTTTTTCCTGGGGCTGCCTCGCTATTGCATCAAGGGCTTTGGCACCAATCAATCCGATACCAATACTTCCGCCGGCAATTCCAAGGCCTGCTCCAATAACTGCAAGTGCTTTAGCTATTAATGTAAGATTCATATGTACTCCTTTAAAATAATCATTTTTATTGTCATTCCCCTTCCGGGGTACTTGCCATAGTGATAAAGATACAGCTTAACAGGGTAAACACGAATGCCTGGAGCAGTGCAACAAGCACCTCCAGTACATAGGTAAAAACCGCAAAGGGCAGGGAAACAAGGCTGAAAAAAGGACTTATCACAAAAATAAGAACGAGAAAAGAAAGGATCGCCAGGTGTCCGGCGAACATATTTGCAAAAAGCCGCAGGCTGAGTACGATTGATTTGGTGAACAGACCGATAAACTCAAGGAGTACCACGAATATTCCAATAGGGGGCGCTACTCCTTCGGGATACATGTTTTTAAAAAAACCTGCAACCCCCAGTTCCTTGAATCCAACTGCAAAGGTGAGAACAAAGACAACTACTGCCATGGCTGTGGTTACGTTTATATTTCCGGTTGCCGTCTTGAAAGCGGGTATAAGCCCTATAAGATTAACGGTTAAAAGAAAGAGAAACATGGAAATAAAAAAAGGCAGCCACTTCTCGCCCCGTTTCTCACCCATTACCGGATATACAATATCGTCCCGTACGAAGAGGACCAGGCTTTCGGCAACACTGCGGACCCCTTTGGGTTTCATGGTTTTATTTCGTGCAGCAACCAGGAACAATAGCAGGATAAGCAGTACTGATAAAACCAGCATGAACTGATGTACAGATATCCCAAAAGGTAATTTTACTGCGGGTACTCCGGGGAAGAGATCAAGACTCCTCCCGTTTAGGATATGGTGGAATAAGGTTCCGGAGATATCTACCTCACTGCTTTCAGCAAACAGAGACGTCCCTCCTAAAAAAAGGAGAAAAGAAAAAATAACTGATGCCCGCCGTTTTAATCCTTTCATCAAAATTACAATACTCCCGTGCTCTGGTTAAGTCAATTATCAGTAATTCATTTTAACCGAATTTAAACCACGGCAGGATTATGCCGAAAATAGAAAAATGACCGAGGAGCCCCTTTTTTCACAAATCAAGGATCTTTTCTATTCTTACTTTGATCACCCCTGGTTAATAGACAGTATTGAAGAAATAGGAACGATCCGTACCTTTCTTTCCCTGCAGCCTCAGGGGGATACCGAATACCACCTGGTACTTACCGGGATACAAGCGCTGAGAAGTTTCATACGCACGCTGCGATCCTCGGTGGTACCCAACGCGAATCTCTACCTTAACATCCAGACACACAGGGAGAAGGACCCTGAGCTTATGCTTTTAAAGAAATGTATTGTGTACACCCTTCCGGAAAATACCAGAAAACTTGACTATCTTACTTCGGAGTACGAAAAAATCCTCATGAGAAAGAGTCTACTCTATTAATTCCAGGATCTTTTGTTCCCCTATAGCTCCTGCAAGATACTCTTTGATAATTCCGTCCTCGACAACAACGAAGGAGGGCGTTCCCATAACGCTCAGCTTTCTGGCAGTATCCATATCCTTTGTTATATTTATACTGAAAATATCCTTTCTCTTTTTCTGCAGAGCTTTTACCACAGGGGTAATTGCTTTGCATGCACGGCAATTGGTGCTGTAAAAATAGAGAAGGACCTTATCTCCCTTCTTTATCCGTCTTCCATGAGCTCCGGGAAGATTCGGGACTGTTTTACCCTTTTTAAGCTTCATCCGCACAATCATGGTTACCTGAAGGAGGGTAAATCCTCCAATAACTACTGCCAGTAGTATACCTACAACAATCATCTATCGCTCCTGATCCTGTTTTTAATCAACAATATTTTCACACCTCACCTTAAAAGCAAAGTAAAAACTGCTCAATACCAGAACACTTGTTAAAATAAAAATAAAAGAATATCCGAACCTTTGAATAATGAAGCCGGCAAAGACCGGATAAGCCATAACAGCTAAACTCCCAAGCCCTGACAGTCCGGTATAAATGGCTCTGTTTTCGTCATTTGAAATCTCCAGAAGGATTCCCGGCAGGGTTATTTGTCTTGCAGCAAGAACGACCCCTGAAAACAGAAAAATGGAGAAATACAAATTTTTACTTCCGCTGAACAGCAGGGCCAGTACCGGAAGCAGCGCCCCGGCAATAATAAAGACTGAAAGCAGCCCTTTGTACCGTTTACTTTTCGAAGTCAAACGGAATATAAAAGTGGATAAAACCATCCCGGTTACCTGCAGCAGCAGGAAATTCCCCGTATCACCGCTGGTCAATCCGAAGTTCTTTTTTGCATAGGCAATAAGGAAGGGAATAATGGCAAATCCAAGGCTTACCATATTTGAAAGGTACAGATACGTCCTTAAGTTTTTATCCCCGGTAAAGGCCTGTTTTAACAGACTAAACCGCTGCCTCATGGACAAATCACCCTTTACCTCCACCGGTTCCTCCCGGATTATCCAGAAACCTATTGTTGCAGTTAAAAGCAGACCCCCGGCAATAAGGAAAAGAACACTGTAGTTTTTAGGGTAGGAAAGAAGCTGTAAAGCCCTTCTAGCCAGAATAGCCGAGGCAAGGATACCGATGCTTGCCAGGGTCTGCTTGACGATAAAGAACTTTTTCCTGTCTCCGGCATCTATGGCTCTTCCCAGAATATCGGTGTATGCAATTCCTGCAAAGGCTCCGGAAAAGGAAAACAGGGTCATTAAAACAAGTATTGATGCTATAATCACCCCTCCTGAGAGCACTCCTGCATAGGCAAGAATAAGCCCCATAAAAAGAAGGGCGGCTACCCTCAGGTATATGCCGGTAATAAGAAACTTCTTCTTTCGTTCCCGGTGTGTCTGGAAGGAGGCAAAAAATATCCCCATAAAACTGTTTCCCCCCACCATGATGGCGGTTAGGAAACCGAGGTGGACGGGAGTTCCCCCTGACTGAATCAGCATGGTGGGAATTACCGTATTCACATCCATAAACTTCTGAGCCAGAGAAAGAAATACCGCATGCCATATAAAGGCTTTAAAATTACGTTTTAAATAGTTGGCTTTTTCCATTATCAGGTGGACTCTACTACACTATTTACAAAAAAACAATACTGCTCCGGAGTAAAGACCCATAGAGAAAAAAACCAGAGAACAACCTAGCGAAAAGATTTTCCTGCAGGAAATCCTTCATACCCGAAAAAACGGGAAATAGACGCTGCCACGTCAGAGAACTGTTCCCTGATCCCGAGAGACTTCCCGCCGCCCCCCTTGGTGTAGCTTAAAAGAGGAACATGTTCCCGTGTATGATCAGTCCCTTTAAAAGTCGGGTCGCATCCATGGTCTGCTGTTACGATGAGAAGGTCGTCATCACCGAGCATTTCCATGACCCTTAAAAGATGTTCATCCACCGCTTTTACTGCATCATGATACCCTTTAGGATCGCGACGGTGGCCGTAATTCATATCCGTGTCAACGTAATTGACAAAAATGAACTCTTTTTTATCAGTCCTTTCTTTTAATAGCGCTTCGGTCCTTTCAATACAAGCAGGATTTCCCTTATCATGGTAACTGTCCTGTATACCCCGTTCGCCGAATATATCACCGATCTTACCGACACCAACGGTATTGACTCCCCGTTCCTTTAAAAAGTCAAAAAGGCTGACTCCGTCGTAGGCTATTGAGAAATCCCTTCGGCCCCCGGTACGGGTAAAGTTCCCCGGTGTTCCGATAAAAGGACGGGCAATAACCCTTCCTACCTGATAGTCATCGCAGAGATCTCTGGCAATGGAACACATTTTGTACAACTCCTCCACAGGAATAACATCCTCGTGGGCTGCTATTTGAAAAACCGAATCCCCGGAGGTATACACAATCGGTTTCCCCGTTTTCATGTGTTCTGCGCCGAGTTCTTCTATTATGACTGTTCCTGAAGCAGCTTTGTTGCCGAGGATTCCCCTGCCTACCGCTTTACTGAAATCATCAGTCAGTTTCTTAGGGAACGAGGGATATTCCGGCGGGAAAACAGTAAAGGGTTTTGTCAGCTCCAGTCCTGCAATCTCCCAATGCCCGGTCGTAGTATCCTTCCCGGGAGATTTCTCCCTCATTACACCAAAATCGGCTGCAGGTACAGGTACCGCCTCACAGCCGGGAAGCTCGTTCCCCAGCAGCATGGAAGCATTCCCCAGTCCCATTTTTTTTAGAGCTGCCCACCGGGCACCTCCCACCGTCTGGCAGATATGTAATGCGGTATTGGCCCCTTCATCTCCATACTTTTCCGCATCAGGAAGGTATCCAATTCCAAAACTGTCTATAACTATTATTACCGCCCTCATTTGTTTACTCCTGATTTTTTCCTAGTAACCGGAAGTTATCTCTTCCCCTTTTACTATTTTAACACCGCCGCTTGTTCCCAGCCGTGTTGCTCCTGCTTCTATCATTGCTACAGCATCTTCAAAGGTTCTTACCCCTCCTGCTGCTTTTACACCCATTTCAGGACCAACTGTCCGGCGCATAAGAGCAACATCCTTCACCGTTGCTCCACCGGTGGAAAACCCGGTTGATGTTTTTACATAGTCGGCACCTGCTTTTTTTACAATCTCACAGGCAAGCACTTTCTCTTCATCAGTTAAGAGTGCTGTCTCAATAATCACTTTTAGAAGCGCTCTCTGACCGCATGCCCTGAGTACCCATTTTATATCTTCTTCAACAGTTTTAAGATCCCGCTCTTTTAAAGCACCGATATTCATCACCATATCAATTTCATCGGCCCCCTCCTCTATTGCATGACGGGCCTCAAACCCTTTTGCCCGTCCGCTCATTGCTCCCAACGGGAACCCGACAACGACACAGACTTTAACACTGCTGCCGCGGAGATTTTTCGCACACCGGGCTGTCCAGGTTGTGTTAACACACACTGAATGAAATTGATAATTCCGGGCTTCGTCGCAAAGCTTATCAATCTGGACACCTGTTGCTTCCGGTTTAAGAAGCGTATGGTCGATATATTTGGCTACATCAGTTGGAATAAGGACCGATGAGTCCTTTGAGCTGTGTTCCTGATGCACAGTTACGTGAGATGGATCACTTTTCAAATGCTCCATTACTTCCTGTGTTATTTTATCTATTAATTCTTTTTCGTTCATTTTAAATTCTGTTCCCCCGTTCAACAGCCATCATTTTATTAATTCGAGGCCAATGTCTGCCGCCTTCAAAGCGTGTTTCCAGCCAAACCTTTACCATGTGGCACAATTCGTCAGAGGTATGGCGAGGTCCTCCAAGGGTTAAAACATTGGCGTTATTGTGTT
Source organism: Sediminispirochaeta sp. (assembly GCA_024763455.1). Taxonomy (GTDB): domain Bacteria; phylum Spirochaetota; class Spirochaetia; order B11-G9; family B11-G9; genus B11-G9. The sequence goes on along the minus strand of JANTFL010000041.1, from coordinate 11,437 downwards.
TTCTGCTATTTTCAATGGTCGGGATATCGTAGCATAAGGCTGCTCTAATCCCCCGAACTTTATTACAAACCATCGATGATCCGATACCGGCACCATCTATCATAATCCCTCTATCAGCTTCTCCCCGTGCAACAGCCCGGGCTACTTTTTCAGCAAAATCAGGATAGTCCACACTTTCTGTTGAAAAAGTACCCACATCTTTCACATTGTATCCAAGAACTTCAAGATACTTTTTAAGTATCTCCTTGGCTACAAAGCCGCCGTGATCTGACCCAACAACCACCCGGGAAATCGTATCTTTCTCATTTTTTACCGTAAAATTGTCATTATCGCTCATTGTACTCTCTCCTCTGTATCTATCCTGTCCACAATTCCTGCAATGACCGTTCGAATCGGCTGTCCTGTTACCTCCAGCATAACCCCTGCAGAGCCGCCCTCATCAATAACAACGACTGTATCGCCCTTTCCTGCCTGGACGGTATCAACGGCGACAATGGATGGACCCGAAAAACTGCCGTCAGGATTCACTGCGCGGACACGAAGCAGCTTATACCCATCAAGCTGATTTATTTTCATTGTTGATACAACCGGACCAATCACTTGTGCAAGAATCATACATCCTCCAGGGAATCAATTATCCCGACTACCGATGCATCGGATGGATTAAACCAGTTATCAAGCGCCAGAGCAGCTTCCCGGCCGCCTTCATACAGCACCAGATCTCCCGTTCCCGCTTGTACAGTATCGCATGCGACAACCGGGGTTCCCTTTTCCTTATAGTTGTCGTCCAAGGGCTGTAGTAACAGAAGTGTAACTCCTGACAAGGATTCGATCTTTTTTTCACACACTACAGAACCTATGATCCGTCCTATTTTCATCTACACCTCTACTAAACGATCCGGAAATAATCTATTAACGAACAGCGGCGCTCACGGGTAAAGGTCCGAGCCCGGGTAAAGCCTTCACCTGTAGGACTTGCAATGGTAAAGGAGGTAAAACCGGATCCTCCAAAACCCATTCCGTTAAAATTGGAACCGTTTTTTACAAAAAGAGAACAGTTTATCAGCTTTGCCATCTTTGACAATTTAGCGATATTCAAAGAATGCATGGAAGCGGAATGTCTGAACCCGTGTTCCAAATCCAGAGCAAGGTCAATCGCCTGATCAACCGTATCAACCCTGACCAGAGGAATAACAGGCATAAGCTGTTCTGTCCAGAGTAAAGGATGAGACTGATCCACTTCCAGCAGGAGGATCTTTGTTTCTTCGGGAAGGCTGAGTCCAATCTCGGCAGCAATAAAACTTGCATTCTTTCCTACATAGTTCTTGTTGGGAGCTCCTTCGTACCCTTTCCTCCCGGGATCAGCTATAACGAGGTCTGTTACCTTCTTTATATAATCCCCGGTTAACTCAAAAGCCCCGGCTTTTACCATCTCACTTTTAAGAGCATCTGCTATAGAACGTACAGCAACAATCTCCTTTTCGCATATGCAGACAATATTATTATCAAAGCCGGCACCATTTACCAAATCCCGGGCAGCTTTTGGGATATCAGCGGTTTCATCGACAACAGAAGGGGGATTCCCCGGTCCGGCAGCAATTACTTTTTTTGATGTTTTCATAGCCTGGTTTACCACACCAGGTCCTCCGGTTACCGTAAGAAGGTTTATCAGAGGATGCTCCATCATCAGTTTGCCCGATTCTATAGTGGGGCTGCTTACTGTCGTGATAACATTTTGGGGACCGCCGGCCTTTATGATAGCCTCATTAAGAAGCCCTACGGTATAGACTGAAACGTTTTTTGCAGCAGGATGGCCATTAAAGACAACGACGTTCCCTGCCGAAAGCATGCTTATGGAATTGTTTATAATGGTTTCGGTGGGATTTGTACTGGGGGCAATGGCCCCTATAACCCCATACGGAGCCCGTTCAATCAGGGTTAATCCATGGTCGTCAGAATAGACATCCGGCTGAACATCTTCAACCCCGGGAGTACTGCGGGCAGCAAGCAGGTTTTTTTGAATCTTATCTGCAACCCTGCCCATCCCGGTCTCTTCAACGGCCTGTGCTGCAAGCTGCTGCACATTTTCTTCCACAGCCTGACGCATTGCGGCAATCATTGATCTCCGTGTTTCCAATGGTACTTCAACAAATTTCTTAAAAGCTTTGGAAGCCTGGTATACGGCCTCTTCCATGGTATCAAAAACCCCGGGGAAGTGGTTTTTTCCCTGGGCAGATCCCTCAGAAGTAGAAAATTGTTCTACTACCTTCTCAACAATACCCTTTATTACCTTTTCATCAATTTCCATACACAAATCCTCTCATGTCAGCATGAGGTCCGGTTAAAATAACGTTACGGTATAATTGTCCTTTTTGCTCAGCAAACGGAACAACAACACGCATCGCATCTTCAACATCTCCGAGAGTACCGGAAAATGAAAGTACTGCTTTCCCGCCAAGCTCATTTCCCGTTAACAATGTAAGTATTGTAACGCCGGTAGTTTTCACAGCGAGATCAGCCGCCTCAATACAGGATGTAACCGACAAAGTCTCCAGAATTCCCAGCGACTCTGTATCCTCATGCTGCATTGAAGGTCCTTTCTTTAAGAGTGCTTCTATAATTTGTTCATCAATATTTTTCAAAAACAGATGATCTATCAAGGAACGATTTCCGAGGCTCCGTCCCCGCTCCATGGCATAATCGACAGAAGCAACATCTCCATGTATAATAATAAGATACTTCCCCGGATTAACAACTTCTGCTTTTAAAACAGATACAGGAGCTGCTTTAACCATTCCGTCCAGGGCAATCAAACCGTCGGCGATACTCTTTAGTTCCAGGATGCCTAATACATTCATCTTCATTTTTTAAAAACCAGTTTTCCCTTTTTTTCTACAAGATCAACTATACCGATAATTACCGCATCCACAGGTTTATCTTTTGTCTCTGCTGTCTGACGGGCGGAACTTCCCTGGGAAACAAGAACAACTTCTCCAGGACCAGAACTCATAGTATCAAGAGCTACAAACGCTTGACCGGCTTCTTTCCCGTCAGGAGTACAGGGTTCCACAATGAGATACCGTGCACCCTGTGCTCTTTGAGCACGGACAGCGGTAACCATAGTCCCTTTCACCCGGGCTAAAATCATGGTGTACCCTTATCTTTGTGAAAAATTGAAACCCCGCCGACTTCCAGCGTATCGACAATGCCGATAACCGTTGCATCGGTTGGTTTCCCGGATGTCAGTTCCGTTTGCCGTGAACTGCTGCCGCTGACATAGAAGACCAGTTCCCCTTCTCCCGCATCTACCGAATCAAGCGCTACAACAAAACTACCGGTTCCCTTTAGATTCAAAGGGTTAATTTTTTCTAAAACAAGCAGTTTCAAGCCCTCGAGGCGCGGTTCTTTGGCACTGGAAACAACTGTACCTACAACACGTGCGAGTACCATCGGTTATTTCGTTACCTTATTCCGTCCAAGAGGGAAAACAGCATCTACGCTCTCATGGGGCCGGGGGATTATATGTACAGAAACAATTTCTCCGACCCTTTCAGCTGCACGGTTTCCTGCATCCAAAGCTGCACGCACTGCAGCGACATCTCCGCGGATGATTGCTGTTGTATAACCGCCGCCTATTTTTTTATATCCGACCAATTCAACAGCCGCTGCTTTTATCATTGCATCAGAAGCTTCCACCATAGCGGCAAAGCCCTTTGTTTCTATCATTCCAAGTGCATTTCCAGTTACTACCATTTTATACTCCCTACTCTTTACCTGCAATATCTGCCAATCGCGATTCTACGATATCCTTACTAACGAGGACCTCAGACTCTTTACCGGCAATATAGATCCGTCCATACTTCCCATAGCCGGTCACATTAATAATATTTATGTGTGATGCTTTCTCGGCTTCATTTGCAGCATAATATGCATATCCTGCCGGCTCAATCTCCAGAATGAAGAGGGTATCTCCCCGCAAAACCATGTTGCCGTACCGTACCTTGTTGATAAGCTGTGCATGATGATCACTAATGTTTTTAATAAGCTGACTCGTTAATATTCTGGGCTTCATCCTATCAGTTTCTTCAAGCCCCAGAGCATCCAGGACTGCCTGTCCTGCCTGCCGTGCATCCCCCTGATTATCTGAATGAACCTCCAGTAATCCAAAAGACCGTTCCACCACCTGAATCCCCGGGTGTACGCCTGTTGACTTTAAAGCAACATCGGTAAGCCGGTTGATCTCTATCCCCGGCGCAATCTCTACAATTGCACATGACTGTCCGGCAACAGGAAAATATCCTTTTGAAATCGTACACATATATGACGCCATCTGCAGCTGCAGGGAATCAATAAAATTGTACGTTCTTAATTCTACATTATCCATACTCACCTCTGCCTACCTGAGTGGTAAAACCGAATCAACAGTTTTATCGGGGCGGGGGATCAGGTGTACAGAAATAACTTCTCCTACCCGTTCAGCAGCTTTACTCCCCGCATCGAGTGCTGCACGGACTGCAGCGACATCACCGCGGATTACCGCTGTTATATATCCGCCGCCGGTTTCCTCATATCTTTTAAGTTCTACCTTTGCTGCTTTTACCATTGCATCAGAAGCCTCAACGACCGCTGCAAAACCTCTGGTTTCTATCATGCCCAGGGCATTTCCCTGTTTTTCTTCCATAGGACCTCCCTAAAATGTTATTATTTTAACATTAGTTTTCAGTATATCAGCTTCTGTCCGCGTGTCAAGAGCTCTGCGGGAAAATTAACTATAAGTGATTATCTTATAAAAAAAATATCTTGTTAAACTAAGGTTTTTGTGTTAATTTTTTAACAGTCTAAGGTGTAAGGTACGGTACCCATGATAAGTAAACAGGAAGAACGGCTCGAAAAAATTCTCAGCATACTGAAACTTTCAAATCCCGCAACGGTCAATAAACTGGCCCAACTCCTTGATGTCTCCCACATGACAATCCGGAGAGATGTGGAAATTCTTGAAAAGGAGAAACGGGTGGAGGTATTTCACGGCGGTATTATGCTGCCGGATTCACACCGTGGAGAAAACTGGAAGGAATACACCCTGGCAGATGCAACAAGTATAATGTGCGAGGAAAAAAAGAGGATCGGATTAAAAGCGGCCCTCATGCTGAAAGATAATGATTCACTAATTCTTGACACCGGCTCTACCACAGAGTATATTGCACAGTCACTTAATCCGCAGTATTCCTTGAGTATTGTCTGTTTTACCCTGAATGCCCTCATAAATGTTTCAAAACTGAAAAAGAGCAAAATCATCTTTCCGGGGGGATACTTTCACCGAAACACTTTGATGTTTGAAAGCGAAGAGGGGATTAATATCCTTAAAAAAAACCGGGCGGCTTTTGCATTTGTCTCCGCCAGCGGAATAAGTCTCTCGTTGGGAGTTACCTGTTCCAACAGTTACGAAAGAGAAACCAAAAAAACTATTATGGAATCTTCCATGAAAAAGGTACTGGTAGCTGATTCTTCCAAATTTGATGTTGTTCACAGTACCTACTTTGCTGAATTACAGGATTTCGATGCCCTCATTACCGATGACGGAATTCCCGATTCGTACCGGTTATTCTGCAAAAACAACAGTATCGAGCTTCTTACCGTGTAAAAAACCGCCCGATACACAACCGGGCGGCTCATTTTACTACATTGTTCTCCAGAACTTGAAGTATTCCTTCTCTATGGTTTTATAGTCCGGAAACTGATAATGCAGACACTCACCGCCGCCGGCAAATGCAAACCCGCCCCGTACCAGTTTATAGGAAAAGTTATCCAGGCTGCTTGACAGAGAAAGCCCTTTATTATGCTTTGCAGGATACTTTTTAAGTTCATAAAAGCCGTCCCTTATTGTTGAAGGATGCAGGTCCGGTATTGGAGAGGGTTCAAAGGGATTCTGCTCAAACTTGTTCACAAAATCAACAACATCCATATCCAGCTGTGTAAAGAACTGTTTAGGCGCACTCTTGTTATTTCCCGGATCGGTAATGTAGTTTCCAAAATCCTTTTTGTTCATCTCAGATAAAACAAGCATTCTCATGGGTGAGATTTCAGCATACAAAGCTACATTTTCTGCCATATCATCATCACATGCACCGGGCTCTAGACCGAGGCAATGTCCTTCCTGGGAAGTAATATACAGGGTACCCAGTGCTGTAAAGTCAACATGCTCAAGAACCCTGTAGGAAGAGATAAACTTCGTTGCCTTGGGAGTGCCGTCCTCGTGGGGCACAACATCCTTCAGTACTTCATCAATCTTGAAATACTCATTTCTAAAATTCCTATCCAGCTCTACGAAAATAACCTTACCGGAGTAATGCCTGCTGGAACCTGCGGTATAATGCCGTGCAAACATCTCCGGAGACAGCTGAGAAGCTACCAGTGCCTCGTTTGGATAAAGAATCATGTACAGTCTTTTTTCGTAATCCATTCTACAACCCCCAGTAATTTTTTAACATCGGTGCAATTACCAGTGAGATAATTGCCATAAGTTTTATCAGAATATTCAAGGAAGGACCGGCTGTATCCTTGAATGGATCTCCTACGGTATCTCCTACAACTGCTGCTTTGTGGGCCTCGGAGCCCTTACCCTGGCTGCTCCCGTTTTCTATCATCTTTTTTGCATTATCCCAGGCGCCGCCGGAGTTAGCCATAAAAATAGCAAGAACAACACCTGAGGCCGTAACACCAATTAAGGTACCCGAGAGCATTTTGGGACCGCCGAGGAACCCGATAAGAACGGGTGTAACAACCGCAATAATACCGGGCAGGAGCATCTCCTTGAGAGCAGATGCTGTCGATATATCGACACACCTTCTATAATCAGGCTCCTCTGTTTCATCGAGAATTCCGGGTTTTTCCCTGAATTGACGCCGCACCTCTTCTATCATTGCAAAAGCTGCTTCACCGACAGCATTCATTGCCATGGACGAAAACAAATAGGGCAGCACGGCTCCGAAGAGAATACCGGTTATAACCCTGACACCCATAAGATCGATAACCTTCAGCCCCACCTGTTCTTTAAAAGCAGAGAAGAGGATGATTGAAGTCAGCGCTGCCGAACCTATGGCAAACCCTTTTCCTATTGCAGCTGTAGTGTTGCCGACAGCATCAAGCTCATCGGTTATCTCCCGTACCTCCGGAGGGAACTCAGACATCTCAGCAAGCCCTCCCGCGTTGTCCGCAATCGGGCCATAGGCATCTACTGCAAGCTGAACCCCGAGGGTCATAAGCATTCCAAGAGCGGCAATCGCAACTCCGTAAAGGCCGGCAACAAAATGGCTTAAAAGAATAGCTGCTGCTATGACGACAATTGGAAAGAATGCCGATATCATTCCAACACCCATACCGGTAATTATGGTAGTAGCGGCTCCGGTCTCGCAGGCTTTAACGATTTTTTGAACAGGTTTGGTATTTGTTCCGGTGTAGTGCTCGGTAAGAAGACCAATAAGTGATCCCGCTGCCATACCAAGAACAGAAGCAACGAAAATACTCAAATAACTTATATCACCTTCCCCCTTTAGAAAGACAAAAGAGAGGATAAAGGAAAACAAAGCTGCAATTCCTGCTGCGCCGAAGGTCCCCCGGTTGAGGGCGCTCTGGGCCGATTTCCCCGCTTTTACCCGAACAAGGCCTATTCCGATAAAGGCTGCCAGGATTCCGGCTGCAGAAAGAATAAGCGGGAACATTGCCAGTTTCATTCTAAACATGTCGCTTCCGGCAACTCCAATACCGAGAATCATTGATCCTATAATGGAGCCTACATAAGACTCGAAGAGGTCTGCTCCCATTCCGGCTACATCACCGACATTGTCTCCAACGTTATCTGCAATGGTCGCAGGGTTACGGTGATCATCCTCGGGAATGCCTGCTTCTACCTTCCCGACAAGATCAGCGCCGACATCAGCAGCTTTCGTAAAGATTCCCCCGCCGACTCTGGCAAAGAGAGCCATGGAACTTGCACCAAGACTGAAACCTGATATCACCGGGAGCAGGATATCCGCCATGATTACGGTTGTACCTCCGATAAAAACCCTTCCGAGAGTTAAAAGAATAAAAAGGCCGAGCATTGCAAGTCCCACAACACTCATACCCATTATACTCCCCCCCGTAAAGGCTACCTTCAATGCAGGAACAAGACCCCCTTTGGCTGCGTGAGTTGTTCTGGAGTTGGATGCAGTTGCAACCCGCATTCCGATAAACCCAGCCAGGGCTGATGCTGTGGCCCCTGTTATAAAAGAGACCGCCTGATACCGGAGCATCCCTTTATTGGCTATGGCAAGAAACAATGCCACAAGGCCGACAAAGGGGATAAGCACCCGGTACTCCCGGATTAAGAAAGCCATTGCCCCTTCAGACACATAACCGCTTATCCTGATAAGCGTTTTATTCTCCACAGGCTGTTTATAGATCCATCGTGCTCTAACAAGTGAATACCCCAAAGCCAGCAGACTTCCGCCGGCTATAATCACCAGAGCTAACACAAAATTACTCATATACCTTCCTCTATATAGTTTTTAAGACCGCTCATTATACCGAAAACATGCAAAATTTTCCAGTTTTTTGTTATTAAATATTTTTATACCAGGTATTAATGCTTAAAATGCCTCAGACCTGTGAAAACCATCGGAATCCCCGCATTGTTGCAGACTTCGATGGAATCTTTGTCTCTGAGGGATCCTCCCGGCTGAAGGATGGCTGCAATTCCATACTTGACTGCTTCCTCTGCAACATCCTTAAAGGGCATAAAGGCATCCGAGACAAGAACTGCTTCGACTACCCCTTTTTCAGAAGCCCTCTGAAGAGCCTGTTCAGCAGCCCATATTCTGTTCACTTGTCCTGACCCGACCCCAAGAACCTGTTTGTCTTTTACAACCACAATGGCATTGGATTTGACATGCCTGCAGATTATCTCGCCAAACAGCAGATCCTCCCGCTGCTTATCTGTTACTGAAACGGTCGTGACAACCTCCAGTTTCTCAGCGGTTAACCGGTCCCGCTCCTGAACAAGAATTCCCCCGTCAACGGTAACCATTTCCGTGTAATCAGCAGGTTTTGCTCCTGCCTGAATGATGCGGATATTTTTCTTTTTCTTTAGAATCGCCAGAGCTTCATCCTCAAAACCGGGAGCAATAACTACCTCAAGAAAGATCTCGTTCATTTTCCCTGCTGTTTTGGCATCCACAGTCCTGTTAAAAGCGACAATTCCTCCGAAGATTGAGACAGGATCTCCTTCGTAAGCTCTCATGTATGCTTCAAATACCGTTTCGGAAACAGCAGCACCGCAGGGGGTATTGTGTTTAAGTCCGCAGCATGCAGGCTCTTCAAATTCACACACTACCTTCCATGCACTATCCATATCCCGATAGTTGTTATAGGAGAGGTCCTTTCCATGGAGCTGAACGAAGCTGTTCATCCCCCCTTCAACAAGCAGGGAACGGTAGAAAGCGGATTTCTGATGGGGATTTTCCCCGTACCGGAGATCCTTCGTTTTCTCAAAGGAACCTCTCAAAAACAGAGGAAAATCATCTTCCAATAGGAACGCAGAAACCGCGGCATCGTAGGAACTCATCAGATTAAAGACCTTCCCGGCAAGATGTTTCCGGTAGGCAAGATCAACGTTATCCGCTGCCTCAAGCCGTTCCCTTACCCCCTGATAATCATCGGGATCCGAGATAACAACAACATCCCTGAAGTTTTTAGCTGCAGCACGGAGCATGGTGGGACCGCCGATATCAATAAACTCCAATTTTTCGTCAAATGAAAGATCACTTTTGTATTTTTCAAAAAATGGATACAGATTGACCACAAGAATATCAATCGGGGCAATTCCTTCCCTCTCTATCGTAGCCATATCTTCTCTGTTGTCTCTTCTTGCAAGGAGGCCGCCGTGGACTTTCGGGTGAAGCGTTTTTACCCGGCCGTCAAGTATCTCGGGAAATCCAGTCATCTCGCTCACCTCGGTTACCGGTATTCCCCTTTCCTTCAGGTGGCGGTACGTTCCTCCGGTGGATAGAATCTCGACGCCCCTTCTCTCAAGAAAATCTGCAAACTCAGCTATCCCTTTTTTGTTGTAAACACTCAATAAGGCCCGTTTCATTTTCCCTCTCCTGTTTGATTCCCTATTTTGAATAATTGGGAGCTTCTCTGGTAATGGATACATCATGGGGATGACTTTCCTTTAGTCCTGCAGAGGTTATCCTTACAAACCGTCTGTACTTCTTAAAGGATTCAATATCCCCGCAGCCACAGTAACTCATCCCTTTCTTTAATCCTGAAACGAGCTGGTATATAAATGGCTGCAGTTCTCCCTTAAATGGAACTCTCCCCTCTATACCCTCAGGAACCGGAGAATCCCCCTCTTTTATCTGATAACGGTCTCCGGAACCGTCCTTGATAGCTCCGATTGATCCCATACCCCGGTAGGATTTAAAAATCCTCCCCTCAAATATAATTTCATTTCCCGGTGCTTCCTTTAAGCCTGCAAGCATATTCCCGAGCATTACCGTACTTGCTCCTGCTGCAATAGCCTTTGCAATATCACCGGAGTACTTTATTCCCCCGTCTGCAATAACGGGAACATTGTGTTTATCCGCTTCTTCGGCACATTCCAACACTGCTGAAAACTGGGCAACACCAACCCCTGCGACCACCCTGGTTGTACAGATAGATCCGGGGCCGACACCGATCTTTACCGCATCAGCACCGGCTTCAATCAGCCTGGCTGTCCCGTCAGCTGTTGCAACATTCCCCCCGATTACCGGTACCGGATACCTTTTTTTAATATCCGCTACAGCTTCGAGAACACTTTTAGCATCTCCGTGGGCAGTATCGATAACAACAAAATCTACCTTATTCCCCATCAGCAGGGGAATCCGCTTTTCGTAATCCATGGGAGATACAGCTGCCCCGACAATCAAACGCCCGTTCCCGTCCAGAGCAGCATCTGGATACAGTCTCTTTTTCTCCATATCCTTTACCGTAATCAGGCCGGTAAGCCTGCCTTCAGCATCCGTAACAGGAAGTTTCTCAATCCTGTGGGTGTTAAACTTGTCCCTGGCACTTTCCGGAGTGGGTGAACCCGATGCAACCACAGGATCCTTGGTCATTGCATTTTTAACCGCCATTTCCAGGTCCTGACAGAACCTCAAATCCCTACCGGTTATAATACCCACCAGCTTTCCATCTTCAACAACCGGAAGTCCGGAAACATTGAACCTTCCCATAATATCCTGGACATCACCTATTGTCTGGCCCGGGGTTACTGTTACCGGATTATCAATGATCCAGTTCAAAAATCTTTTAACCTTCCCTATCTGCCGTGCCTGCTCCTCGGGAGTCAGATTCCTGTGGATAACCCCCGCACCGCCCTGCAGCGCCATGGCAATTGCCAGGTTATCCTCGGTTA
>JANTFL010000040.1 GCA_024763455.1 Sediminispirochaeta sp. | reverse complement strand
AAATCCTGAAATGGTATCTTTCAACAGAAGAGTGGAAGGGTGTTGCCGGCGGATACAGGATACAGGAAAAAGGTGCTCTTCTCATAGAATCAATAATAGGTGATTTCTACACCATAATGGGGTTGCCAATAAGGCTGTTTTATGGCATGTTAGCTTCACAGGATCCCCGCTTTTATGTGGGGTAAACTAATTTTCCGCCCTTTTATGGGTGAGAATAAGAGAAGGAAGCGGACCAACATCCGCACAATTTAGGAGGACACATTGTCAGTAGTAACTATGAAAAGTCTGCTTGAATCCGGAGTTCATTTCGGACATCAGACAAAGCGCTGGGACCCCAGAATGAAAAAGTACATCTTCACTGCAAGAAACGGTATCCATATTATCGATCTGCAGAAAACTGTTGTAGCCATCAAAGAAGCTTACGAAGTTGTACGCCAGCAGGTAAAAGACGGCAAATCAATTCTTTTTGTCGGAACAAAAAAACAGGCACAGCAAGCCATTGAGCGTGAAGCTAAAAGATGCGGTATGTATTACGTAAACAACCGCTGGCTCGGTGGAATGCTGACTAACTTTCAGACCATTAAAAAATCGATCCATCGTCTTAAAAAGATCGAGAAGATGGAAGTTGACGGTACGTTTGAAAGTCTTACAAAGAAAGAAGTTGCAAAACTCAACAAAGAACGTGCAAGGCTTGAAAAGAACCTCGGCGGAATCAAGGATATGAAGGATCTTCCGGGAGCTATCTTTATCATTGATACAAGAAAAGAGGCTATTGCCGTTGCAGAAGCAAAAAGAATGGGAATACCGGTAATTGCTGTCGTTGATACAAACTGCGATCCTACGGATATTGATTATCCTGTTCCGGGAAACGATGATGCTATCAGGGCCATTACCCTGTTTACCGAAATCATTGCAAACGCTGTTGTAGACGCAGATAATGAAGTCGGAATTGAAATAATTGAGAACCTTCAGGAAGAAGAACTTGCGGAAGCAGAAGTTGATCCTGCTGTCAAGGAAGAGGCTCCCGTCGAGAGTGCAGACGTTACAGAAGAGTCAGCAGTGGAAGAGGTAAAAGAAGAACCGGCTGCTGATACTGAAGCAGAGAAAACTGAAGCTGAAGAATAAGGAGAATATTGTGGGAATAAAAGCAGCAGATGTAAAAAAGCTAAGGGACAAGACAGGAGCAGGGATGCTTGACTGTAAGAATGCCCTGACAAAAGCGGACGGCGACTTTGCCAAAGCTGAAAAAATACTCAAGGAACTCGGACTCGCAGCAGCTGCTAAAAGAAGCGGCAGAGCTACCAATCAGGGCCGTGTTTTTACAAAGATCGGCGACAAAAAAGCTGTTATCCTTGAGATTGGATGTGAAACTGACTTTGTTGCACGAAACAAGGATTTCATAGCTCTCGGCGAAGAGATAGGAACGATCGTTCTTGAAAAAGGACTGACCAGCGTTACTCCTGAACTCGAGGACAAAGTTAAGGATACAATCAGCAAAATTAAAGAGAACATGTCTTTAAAGCGGCTCAAAGTAATTGATATTTCCGAGAACGATCTGGTTGTTGACTATATACACGGAGAAGGTTCTATCGGCATCCTTGTCAAACTGACAAGTGATAAACCGGAGATCCTCAAGAGCGAAGCTGTTAAATCATTTGGATTCGACTGTGCTCTGCATATTGCGGCATTCAACCCCAAGTATCTTTCCAGAAATGATGTTCCTGCAGACTACGTCAAGGAACAGGAAGAGATCTTTATGACTCAGGCTAAAAACCTCGGCAGACCTGAGAAAGTGCTGGAGGGGATAGTAAAAGGAAAAATGAATAAACATTTCTCTGAGATTTGTTTTCTTGATCAGCCCTTTGTAAAAGATGACAAGCAGAGTGTATCCAAAATGATGGCATCCGTAGCAAAGGAAGCCGGCGGATCACTTTCGATTCCCGAGTTTGTTTATTACAAAGTTGGAGACGAAGAGTAAACCACTTTAAATCCGCTCCTTTTAACCGGGGAGCGGTTTGTTTTTTTTAAGGAGACCTTCATGAAATCAGTAATTAGTAATGCAGAATCCCGGATGAAAAAGAGTGTTGCTGCTTTAGGATCCGAATTTAATTCATTGCGGACGGGGCGCGCTTCCTCTGCACTGTTTGACAAGATCAAGGTTGACTATTATGGGCAGCCTACCCCCCTCTCGCAGGTGGCCACTGTCTCTGTTCCTGAGGCAAGACTCGTCGTTATTCAGCCATGGGACAAGGGATTGCTGAGTGAAATTGAAAGAGCAATTCAGAAATCCGAACTTTCGGTAAATCCGAACAATGATGGCAAAGTACTCAGAATCAACATTCCTCCACTGACTGAAGAGCGGAGAAAAGAACTCGTAAAAGTTGCTAAAAACATTGCAGAGCAGAGCAGAGTGGCAGTACGGAACATAAGACGGGATGCCAATGAAGAGCTCAAGAAGATGGAAAAGAGCAGCGACATTACCGAAGACGATGCAAAGCGGGGTGAGGATGAAATACAGAAACTCACCGATAAGTATGTAAAAGAGATCAATAATCTTCTGGAAGACAAAGAAAAAGAAATAATGGAAATATAGCAGTGAAAGAAGCTCCCTCACATATCGGTATCATTATGGACGGTAACGGACGGTGGGCTGTAAAACGGAAACTTCCCCGAACCGCCGGTCATAAGCAGGGTATTACAACCGCAAAGAAGATAATCAAGGAGGCAATACGCCTGGGAATTCCGAACCTTACGTTATACGTTTTCTCCACCGAAAACTGGAAACGTACAGAGGAGGAAGTCGGATTCCTCATGAAATTGATTGTTTTTCATATGCGGTCGGAAGCTTCATTCTACCAAACCAACGACATTAAGGTAAGACATGCCGGAGACATACACGGCCTGCCTGAAGAAGTACGTAAAGAGATAGAGAAATCTATTGAAAATACCCGGAACAACAAAGCAATTACGGTAACCCTTGCAATAAATTACGGAGGGAGGGACGAGATTATCCGCAGTGTGAATAGATGGATTGCAGCAGATAAACCCGGCTCCGGATCATTTTCGGAAGAAGCAATGCGTAAGTATCTTGACAACAGCGATATTCCGGATCCGGATCTTATTATACGTACAGCCGGAGAGCAGAGGATGAGCAACTTTCTTCTTTGGGAAAGTGCATACTCCGAATACTACTTTACCGATACGCTTTGGCCCGATTTTTCTGCTGAGGATCTTTCAAAGGCGATAGATTCATACAGAGGAAGGGAGCGTAAATACGGCGGTGTAAAATGAAAGAAGTTACAAAAAGAATATTACTGGCAGTTTTAGTTATTCCAATTCTCATTGTAATCATATTTTTTCTACCCGGTATGCATAATATTGCCCTTTTAGGAGTACTGGTTTTATTCACCTTTATTGGTACATGGGAGTTTGTTACAATAACGCTTAAAGATGATATTTCCCGCACAGGAGCCGTATTCAGTGCTTTCAGCGGATTTATTTTCCCGGTGCTGTTTTATCTTCAGATCAATAACTGGATAACGACCCTCGGTATAGAGATTGCTCTATCAACGGTATTCTCCATAATTCTTATTTTAAATCTTATACGGTATGAAAAAAAAGAGGATACAACTACTTTAAAAAGACTTGCGGTTCAAATTTCCTCAGTTATTTATCCCGGCTTTTTTTTGGGATATCTGATTAAAGTAACTTCCCTGCCCCATAGTTCCGGTTTGATACTATTATTCCTTCTCGTTATATTTATAAACGATTCTGCTGCGTATACCTTCGGGATGCTTTTTGGAAGAAAATCTTGGAAACCTTTCAAGGTAAGTCCCAAAAAAAGTATTGTGGGGTTCATAGGAGGTACCGTAACCGCTGTAGTATCCGGAATGGTATTTATCATCCTTTTCCCGGAGGTTCTTTCCACTTCCCTTGCTGGAGCGGCACTGCTCTCTTTAATTCTTTCAGTAACGGCAAACATCGGGGATCTCATTGAATCCGTATTAAAACGTTCCGCAGGGGTCAAAGACTCCGGTGCAATTATGATGGGACGGGGAGGAGTGTTGGACTCAATTGATTCTTTACTCTTCAGTGCTCCCATGTACTACTTTATGCTGCGTTTTCTGCAGTAGAGGCTGGCCTGTTTTGAAAAAGGTAATCATCCTTGGAGCCACCGGTTCAATCGGGCGGAATGCGCTTGATGTAATCAGAAAGAACAGAGATGCATTTACCGTAACAGGTTTAAGCGCTCATACCGGGGAGGCTGCCCTGCTGGAAGCTGCAGATGAGTTCCAGGTGCCGGGAGCCCTTGCCCTGAGCGGGAAAGCCCCCGATTCGGACAGAATCGTATTTTCAGGCAGAGAAGCTCTGCTCAGAATGATCCGAGAAACAGAAGCAGATCTGCTTGTCAACGGGATTGCAGGCTCTCCGGGGCTTCTTCCCTCTGTAGAAGCCCTTTCCAGCGGTAAAGACCTTGCCCTTGCAAACAAGGAAACAATTGTTATGGCAGGACCGCTTATCAAAGATCTGGCGTCCAAAAACGGCAGGCTGATTCTTCCGGTGGATTCTGAGCACTCAGCGGTCTTTCAGCTATTAAGAAACAAGAATCCCTCAGAGGTAACAGAGATACTTCTCACCGCCTCCGGGGGACCTTTCAGAGACAAACCGCTTCAGGAATTCAAGGATATTACCCTTGCCGATGCACTGAAACACCCTACATGGTCTATGGGGCGTAAAATATCCATTGATTCTGCAACCATGGCCAACAAAGGGCTGGAAGTAATTGAAGCTCATGAGCTCTTCAATTTTCCCGGGCAGAGAATCAAGGTGCTTATTCATCCGGAAAGCAGAGTACATTCCATAATACGGACAGCAGACGGTGAAATGTATGCCCAGATCAGCAATCCCGATATGCGTATCCCAATACAAAATGCATTAACCTTTCCACATATTATTTTCAGCTCCTTCGGTCATCTTGATCTTGCAGACACATCACTGTCTTTTTTCTCTGTGGACAAAGAAAAATTTCCCCTTCTTTTCCTGGCCTATCAGGCTATGAATATGGGCAAGAGCTATAAGATAGCGTATAATGCGGCTAACGAAGCGGCAGTGGGAGCGTTTATAGACGGCAGGATAGGATTCCTGTCAATTCACCGGATCGTTGCGGAAATTCTTGAGCTGAACTGGAGCATGGAGCCCAGTAACTTTGACGAGGTACTTGCAACAGACAGTGAAGTAAGATCTGCAGCTGAGCAGAAAATCAAGGAACAAAGAGAGAGATGCTGAAAACAATTCTTCTTGGAATCATAGGACTTGATATAGTCGTTTTAGTACATGAACTCGGACATTTTTTTGCTGCTAAACTAAGCGGTGTTGAGGTAGAAGCCTTTTCCATTGGAATGGGGAAAAAGCTTTTATTCTTTTCTTACCGTGGTACTGAATACCGGTTGAGTATGCTTCCCGTAGGCGGTTATTGCAAGATGAAGGGAGAAGAACAGTTCTCAAGGGCTCTTAAAGAAAAGGATACCTCCATTCCCTTTGAAAAAGGTTCTCTTTTTTCCGTATCACCCATAAAAAGAATTTTCACCTACCTTGCTGGTCCCCTTGCAAACTTTTTATTCTCCATAGTAGTGCTGTCGTTTATATGGCTTTTCGGCTTTACCATAAACACATACAGTAACAAAATTTTACTCGTTTCCGACTATCCTGAAGTTTACCATTCAGCGGATAATCCTGCAGATAAGGGAGGCTTGAAAAGCGGTGATACAATTATTGAAATTGGAGACACGCAGGTAACCAATTACTCTCAAATCCAGGACATAGTCTACCAGTCTCCCGGTAAGCCTCTCACTTTTTTAGTACTACGTGAGGGGAATGAGATACCCCTTGTGATTACTCCGGCTCTTGATAAAGACAGTGGTGCCGGGAAGATCGGTATTGCACCGTACATAGAGCCTGTTATCGAAATGGTCAAGCCTGCCAGTGCTTCCTCAATTGCCGGCCTTAAAACAGGGGACAGGATTCTGGAAGCGAATGGGGAAAGAGTTGAAAATTATCTTGATCTACTCAAAGCTGTTGCTGCCCGTCCGAAACTTTTGAAGCTTAAGGTACTTTCTGATGGAATCCGGATGGATAAAACTCTTGTTCCGGTGTATAATGACTCAGGAATGGCAGATCTGGGAATTTCCTTTAAATCTTTAACAATCAGAAAGGGTCAGTCTGGAACTATTGATAGCTTTAAAAATGGAACATTGGAGACAGTTAATAATTTTATGCTTACCATTAAAAGCCTTGGACTCCTTTTTACCGGAGTTCATCTTGACAAAGCTGTTTCAGGACCAATCAGAATAACGTACTTTGTCGGGGAGGTTGCATCACAGGGGTTTAAAAGCGGCATTAAAACGGGATTGACCAACCTCTTCAGGTTTTTAAGTGTCATAAGTATTGCTCTGTGCTTTGCAAATCTTCTTCCCATTCCAATATTTGACGGAGGGCTGATACTTTTCACCTTGATTACAATTGTACGGAGAAAAGGGGTAAACCCGGTTTCATTTTACCGGTATCAATCAGTGGGGATGTTTATTCTGCTTGTTATTTTCCTGCTTACCACCTTCGGGGATATTTCCTTTTTATTTTCCAGAGGATAGGAGAGAGATTTGAAAACTATTACGTGTTATTGCGAAAATACATTCGAGGTAGATATTCCCGATACAATTGATCTCAATAAGGACCCTGATGTTGTGGATAAGATACTTGACGGCAGTTTTTTATCAATAACCTGTCCAAGATGTGAAACTGTTCTCAAACCTGAGTTTACCATTCGTTTTATAGACAGCCGCAGGAATCTGGATCTTCTCTATATTTCTGAGATTGAAAGGGATTCCTACCTGTCTGGACGGACATCCTACACGGCAGAACGTATAGTAATAGGGTTTGCAGAACTTCAGGAAAAGTTCAGAATTCTCAGTGAAGAACTTGATGACAAAGCCGTAGAGATGATAAAAGCGTATCTTATTTCCAGAGCAGAGGATGGTTCCAGTCTAAAAATCTATTTTGCAGGAAAAGAGGAAAGTAAACTTGTCTTTCATATAGAAGGGCTGGAAGATGATAAAACTGCAGTAACGCATATTTCACTGGAGCTGTACGAAAAACTCAAGAAAGATATTGCTGCTAACACTATAGATCCGGCTTTAACAGATGTTTTGAGTCCGCCATATATTTCAGTCAACAAAATCCAAACGATGAGGGATTAACCGTGAAGAGAATTTCATTTTTACTTATTCTTTTGAGTATTGCTATTTTTGCACATGCAGCAGATCATATAGTCATAAACAGTGGTCATACGAAGCCGGTATACGCCCTGATGGGAGACGAAAAAAACAGCCTTTTATTTACTGGAGACGAAAACGGAACGGTAAAAATCTGGGATACTGCGAAAAATCATCTTATTAAAAATTTACAGATTTCTCATCTGCCGATACGATACATTGATGTGAATCCGGTAAACTCGGACATAGCCGTTTTGGTAACCGACAATCTCAATACATTCAAACTGAGTGTGTGGGACTGGAAAAAGGGAGTGAATAAGTTTACTCACCGTTTATCAGAACTACCTTTGAGCCTTTCCTACTCTCCCAAGGGTACCTTTATTGTGTACAGCAAACCGGATTGGGACAGCCTGACTTTTCTTGATGCTGAAAAGGGATATCGGAAGCAGTTTCTGAATGCTGATACAGGGATAGTTTCGTCAGTATTTGTCTCAGCATCAGAGAAAACACTTTTACTGTATACCCCTTCAGGCACAATTCAATACTGGGACATGAAGACCGGTAATCAGAAAATTACCCCTATCCGGACTAAAGGGAACTTAACGTCAATTCTTATTGCCCCAAACGGGGCAAAAATGATTGGGTTTTACGATAATAAACTCTATCTTATTGACCTGGTCTCCGGTAAAATTCTGGACACTGCTGAGAAGAAGAATATATCCGGGGCTTCAATTGATTCTTCAACCGGGAATACAGCTTTTCTGTCAAATTCAGGAGACCAAAACTATATAGACACCTACAGTATACAGGGAACCACCTTAATTCACACCGGTACCATGAAACTGAACATTAAAGCAGATAATCCAAACATAGTTTATTCATCAGGCTCTGTTTTCTTTACCAGTGGGAAAGGGGCTCTATACCGGTCCAGAGTTTCATCAAACACAACAACTCAATTTGCAACTAATATTTTCGGCACGATTGAGGATCTTGGGTTGACAGATGGCAGGATGCTCATATCGTCAGAAAAAGGTTTTACCCTGATACGATCAGATCTTTTCAGCAAGAACACCGATACCTCACATTTTACTGTCACTGACTATCCAGTGCAGGAAAATATACCTGTTGGCATTGTAACTTCACCGGATAATACCTTTTATTACTACCGTAAAGACACCGCTCCGGGTTTTCTCAAGCAATTCAGCACAAACGGGTTTACCAGGCTGATATCCGAGGATTTTCAAACCGGCATAAGCAGCATTTCCTTTTCCGGAGGGGAATTTCTTTCCCTTGAAAAGAACGGCAGATGCTCCATGATAGAGCCATATACCGGGGAAACAAAGTTCAGCTATACTTCCTACGGGATTCAATCGGTATCACTTATACATTCTGGCAATATAATTGCCGGGAGGAATCAGACGGGACTTATTAAATCCCCGCTTTTAACGATTAATACCACAACTGAAGAAGTTGTTCCGGTAAGAGACTCCAATATTCTTACATTCAAGGTTGACTACGATCCTGTTACAAGAATTCTCTACTCTCTTGGGTTCGAAAAGAAAGGCTCTGACCTTAAAACCGTATTAAAAGCCCATAGAGGAAGGTCTCTCGAGATTACCGAAACGCTCCTAACCTACCCCGGGGAAGACAGCAAGGCTTCTGTGATTGTTGATAAAAACAGATCGAGAGTATTTACAACCCTCGGTTTCGGCGGTATACATATGCTTTCCTGGAACGGGTTTACTTCCCTGGAAAACTCAGATCATATTCCACGAAAACTCTTTCTGTATAACAATATCCTTGCTTCTCTGAATAGTGATTCGACAATTTCACTGTGGGATACTTCCAGCGGCAAATTTCTTATGGATTTCTACATTATCAAAGACGGTGGATGGGCAGCGGTAGGGGCAAACGGGAAAGTTTTCTCTTCTCCTTCTGCTAAGAAATACATTCTTAACGTACAGTATTAATCGTGGGAAGGATTTTCAGCTATTTTGAGTATTGCCTTGCGTACCGCTGAGCTTACCTCTTTACCATATTCTGTATCATCAAGATTGTGGGCATACAGAGTACCTAACAGGGAGACCCTGTACACCGGTTTAAGATTATTCAGTGCGTATGCAGCCATATCAAGAACACATTCCTGACACTTACAGAAATCCTTCGCATAATCCTTCTGAAGCTCCTTTTCAAGATGTTCTAAAACAAGCCTTTCAGTTTCGTTTACAAGATTCTGGAAATCATAACTGTCTTTAATGCTCATTTCTTACTCCTTCTAATCCTTATCCCGGCTTAAATTCTCAAATCTGGTATACTTGGGCAGGAATGCAATCTTGACCGTGCCGATTGGACCGTTCCTTTGCTTGGCAACAATCAATTCAGTAACAACATTGGTAACTCCGCTGGATTGATCATGATCCCTGTCAGTTTCCCGCTGGCGGTGCAGAAACATTACAACGTCCGCATCCTGCTCAATAGAACCTGATTCCCGCAGGTCTGCAAGATTAGGAGCCTTTCCTTCTGACTGTCTGCCAACCTGTGATAAACATATTATCGGAATATTCAGCTCTCTGGCAAGAGATTTTAAAGACCGGGATATTTCGGCAACCTGCTCATGACGGGGGACATTGGTTTTCGTCTCAGGTTCTATAAGCCCTATATAGTCGACAAAGATAACTTCTACATTCTCTTTACTTCTCAATCTTCTGGCTTGTGCCCTGAGATCAAGCAGTTTCATATTGGGTGTGTCATCAATGTAAAGCGGTGCGTCATAAATACGGCCGGCAGCATCTGTCAGACTCTGGAAATCTGAGGTTCTGAGCATACCTGATCTTATCTTCTCAGAGTTAATCCGTGACTCGCTTGATATCAAACGCATCATGAGTGCATTTTCTGACATTTCAAGAGTAAAAAATCCCACAGGGATTTTTTTATCAACTGCCATATTTGCAGCCATAGTCAAAGCCAGTGCAGTTTTCCCCACAGAAGGTCGTGCACCGATAATTATAAACTCTGATTTCTGGAATCCGCTGGTCATGGCATCGAGCTCACCGAATCCGGAAGGAACTCCTGTATAACTATCCTTGTGTCGGTACAGCTTCTCAATGGCTTCTATTGTTTCAGGTATTATCTCACTAGCAGCTCTGTAACCGCCCCTCTGCTGATTGTCGGTCACTTCAAAGATCTTTTTCTCTGCCTCTTCTATAATAGCTCTGCTGTCAAGAGAGTCGTTGTGAGAGCTGGAAATCATCTCTCCGGCGATCTTGAGCATCAGCCGTCTTAAACTGTTCTCCTGAACAATTTTGGCATAATATTCAACATTGGCACTGGTGGGCACGAGCGAGGTCAGTGAAGATACATAGGCCGCCCCGCCGGAGGCAGCTAAATCCCCTTTGGTACGCAGCTCCTCAGTAAGAGTAAGAAGGTCAATTGCCTCCCCCCTGTTAAAGAGTGATAATATCCCTGTAAATATCTTTTTATGAGCCAGCTTGTAAAAATCATCTGCCCTTAAATAACGAAGGACAACCCCGAGAGCCTCGGGGTTCTGAAGAAGCGCCCCCAGCGTTGCCATTTCAGCTTCGTTGTTGTGGGGCGGTATTTTATCTTTTAAACTTTCTGCAGTCATCCTGTTTTGGGGTTACTGCTCCTGTTCTTCTGTTTCTTCGGTTTTCTCAGCCTCCGCTTCCGGAGCTGTTTCTTCAACTTTTTCTTCAGGTACTTCTTCTACAGCAGGAGATTCCTCGTTCTCTTCTTTCTCTTCTTTAACGGGAACCTCTGCTTTTGCTTTTTTCTCAGCGGGAGCAGCTGATTCTTCTTTATCGCTCTTAATAATTACTTTAAGCTCGGCAGACTCATCACCATAAAGCTTGATCTTTGCAGTATAGGTACCAAGTGCCTTAATGTTATGTTCAGGCAGTTCTATTTTTTTTCTCTCAACGGTAATACCAAGAGCTTTCAAAGCTTCCGCAACGTTAGCATTTGTAACGGAGCCGAAAAGTTTACCGTTATCACCGGAAGGAACTTCAAGGACAATTTCCTGTTCCTGTATCTTTTCTTTCAGAGACAAGGATTCTTTCCGCTTTTCCTCTTTTCTCTTTTCTATTGCAGCTTTTCTGCTTTCAAACAAAGCAACGCTTTGTTTATTGTATAGGACTGCATAACCCTGGGGTATGAGATAGTTTCTGGCATAGCCTTTTGCTACTTCACATACATCTCCCTCTTCTCCGAGGTTATAGACATCCTGATTAAGAATGACCTTCATATCTTCTTCTCCTTATAGAATTATCGATATCGTACCCAGATTTCGGAAACACCTAATCCGGGAATCCCCAGCAACACAACAAGGTTAACTCCGGGGATGAGAAACAGCAGTACTATCAACATTACAATTGACCGCTGTTTCCGTCTGGCAATTTCTTTCTTCCTTAAAAAAAACTTTATGAGTCCTGCACCCTTAATACCGTACAGCAGCAGCATAATAAGGGTAACATTCCAGCTGATATACCCCAGCCAGCCGAGGTGCAGCAGATGATCCGCCAGAACACCTGCCAAAGCGGAAATAAGAACCCAAACGGACCAATCAGGAATGGTAAATCTTTCAGCATCAAACTTTGAATCCCTGTTTTTTCTCGTAACAAACAGATCCGAAAGATACCAGCAACCTGAAAGCAGGAAGAAATAGGCTGCAATAAAATCCCTGAAAGCTATATCCCTGACCATCAGAGTAATCTCCTCAGGCTTAATCCCAAGCGCTGAAAACGATTCCTCTCCGTTCAGAAGGAATTTTATCACATATGCAACCTGGTCTTTCAGAAAATTCACAACCTGATTATTCCCGGTATAAACTATTATAACCGGTATACTCACAACCGCAAACAAAACGGTGGATGCAATAATCTTGTATAAAGATCTTCCCTGAAAGAAGGCGATAACAAGGGCTCCTGCCAGTAAAGCTACCGGATAGGACAAACCGTATGTTATAACAAACCCTCTTAATCCTGTTCCTTCAAGAGCTCCTATCTTTACTATCAATTGTATTCCAACGGCCGCCAGCACAACAAAACCCAGTGCAGCTGCTGCTAGAGCACCCCGCCTCCTACCTATGTACAGAATAGGGACGATAAAAAGATAGAAGACAAAACTTGCCTGAAAGATCAGGAAAGAAGCAACTGCCGCAATAACAAGTTCTTTGGCAATCTGCTTCCTGAGTAAATCTTCCATAAAAATCCTACTGTTTTACAAACGGGAGATAGGCAAGAACTCTTGCTCTTTTTATCTCTCTCGAAAGCGCCCTCTGGTGTTTTGCACAGGTTCCGGTAATCCTTCTTGGAAGAATTTTCCCTCTCTCAGTGGTAAATCTGCGCAGAGTATCAGGATCCTTATAATCAGCTACAATTTTTTGAGTACAAAACCGGCATACTTTCTTTCTAAAAAACTTGTTGCCGCCTCCGCCTCTGTTGTATCCGCCTCTTCCGCCCTGTGACGGACGACGGTTCTGAGCGGGTCTTCCCACTCCATCACCTGATGCAGGTGCTGCCGGAGCTTCCGCTCTCATCTCTTTCTTATCTTCATCTGACATTATTTTCTCCTTAACTAAAATGGGATATCGTCTTCAAAGTCCGGTCCGGATGATTTGGACTGACTGTTGAACTGTTCGAAGGGAGTGGAACTCGACCCGCCTCTGGACGATCCGCCGGATGCTCCGGAACCGCCGCCAAGAAGCTGGACATTATTCGCAACTATCTCTACCTTGCTTCTGTTCTGTCCGTCCTGTTCCCACCGATTCTGTCTCAGCTCACCGTTAACAGCGACCTGCTTTCCTTTTCCAAGATACTGCTGAATTGCCTCGCCCTGCTTACCCCAGAGAACAATATCGAAGTAACTTACCTCATCCGTCCACTGATCACCGGACCTCTTCCTTCGGTTCACAGCAAGACTGAATTTACACACCGCAGTTCCGGCGTTGGTATACTTTAATTCTGCATCTCTGGTCAGCCTTCCTATCAGCACGACCGTATTAATATCATTAGCCATAGGACTGAAGACCCCCTGTTATTATTTTTCTTTTTTTACGAAAAGATACTTTAAAAAGGTATTGGATAACCTGTATTCTCTCTCCATCGCCTCAATTGTTTCAGGGGAAGCCTCAAGCTCGTAGTAATAGTAGTGTCCCTTAGTTTCTTTCATGATTTCGTAGGCAAGTTCCTTAATGCCGAGGTCTTCCTCTTTAAGAACTTTGATTGAGTGTTTCTCAAACTGAGCTTTAACAAGCTCTTTGCCCTTAAGAAATGAATCTTCATCGGTTCTGAAGATACAGGTAAATTCGTAGGTTCTCATAAACCCTCCTTGTGGTCAATTTGATCCGCATTAAAAGCGGATAAAGAGGTCAAGGCAAACTACCATAGAGAAGAATCAATGTCAAGTAAGCGCTCTTTGGTCCCGATACTGATAGTATGACACAATGCATTCACTACGAAGATAATATCTTTCTGATTCTTGACTATCTTACGTACCTTCAGAGGGGTTTAAGGCTGGACATTGACGATAATTACTTTGGAGAGAAAATTATTACAGATCTCATGTTCTTCGATTCCATAGTGCACAGCATTTTTAATTCCCTGAAAGAAAGTACTCTTCAGAAAGACAAAAATCAATATCTAAGACTGCTGCTAAAGACGATTAGCCTGTATATCTCTATCTGTGAAGAGATAGTTGACGACAAGACAGGACGTCTGATAGACTTTTCCGGATTCAAGCCTAAACTCAAGGAACTGGTTTTGGAGCAGAGAAAGACTCTCAAAGAGCTTAAAGCCATTCTTGATTCCAACAGTTTGGAAGAGGATAACGAGGATCAGATAAGCCAGGAGGAGATGCTGTTCCTTATGTCCGGAGGAGATGAAGAAGATGGCGGAGAAACCCCTTAATCCCGGTATACTTAGAGAATTCAAGACAAAAAAGATTGATAAAGATTTAACCCTAAACATATTGGCTGGTTACAACAACGGACAATACAGGAATACTCCTGGGGTCTCGGTATCATCAATCCCCGATATGTCCAACAACAATATAGTAGACAGAGCGGGGCTTAAAACCTACTCTATACCTGCTGATGTGTTCAAGGAAAGGATGGCTTATCTCCTCCCGAATGTGAACTGCGCAGAATACGGAATAGAGAGCAGCGGGGAGGTTATTCTTACTCTGCAGGAACTTGAAACGATAGGAGTGTTGCTGTACCCACTGACCTCCTTCGGGATACTGAACGGAGGTTCTGCCACCAGCTACGTAGACCGGAAAAAAAACCAAAACTTTAATCCCGATGTATTTACATTATACGAGAATCTTTTCGACAGCCTTTCGAAAGATTCGAAGGGAAAGGCAAAAGGGATTACCCCTGCGTTCATACAGCCCGGCGGTGCCCCCGGCCCCAGCTTCCTTGAATTAAAGCTCCGGGGACTTTTGGTACAGGCGTTAAAATATCAGGTATTAACCGGCGAAATAGCGGATAAAAGGCCGGAAAAAGAAAAATACGGGGGTCTGTCTCCGCTTTTTCCATTCTTCCAGATGACAAGTACCTACAACAACAGCCAGATTCTGGAGGCATTGGACAGATACCGTGAAAGCGCTTATCTTACAGATCTTATCAAAACAACAGGTATTCCTATTACCAAAGCTGAAACTGCGGTGCAACCGCTTATAAGCGCATTTACCCCGATTGAGGATGGAAAAGAACTGGATCTGTTTACCACAGCATGGGGGGAAAAAGATACCCTGCTCCCCCTTCCCGGTGGACATGGACAAAACTTCTATGTATTAAAAGAGATTTATAAGAACCTTTACAAATCCGGGAAACGGTTTGTATACATCAGCAACATAGACAACATCGGAAGCACCGTTGATCCGGTATCCATTGCTATTTTGGCTTTATCAGGTAAACAGGCGGCATTTGATTTTTCCTTCAAAACCCCGGTCGATGTTAAGGGCGGTGTTCTCATATCCGACAGCAGCGGCCGTCTGAACTGTGCAGACATCGGCCCTGCACTATCAAAAGATGAGATTATACGGTATGAAGAAACTGGCACCCCTATCCTTTTCAACTGTGCTACAGGGCTCTTCAACCTTGAGTATCTGGCATCTAACATAGATACTATCATTGAAAAACTTCCCCTCCGCTTCAGCAATCAGGACAAGGATGCAGGGAAGTACTCTCAGGCTGAACAGGTTACCTGGGAGATTATGGGGATTCTGGATGACTTCCTCGTCCTCGCTGTGAACAAGTACGATCGGTTCCTCGCTGCTAAAATACTGCTGGAAGGAATTCTTACCAGCGGAATCAGATTGAATGATAATCTGTTTGAAACCAGTGATACACTAAAAAACCTTAAAGAACTGGCGGTAAATTTAAACCGCGGACTTACGTCCAACCTGACAGCATACTATGGACTTACTCAAAGTGAACAGCACTGGGTCCCTCAATCAGCTGCAAATCTTAAAAACAGTTTAGACTGACAAGCAATCCTTCAGCCTTGATTTACCTTCCTTTATTATGTACTCTTTAGCGGGGGAATGTATGTCACTTAAAAAATCTCTTGGTATTCTCGATGTTTTCTCGCTGGCCAGCGGAGCAATGATAAGTTCCGGACTTTTTATTCTTCCTGCAATTGTTTATCTTGAAGCAGGTCCGGGGATTATAATTTCCTATATTATCGGGGCTGCCATTATTATTCCGTCTCTTTTCAGCAAAGCCGAACTGGCAACAGCCATGCCCAAAGCCGGAGGGACATACTTCTTTGTTGATAAAAGTATGGGGCCTTTGTTAGGTACCATAGCCGGGTTTACAGGATGGCTGTCTCTTATCCTTAAAAGCTCCTTTGCTTTAATTGGAATCGGAATTTTTGCTGCTCCTTACTTTAATAACCCGCTCATAACCATTAATACTGTTGCTGCACTCTTCGCTCTTATATTCGGCATATTGAATACTGTAAGCGTAAAGCATACAAGCAGGCTTCAGACAACATTAGTGGTATTCTTAATATCCATCCTGGGGCTGTACATAATTCTCGGGATGGGAAGAATTAATGTACACAACTTTGTCCCCTTTGTACCCCACGGCAAAATGAGTATAATCACGGTTTCCGGAATTATATTTATATCCTTCGGGGGACTGACAAAGATAGCTGCTGTAGCAGAGGAAGTGAAATCTCCTGGTAAGGTTATTCCCGCCGGAATGTTCTCAGCTTTTATAGTGGTAACACTGCTGTATGTCCTCGCTGTATTCGTTACCGTGGGTCTGCTGGACCCGGAAGCTTTTGCATCTACCCTTACCCCTTTATCGACAGGAGCAGGAATCATCCTCGGGAAACCCGGTTTCTTTGTACTGGAAGCAGCAGCACTTATGGCATTCCTAACAACCGGAAACGGAGGTCTTCTTGCAGCCTCCAGGAACCCCATGGCAATGGCCAAAGACGGACTTCTCCCCGGCTTTTTCACAAGTATAAACAGGAAAACAGGGACACCGGTTATTTCCATACTGGCAACCACAGCAATCATGATCGCTTTTATACTTTTTCTGGATCTTGAGCATCTTGTTAAGGTTGCATCCGCCATGATGATAATCCTGTTTATTCTGGACAATCTTTCCCTCATTATTATGCGTGAGAGCAAGATATCATCCTACAAACCTGAATTTAAAAGCCCCCTGTACCCGTGGATACAGATTATTGGTATTGTGCTTTATATCTTTGTACTGATTGAAATGGGGTCCTACCCGCTCATCCTTACCGGAATATTTATTGCCATCTCCATTATATGGGCACTGCTTTTTTCTGGTGTACGGAATAAAAAAGATTCTGCCCTGATTCATATAGTAAAAAGAATAACTGCAAAAGAAATGCAGTCTGATACCCTCTCCGGTGAACTCAAGGATATCCTTTTGGAACGAGATAATATCGTTGCAGACAGATTTGACCAAATTATAGCAGACGCAGTAATTCTGGACTTGCAGGAAGAGATCTCCAGAGATGAACTTTTTAAAACCCTTGCAGATATATTTTCACGGCAATTCAACGAACCGGAAGAAGTTATTATTAAACTGCTCGAAGCGAGAGAAAAAGAGTCAACGACCGTTATCCAACCGGGACTGGCCATTCCCCATATTGTCATAGGCAGTAAAGCAGAATTCGAAATTGTAGTTGTCCGTTCAAAGAAGGGTATACGCTTCAAAGAGGGTGAATCTCCGGTCAATACGGTTTTTGCTCTGGCAGGAAGCCCGGAAGAAAGGAACTTTCATCTCCAGGCACTTATGGCTATTGCACAGATTGTACAAAACTCATTCTTCAAGAACCATTGGATGAAAGCAAAAAGCACAACAGATCTCAAGAACATTATACTGCTTACAGAGCGGTCACGGCGAGGAGTTTAACCTTGAAAGTACCGGAAATTGACTTCGACAAGATGCAGGGGCTTGTTCCTGTAATTGCACAGGATGCTGCAACAGGAGAGATTCTTATGCTTGCCTATGCCGACAAACGAGCAGTCGAGCTTACCATGAAAACGGGAAAAGCCCACTATTACAGCCGCAGCAGACAAACGATCTGGGAAAAAGGGGCAACTTCAGGCCATATACAGGAAATCGTAGAGATCCGGGTGGATTGTGATAACGATGCCATCATCTACAAAGTCAACCAAAAAGGGGGAGCTTGTCATACCGGGTATTACAGCTGCTTTTACCGGGTAATGGATAAGAACGGCCTGCATATAGACGGGGTTCAGGTATTCGACCCGGAAGATATATATTAGAGTATCACTTAGGTATGGACCTTCATTATCGTCATAACATAATTATAAATGCTGCTGCTGTCCAGACCGCAGTATTCCAGAAGTTCTTTTCTTGTTCCCTGGGGTATAAACCGGTCCGGAACATGAAGGTGGTGAAACTCTGTTCTTATTCCGCTTTCTTTTAACAGAGAGCCAATATATTCCCCTAATCCCCCCTTTCCGGATCCTTCTTCCAGAAACAGGATAGAATCGTACTCTGAAAGATTTTCCACAAGATATTCACTATCCACGGGTTTTATAAACCTGATGTTGTAAACATCGGCCCCGACTCCCTGATCTTCCAGTTTGTCAGATGCTTCAAGGGCTTCCGCTATAAGACCGCCTGTTGCTGCTATCAGAATGCTTGCCTCACCCTTTTTAACAAATACCCCCCGCCCCCTCGTTATCGGCGTATCACTTCCAGGAAACAGAAGAGAACATTCAGCTTTGGGGTACCGCAGTATAACAGGAGCTTTCAAATTAACAGCATAATCAAGCATAAGCTCCATCTCATCCTTGGCCGAGGGAGAAAGGATCTCTATCCCCGGAACAGTTCGGAATATTGGTATATCAAAGACCCCTTGATGTGTCTCGCCATCACCGGGCACCAGCCCGGAGCGGTCCATTGCAATTACCACAGGGAGTCCAGGAAGAGCAACATCATGTATAACCTGATCAACTGCCCGCTGCATAAAGGTTGAATAGATCGCAGCTACAGGAACAAGCCCTGACACAGCAAGACCTGCTGAAAAAGTAACAGCGTGCTGCTCGGCTATTCCAACATCAAAGAGTTTATCCGGAAATTTTTTCTGAAACGCCGCCAGGCCGGTACCCTCTGTCATCGCCGCGGAAACAGCGACGATATCATCCCTTGTTTCCGCCTGTGTGATAAGAGCCTGCGAGAAGGCATTTGTAAAAGAAAGCCCTGTTTTCTCCTCGATCTTACCATCTACCGAAGTCAAAGGGCCAATCCCATGGTATCTGACAGGATTGTCCTCTGCAAGCTTGAACCCCCTGCCCTTTTGCGTTACCACATGAACCACAACCGGCTTACGGAGTTTTTTGACTTTCTCAAGGACCTCTATGAGCATAGTTATCGAATGGCCGTCCAGCGGCCCGGCATATTCAAACCCCAATTCGGAAAAGAGGGTCTCTTTGAAAAATACAGCCTTGACCCCTTTTTTCAGACGCATTACAGCCTGGAAAATCCTGTATCC
>JANTFL010000039.1 GCA_024763455.1 Sediminispirochaeta sp. | reverse complement strand
CATACCTTCATGAAGACGGACTTATTATGCGGCATGACAAGGAAGCCTTTGCCATGGATGCGATTAAAGCCGCCTCCTTCGGCAGTACGATTGGCGATTATATACGTATACTGTTCTTTTCGAAGTACGTAGAAGTTTTAACAGAAGGCAATAGTGAAAAGCTTAAAAAAATAATCGATCCCTTTACAGGATGCTTTGTTTCGAAGATACCGGTAACAATTGTTTACCTGCGCTACGGACTGAATGCCCTGGAAATTTTCCGCAGCCGCGGCTCCGCTGACGGTGAAGCATTTCTCCATCAAGGAAGAAAGCGGATACGTGCTGCAGTCAAGTTTACAACAGGAAATCCTTGCCCCCTTGCAAAGCAATTGAAAGCAGAAAAAGAGGGATGGAACTATTACTACGACATCCTGGACAATTTTGAAGCTGCAATCGGTACCTCTTCAGTAAAAGCTGCTGCAATACAGAAAAAGGCTGAAAGCATACTTGATGCCTGCAGGATACAGAGATAAATCTGAGGAATAAATACTCCGCTTACCCGCAATAGTATTGAAAATAATATTTTCTGTACTATACTTTTACTATGAAAAGAACACTGCTGTTTACGCTCCTTACCTCCCTAGTGATCCTCTCCTGTCAGACCAATCCATCTGTCCCTGACAGGGATTTTAGGACAGATATGCGCAACCTTGTTATAAAAATCGCCGAATACGCCAGAGATACCTCCCACAACGGGGCGAAAACAGACTTTATTGTTATCCCCCAGAACGGACAGGAGATAATAACGCTGAACGGAGAAGCTGACGGACCCCTCGCAGCTGATTACGTGCAGGCAATAGACGGGACCGGACGGGAAGACCTTTACTACGGATACACCTCGGATGACGAACTTACTCCAACACCGGAAAGGGACTACTTTATCGGGTATCTTGACCGCCTTAAGGCAGAGGGTGTGCAGGCCCTGGTTACGGACTACTGCTCAACCCACTCATTCATGGACAATTCTTATAGCTGGAGTTCAGCCAAAGGCTATATCTCCTTTGCAGCTCCCGAGCGGGGCTTGAATGTAATACCGGACTACCCTTCTTCTCCCTACAACAGTAATACCAGCACTATAACCAATCTTGCTGATGCAGAAAACTTTCTCTATCTGATTAATCCGGAAAACTTCTCGACAGGACAAGGTTTTATTAATGCAGTAAAGGGAACGAATTATGATGTAATAGTCATTGACCTCTTTTACAACGAAGCCGGAATTGAAAAAGCATTTGGCAAGGCTGAGATTGATCAGCTTAAATCAAAACCCGGCGGCGGGAGCAGGCTTGTCATTGCCTATATGAGTATTGGAGAGGCGGAAGACTACCGGTACTACTGGAAACCGGAATGGAGCAGCAGTCCCCCCTATTGGCTGGGATCAGAAAATCCAGACTGGCCGGGGAACTTCAAGGTGTGGTATTGGGAAAAAGAGTGGCAGGATATCATCATAAACGGACAGGATGCATATCTGCAGAAAATTCTTGATGCAGGGTTTGATGGGGTTTATCTTGATATTATAGATGCATTTGAATACTTTGAAAATTTTTAGAAGGGCGGGTTTTTATGGCACCGAAAAAGAACAAGCAGGAAAGTGACGATCCCAGAAAGGAACTGCTCAAAGAACTACGTTCCCTTATTAAAGATATCCCTGAAGAAGGGCTTCTGTTTCTGATAAAACAGGCGAATACTATTCTTTACAACATGCGGGTTGAGGAGCTTAACAAAGCACGGGAAAAGCTTACCAAAGAGGAAAGTACTTCTTTAAAAAAAGGAACCACCCAAAAGATAAAACCAAAAGATGACTCCGTATCAATTGAACGGAGTTCTTTCGGAAGGAGTTTCATCCTTATCATAGCAGGAAACCGAAAAATAATGGGCGAGGATGAGCTGACAAAAGTTGTCCGTATTGTATTCAAAGCGGAAGATCCAGAGGAGGGGGCAGAAAGACTTTTTACCTGGTTCAAGCGTAACAGGGACGATGTTCTCCTTGACGGAAACCTCAAAAAAGGTGATCCTGTCTTTACCAATTTATTCAATTATATAAAAGAACATTTTTCTATGGTGGAGTAATATGATTACTATTGAAAAGCTTTCAGATTCGGGGAACAAAAAGAATTTTATTAAAGAGTTTATCGCCTATCCGAAAAGAATCTATTCCAAAGAAATTAACTGGGTACCCTGGTTTGACATTGATATGAAAAAGATTTTGAGGAAAAAACACCCTTTTTTCCTTCATTCCGATGGGGAGTTTTTTCTCGCAAAGGAGAACGGTGAAACAACAGGGAGAATATGTGTTGTTTCAAATGTACGGTATCAGGAAGAACACAACCGCAGGTGCGCCCACTTTTTCTTTCTTGATGCTGAAGAAAGGGGGGATGTTTTCAAGGCTCTCCTTGATGCCGCAGCAGCCTGGGCAAGGGAGAGGAAGCTTGACTACCTGGACGGTCCCATGCTTTTCGGGGGGGCTTACGGAAGCGGTGTTCTGATAAAAGGGTATGAGCAATCTGCGCCGATGACAATGATGCCTTACAACTACCCTTACTATGAAACTATGATCGAAAATTCAGGATTCGCCAAATTATTTGATACCTATGGAACCGATATAAGTCCGGATAATTTTATTCTTTCAGAAAGAATCACCAAAATGGCGGAGAAAGTTCTCCAGAGAGGCCGTTTTAAAGTCCTGGAATTCAAATCCAAAAAAGAAATCCTTAAAGTAGTCGACGACATTATTGATCTGTATAATGCTACCCTTGCCGACCATCCGGAAGATTATCCTCTGACCGATAAAGAACTTGATCAGCTCAAGAAAGATCTTTTACCCATAGTATCCCCGGATCTTATAAAGATTTTAACCTACGATGGTAAAATAGTCGGATACCTCCTTGCTTTTGCAGATATCAGCCCCATTCTCCATAGGAATATGGGTAAAATCACCCTGCCGGGACTTTTTAAAATGATGCGGGGTATGAAAACGAGTGAAAAACTTCTTGCCAACGGGATGGGAATACTTCCTGAATACCAAAGACTGGGGGGAAATGCCCTGCTCTACTACGAACTGTCAAAAACCGTCCAGAGCAGAAACTTCAAGATTGCAAAAACAGTGCAGATCAACGAATCAACAGTCCTGATGCTTGCTGATATTCACAAGCTGGGTGCAGTTGATGAGGTTATTCACCGGGTGTATCAGCGTAAACTTTAACGCTTGCCCCATTTAAAAAGCCGCCCCCAAACAGGAGCGGCTCTGTGTACCGGTAAAAAGAATCTTTAATCCTCAATATCCACCACTTTACTTACTTTTTTCTGCCTCGTAAACAGAGCAAGCAGCCCAATTGTTATAAAGACTACTACAACTATCAAAGTTGCCATTGCCGATGAGGGTCCTTCAAGGCCGTCCTTTTCCAGGTTGATTACTGCGATTGCTGCAAGATGCACATCCGGTGAAACCAGGAATATTACAGCACTTATGGTAACCATGCTCCGCATAAAGTAGTAAATAACGTTACTCATAAAGGACACCCTGTTCAGAGGGAATATTACCCGTACAAAAGAGCGGACCGTATCCGCCCCGAGGCTGGTTGCAGCCTCTTCCATGGAGTTATCGATATTCTTCATGTTGGATATACTCGACAAAGTACCAAGCGTAAAATTGGCCACAATTACGTTGACAATAACAATGGAAGCCTTACCGTAAAAGATATTATCAAGATTCAGGAACCTGGTATTAAAGATAAGGATATATCCAAGCCCCATAACCAGTCCGGGTATAGCTGCAGGAACCACAGACAGCAGATACAGCGGCTGGGCAAAGAAGGGTTTCTTCTTTTCTATAATGTACCCGTTAAGCATCGTTAATAATGACCCGACAATTGCAACAATTGCCGATATCCAGAAACTCGTCCAGAGTACCCCTGTGCCTCCCGGAATCTTGAAATGATAATGAGAAGTCGTAAAAGACCAGTTATACATCCATACTTTGAAGAATGATTTTACAACGATAACACCCAGCACTGAAACCAGAATAAATGCTATTGTCCAGCTGAAAATGGTAAACGCCGCTTTCTTCAAGGGTCGTGTCGGCGGGATCTCCGGTTTTGCCAGAGAACTGATCATGGCATTACTCTTCTTTGTAAAATAATAGTTCAACATGAAAGCAATCAAAGAGGGGACAAGAAGAATGACAGCAATCGTTGTTCCAAGATCAAAACGCTGCATTCCGATTACCTGAAGGTAAATCTCCGTGGAAAGAACATGATAGCCTCTGCCGATTATTATCGGGTTACCGAAATCTGTAATAGCCAGATTAAAAACCAGCGCAGCTGCAGAAAATATACCGTATTTTGTCGTCGGCAGGGTTATTTTGAAAAAGGTGGTAATACCCGGTGCTCCCAGACTTGCAGCTGCTTCATCCAGTCTCGAATCGACTGCAGAAAGGGTCGTATACAGAATAACCATTGCATGGGGGAAGGAGTAAAGAACCTCGGAAATAATGATTCCGTTAGCTCCGTAAATATTCCAGTTCAGATGAAACAACTGTGTTAAAAGCCCGTTGGATCCGAATAGAGAGATCAAGGCCATGGCCTGCAGCAGAGACGGTGCTACAAGCGGCACCATGGCAACATAGTACAAGGTTTTCTTCCATCTGATTGTTGTTCTGGTAAGTCCGTAAGCAAACATAAAAGCAAGAATTGTTGTAAAAATTGTTGACCACACTGCAATCCAGAGACTATGATACAGCGACTGTATCATAACTGGTTTACTGAAATAGTTTATAAAATTCTTAAAAGTGAATCCGCCGATAAAATCATGGGCCTCGCTGCTGTATTCAGTAACACTCAACCGCAGAATATTTCCGACAGGAAGAAGCATAAAGATAATAAGGAATATTCCTATTAATCCACCTACAAGATAGACCAGGAATTTCTCGCTTAAAACTTTCTGCTTTTCACCGTTTATTTCTTGTACAGAAACTGTTGACATAAAATACCCCGTCTATTCTTATTCTTTTGAAAAAGTAATGAATCCCTCCGGAGGAAGATATAAATCAACCTTGTCCCCGTTGGATATGTTCTTCTTGCTGAAATTCTTTTCCAGAACATCAACATTTATCTTTTTGTCACCGATATCAACAATCATCCGGACAATCAGTCCGAGGAAAGTATATACCAGCAATTCACCATGAAGAATATTACCGGGGTCCATTTTGGATGTATCTACACCATTAACAACCTCAATACGTTCAGGTCTGATTGCTGCAGTAACTGGCTTTAATTCAAGAGATGGATCATAATCAAGTTTAAATTTGTATGGTTTTCCATCAATCCTCAGTCTGCCGTTTTCAAGCTTTCCTTCACAAAAGTTATTACTTCCAACAAAGTCAGCTACATATTCGGATTTGGGATTTTTATATATCTGTACAGGAACATCAACCTGCTCGATTACCCCCTGATTCATTACCACAACCCTGTCGGAGATCGACAGTGCCTCTTCCTGGTCATGAGTCACATAGATCATGGTAACTCCCAGTTTAACCTGGAGTTGTTTTATTTCAGCCCTTAATTTAACCCTTATTTTTGCATCGAGAGCACTTAACGGTTCATCAAGAAGAATAACATCGGGATGAGGCGCCAGAGCCCTTGCGAGTGCAACCCGCTGCTGCATCCCGCCTGAAAGTTCAGCAGGATACTTTTTCTTTGCGTTTTCAAGTCCAACTATTCCTAAAAGCTCATCAATTCTTGAATCGATTTTGTCTTTAGGATATTTCTGCATTTTCAGACCAAATGCTATGTTTTCATCAACCCGCATGTGGGGAAATAAGGCATAGGATTGGAATACAATGCCGAATTTCCGCTGCTGCGGGGTTAAATTGTTAAGAACCTTGCCTTTATAGGTAATAGTACCTTCTGTTATTGTTTCAAATCCGGCGATCATCCGCAGGGTTGTTGTCTTGCCACAGCCTGACGGGCCAAGGAGTGTCAGAAATTCACCATCCCGAATCTCCAGATTAATATTCCTTACTGCGTACGATTTCCCAAATTTTTTAGAAACACCTTCGAGAACTAAATTGTCTGCCATTCTTATACCTGCCTGAAATCTGTTTGTTAAAAAACACCGGAAAGAACTTTCCGGTGTCCTGTTTTTCTTACTATTTGTTTTTACTCAGGTTTTGTTTTATCCTGAAAAAGAGATGTCCACTTGTCAACAACTGCAGCTTTGTTCTTTGCAGCCCAGTCAAAATCCATGGGAAAAAGATTAACATCTTTTGAAGCAGGTAAAGGGATCTCACTCTTTGATTCAACTCCGGGAAGTGTAACCATCAGTTTGTACTTGGAATAACCTTCCATTGCACTCTTCGAGATTGCCCAGTCGAGGAATGCCTTTGCAGCTTCAGGATGCTTTGCATTTTTCATAAGAGCGTTTGCTTCAAGCTCATAACCGCTTCCCTCTGCAGGGAATACCAGTTCAACCGGATAGCCGGAATCTTTCTGTTTTGCTACTCTGTAACCGAAAGAAGCACCTACTGCAATCTCTCCCTTGGAAGCGATCTTTGCAGGAGCAGAACCGGAGTTTGTATATTCAACTATATTTTTGTGCAGTTTCTGTAGAAAATCCCAACCGTCATTGGAACCATCTTTAATACCTTTCCAAAGGAGAATAGAGGCAACCTGCAGATAGCCGGTGCCTGAACTTCCGGGATTAGGCATAATAACTTCGCCGGCATATTCAGGTTTGGTAAGATCTGCCCAGCTCTTGGGCATAGCAAGACCTTTCTTGGCCAGCCGGTCTGTATTCACACAGAAAGCTGCAACATACATGTCTACAGCGGTCCAGTAACCGTCAGGATCCTTAAACTCTGCAGGAATTTTATCCCAGCCTTTCGCTTTGTAGGGTTCGAACAGATCGGTCAAACTTGCAATACTTGTTGCAGCAGAACCCCATATGACATCTGCCTGGGGGTTATTCTTCTCAGCAATGATCTTGGCCGCAAGTTCCCCGGTAGAATAGCGTACCCATTTAATGTTGAGATCCGGTAACTCCTTTTTTGCTATCTCCAGATAATCTGCTGTTTCATCCTCTTCCAGAGCTGTGTAAACAACAACATCTCCGGATGGCCCTCCGCCTGATTCTTTTGAACCGTTTGCGAAAACCGACAATGGGAGCAGCATAAGCACTGCCATAAGAAAAACCAGTAAAATTTTTCTATTCATAGAAACCCTCCTAAAAAATATAGACAATTGTACCACGGCGATTTGAGCAGTCAAGTATTTATTTTTAAATATATTAAACTTTTTTTATATGATTTGAATTGATTTCCCGATGCATTTGTTTATTAACCGGGAATCCGAATGGTAAACAAAACTCCGTTTGATCTGTTTTCCGCAGTAATACGGCCGCCTAAACTCTCCACAATGGTACGGGCGATGGAAAGCCCGAGTCCTGAATGAAGTTCCCTGCTCCCGGTCCTGTTCGAATAAAATCTTGAAAATATTTTCTCCAGATCGTTTTCCGGAATGGGGGGCCCTTCGTTGAATACAGTTATCAGAACATTATTTTTTTCAATTTCAATACCGGTAATGATATCTCCGCTTTCAGGAGTAAAAGAAACCGCATTTTCATAGAGATTGATAAGTACCCGTCTCATATGTTCTTCAG
The DNA here is from genome assembly GCA_024763455.1 of Sediminispirochaeta sp. Taxonomy (GTDB): domain Bacteria; phylum Spirochaetota; class Spirochaetia; order B11-G9; family B11-G9; genus B11-G9. Next base: position 11,802 of record JANTFL010000039.1, on the reverse strand, counting down.
GTATGGATATGCTGATCGGTGCATCACCCTTCAAAATCCATTGCAAAGCCGGGAACCGGAGTTTAAATCCTTCCATGCAGTCTTGTACAAAGAGAACAAGGTCCAGCTTATCCCTCCTGGTACCGGAAAGTTCCCTGCCAAGAAGTGTTAGATCCCTTACACCGACCAGAAGTAGTTCCATTCTCCGTATATTCTGATTAACCAATTTTGTAAATCTTTCCTGCTGCTCTACTGCCGATCCCGGAATCATTTCCGATGCGGAACTGACAACGGACAGTGGGTTTTTAAACTCATGACTGAAATCACTTATAAAATCATCCATATCCTTGAGATGTGAATCCAGACGGTCAGTCAAGTCTTTAAGGGAAAGAGATAATTGCCCGATTTCATCATTAAACCGGAAGGGTTTGAACGATCCTTTCATTTCTCCTCTACCAGCTGTTATCAATACGGCATCTTTCTCAAGACGGCGGATGCGGAAGGCAATGGTATAATAGAGAAACAAACTGATAAAAACAGCTGCAATGAATGAAACGAGGAAAACCTTTAAAACGACAAGTCGCATCTCGTACAGGTCCCTGAGTATCCGGTAAGTGGATTGGCTTGCAAGAACAACTCCAATTACCCGTGAATGATCGAAAACAGGAAGAGCACTGTACATCGTTACCGAACGCTGTCCCCCTAAAGACAGCCGTGTTACAGCACCATACTTGCCCTCCAAGGCCTTGGAAATTTCCTCACCATTGAAAGGTTTTACCGAATTATAGAATCCTGCATCCTTGACAGGTACGGGGGGCTGAAACAACTTCCGGTATAACCTTACCGGCAGAACAGAAATCCTGTAAAGGAGCGGTGTCCTTGCTGAATTCAAAAGGGTCTCTTTATCGTACCTGCCCGAATAGGGTGCTTCCGTTTTATCAGGTTCCGGAGTAAACAGAGTACTTGAATCCGCAAGAAGTCTGCCTTCTGGATCCACCACCCGCAGCCTTGTTTTACTCTGTCCATTCAGGTTTTTTAAAAACAAAACAGCTTTCTCTTTATCCAGAGGTCCCTGGTTGCTCAATGAGGCGGAAAGTACCCTGGCCTGCTGCACCATGGAGTTTTCCTGTGCCTGAAGAAGCTGTTTCTCAAAGGTATCAAGATACAGTACCCCTGCTACAGGGAGAAATACCAGGAGAACATTAAACAGGAGAAGTCTAAACAGAATGCTCCGAAAGAACTTCTTTATACCGGTATCCAAGGCCGTGAACAGTTTCAATTTCATTAAACTCCGGGTCCACCTTTTCAAATTTTTTACGCAGGCGCTTTATATGCGTATCGATTGTCCGTGCTGAAATATACGTTCCGACGGGGTAAACAAGATCAATCAGCACCTCCCGGGTTTTAACAACCCCCGGATTCATGACGAGCATCTTCAGCAGTAAAAATTCTGTTACCGTCAGCTCAATTCTGATACCATGCCAGTATACAGCGTACTTATCAAGATCAAGGGTAAGGAATCCGGCAGTGTGTGTTTGAGAATTGCCGGCATCCATTTCCCTGGCCCGCTGCCGCCGGAACAGCACTTTTGTGCGTACGACAAGTTCCCTCAGGGAAAAGGGCTTGCACATGTAATCATCACCGCCTATTTCAAGGCCTAAAATACGGTCAATCTCCTCATCCCTGGATGAGAGGAACAGGATGGGAACACTTTGTGAAAGAGTCCGTACTCTCCTGCATAATTCCAGTCCATCCATACCCGGCATCATGACATCAAGAACAATTAGGTCGGGAAGTCTGTTCTGAAACCTGCTCCATGCTTCAAGTCCATCTGCATACTCATCAACATCGTACCCCTCCCTTTTAAATGCAAAATGTATGGTTTCTCTTAGATCCGCCTCATCATCAACAATGGCCACTTTCATACGGTAATCCTATCATGGAACCGTAAAGATGTCACATAATTGCCATACTTTTGCCGCAGACTGTACACATCCGCATTCTACATTCAGGAAAACAACAAAAACAAAGAGGAATATAAAATGAATGTTCGAAAACTTGCAGATTCTACAATGGCAAAGATCGGGGTGACCTGTATTGTCGGTTTACTTGTCCTCATTCCCATGGGTAAGGTAAAAAGTCTCATACAGGACAGGGAATTCAGAAAAGACGCCGCTGTAAATACAGTCATACAGCAATGGGGAGGCATCCAAAGTATTACTGGTCCTGTATTGGCGATACCAGTGGATGATACGGTTACTGAAATTATTGATGATAAAAAGGAACAGCACACGGTACGGCATACTGTTTTTCTTTTTCCGGAAAATCTTGACATCAGAGGAACCATGCATACCCAAACAAGAAATAAAGGAATCTATAAAACAGATATCTATACGGGAAAGTTTTCCCTTTCAGGTTATTTTGATCCCTCGGGCATTTCCAAAGACTCTTTTTCTAATCCGGAAATACTGTACAACAAGGCAAAATTGATTCTTGGACTCGGAGATACAAAGGGATTAAGCAAAGGTATTATCGCCTCTTTGAACGGTACTCCTGTTGATTTTACCGAGGTTACCGGGACATCAGAATCTTCGATCTACGGGATTTCTGCACCTCTAAACCTGGATAACAACAACAAATACGATTTTTCCCTTTCAATGGAATTAAGGGGAGGAGGAAGTATCTCTTTTCTTCCTGCCGGCAAAGAAACCTCTGTATCCATTACCTCCGACTGGACAAGTCCCAACTTTTCGGGCCGGTTCCTCCCCGATGAAAGGTCAATAACGGGAAACGGATTCTCTGCAAAATGGAAGATTTATGCTCTGTCCCGTAATTTCCCGCAAACATGGATAGACAACAATCCGGCAGATTCTTTTCTCAAGGCGTCTTATTTCGGAGTTGATTTCATATCTCCGGTAAACAAATATTTCAAACTTCACCGGGCTGCAAAATACAGCACCCTCTTTATTTTCATTCCTTTTATTGCTCTTTTTTTCGTTGAAATATTTACCCGCAGGCGGCTCCACCCTGTTCAGTATCTGCTTGTAGGTTTCGCGGTAGTACTCTTCTTCCTCCTCCTCCTATCACTGTCGGAACACTTAAGCTTTACACTCTCCTACATCATTTCTTCGACAGCTGCAGCTCTGCTCATAGCTGTATACACATCCCTGTCATTTAAATCGGTAAAATACGGAGCCATCCTTGCCGCCGTCAATGCTGTTTTATACCTTTATCTTTATACAGCTCTTGCATCTGAAGACTATGCCCTCTTAATCGGTTCTATCGGCCTTTTTATTATCCTTGGTTTCGTTATGCTTTTGACCGGCAGAATCAACTGGTTTAAAATTTGAATCGAAACACCATGGGTCAGCACAGGGTGGTATGTGGCGTTATTTGGAATTTTTTAATAAAGGGGTTTATCAGGGTACCGTACTTTTTGATATACTCCCTACGATAAGGAGAACTATTTATGAAACAGGGATACACCCAGATATACACAGGGAACGGGAAAGGAAAAACCACTGCATCAATGGGATTGGCAGTCAGAGCCCTTGGAGCAGGACTCTCGGTATACTTTACCCAGTTTACCAAGAAAGGTAAGTACAGTGAAATAAAAGCACTTGAAGATATGGCTGCTGCTCTCTTCAGCGGGAAACTGAAAGTTGAGCAGTTCGGGGTAATCCGCAAAGTTCTCTCACCCTTTACGGACCGGGATAAAGAGGCAGCAGAGAAGGGACTTGAAAAGATCCGGGAAGCAATGGATTCCGGCATGTATGATCTGATTATTACCGATGAACTCAACATTGCCGTCCATTACAAGCTTGTGGACAAAAACGAAGTTATTGATTTAATCAAAACAAAACCCGAGTCCACCGAGCTTGTCATTACAGGAAGATACGCAGATCCGGATGTTCTTAAAGCGGCGGATCTTGTTACCGAGATGTGCGAGGAAAAACACTATGCAAATGAGGGAGTTCCTGCACGAAAAGGGATCGAGATGTAGAGCCCCGCTGTTGACACCGGTATACCATTTACATAGAATAGCCCTTGTAAAGATGCTCCGGTAGCTCAGCAGGATAGAGCAACTGCCTCCTAAGCAGTAGGTCGGACGTTCGAATCGTCTCCGGGGTAAAATCAGGAAAAGGACTTTTGTTCTTTTCCTGTTTTTGTATTGTATACAACATTTAGTTAGTTTATAGTTTATGCATGAAAACTTTCCTCAGCATTGACCGTGGTTCATCGTTTACTGATTTTGCCGTTATTACTTCAAACGATGAGATCCTCTATACAACTTTTCTTCCTACAAGAAACTGGGAAGATATCCTTTCCATTCATAGGAGTCTTAAGAATAAATTTTCGCCTGACGAAATACTTCTTACCGGCTCAGAAAAAGATATGCCCGAAGAACTCAATGACCATCTGCATATGGTAAAGGAGATAGATGCTATTGCATTTGGAGGTTCTTTTCTTTCTAAAAAAGAGAAATGTATTGTTGTAAGCATGGGGACAGGAACTGCGGTGGCACTTTTTGATTCAAATAATGTCAAGCATATCAGTGGAACCGGAGTTGGGGGCGGAACGGTAACCGGGCTTGGAATGCTTATCAACAGAATGCCTGATCCGATCATGTTAAATCACCTGGCCTTAAAAGGGAATCCATCTTCGTGTAATCTCACCCTGTCGGAAATAGGGTATCAAAATGTTGGGTTTCTACAAGGGGATATTACCGTATCAAATTTCGGCAGTATAAAATCCTCAAAGGAAGAAGACTTAAGCGCTGCCATTCTCACTCTGGTGGGAGAAACAATCGGTGTAATTGCTTCACTTTCAGCCCAACTGTATAATTTGAAACGTGATATTGTTGTTATCGGGAATCTGTCAAAAAGCAATTATCTCCGGGATACCCTCGTTAACGTTGGAAAATTATACGGGACTGAATTTTCTTTCCCGGATAATCCGGAATATGCGACTGCTTTCGGAGCGGTTAAAAGTTTCTTTTATAACTCACCCTAAAAAAATAGAAAAATTGTAGCTGTACCTGTGTTTTGCAGGTATAATCAGGATCGTAAGATATATTCTGAGAAGGAAGTTTACTATGTCAGAGAGCAATTACACCGAAGGTCAAGTATTGTTTGAAGAGGATAACCATAAGGTTATTTGGCTGGGATGGGAAAAGGATGAGGGGTCCGGTGCTGTTCAAACAAATCAATATCTCATTATCCACGGATCAAAAGGAATCCTTCTTGATCCCGGCGGTGTGCATCTGTTCCCCCGGGTAGTTGCGGTTATTTCCCGTTATATAGACCTGGATAATATAGAGACTATTCTTTTCTCACATCAGGATCCCGATGTATCCTCAGGGATTGCCCTGTGGCTGGGGATCACCAATGCAGCCATTCATATTTCAGAACTCTGGATGAGATTTGTACCCCATTTCGGTCTGGTTGACTTTTCAAGGCTGAGCAGTATTCCTGACTCAGGGGGGACAGTCTCGACTTCAACAGGGGCTGCTCTGAACATGCTTCCGGCCCATTACCTGCACTCTCCGGGTAATTTTTCGTTTTATGATCCTGTTTCAGGGATTCTGTTTTCCAGTGATATAGGCGGAGCTGTCTTCCCTAAGGACACGCACTATCTCTTTGTAGATGATTTTAAGACACATCTTCCCATAATAGAAGGATTTCACCAAAGGCTGATGACATCAGGTAAAGTATGCAAGGACTGGGTGGAACGGATGAGGAAAAACCGCATCTCCATGATAGCTCCTCAGCATGGCGCAATATTCAAGGACAAAGCTGTAGATGAATTTTTAGACTGGTTGTCGAATTTACAATGCGGCAGTGATATTCTCAGTAATTTCACATAGAACTCTGAGGTGAAAATATGAATACTTTTAAAACCATGAAAAGAACTATTTCAAAACTCTTTTCCGGATACAACAAATCGATAACCTTCAGCTCCATCACCATTAAATCACTCAGTATTATTAACAGTAATATCAAAAAGATAAAGGACGGTATGGAAACCGTTGTAGCGGCTTTTGAAGAGATCCGGTCCACTTCACAGAGTACTTCCGGAAATTCAAAATCGATAGACGAGAGGATGACCCGGATCGTGAATGAAAGCAGTGCTTTGAGTAACAGTGTTTCGAAAAGGGTAACCGAGATCGAGGCCGCCAGCAGTGATGCGGTCGAACTGGCAAAGACTTTTAGAGTTCTTGAAGACAATACTAAAAAAATAAAGGGTATCAGTGCAGAAATTCAGGATGTTTCCGACAGAACCAATATTCTGGCAATTAATGCTTCCATAGAAGCTGCCCGGGCAGGTGAAAAAGGCAGGGGGTTCCGGATAATTGCCAAAGAGGTACGGACACTGGCTCTTCAGACCAGGGATCTTGCCATGGAAATCGACAATACCCTCGGCGGACTTACAAAAACAGTAACCGAAGTATCAGGAGATATTTTTAGATTCGAAAAAATACTTTCAGGAATAAAGGACGATATTACCTTTATGAAACAGTCCTTTGATGCAAACGAAACCGATGCAAAGGAAGTCGGTAACTCGATTACAATGATCTCCCAGGCTATTGCAGAAGAGAATTTGGCCATCAACGACGGTTTGAAATCGATGGAAGCAGTTTTTCAGTCAATTCATGATACCAGTGCAACTGCAGCGGCCTTGAGCACAACCTACGTCAACCTTAATAAACTACTGGATAAAGAAGCATAACATTTTTTAAATATCGTCCGGATTCAGCTTGTGCAGCCACCGCCCTTTACTTAATAGGATAAACCCTGCAAGAGAAACGATAAGATTTGAGGCAAACATGCCTACCCAGATACTCACTGCACCAAGCGAGGCACATGCAACAAGCAGGTACACAACCGGAACTCTGATACCCCAAAGGCGGATAATGTTAAAAATCATAACCGGCTTTGTATCTCCTGCTCCCTGAAAAACACCGGTGGATACGGTAAAGAGTGCAAAAAATACAACCGAGGGTGATACAATTCTAAAGAGCATAACCCCGTGTTTTATAACCTCGGGATCGTTCACGAAGAATTTAACAACACTGCTCCCTTTGAAAAAGGTCAGGCTCATTCCGACTGAGATAAATACAAAAACAGTGATAAATGAATGCTTTACAACCCTCCACGCACCGGAGTGATCCTTCGCTCCTATCCTCTGGCCTACAAGCACTGCCGATGCCTGGGAGATCCCCATAGCAGGCATGTTGAACAATCCAATTATCCTGTTTCCCACTCCGAAAGCAGCAATAACCGAAGAGCCCAGGGTGTTCACAACCCCTTGGAGTACGGTGAAACCGAGGGCGGAAATCCCCTGCCCGACAGATGAAGGTACCCCGATTTTTAAAAGCAGCCGGATAGCTTTGGCATCAGGCTTCATATTTCCCAGACGGAGTGTAATCCCCTTCTTCCCTCCGGCAAGAATGACTACCGCTATTACCGATGCTACAATCCGTGAGAAGACTGTTGCATAGGCGGCTCCTTTCACAGTCATGGGGGGGATCGGTCCGAAGCCGAATATCAGCAGGGGATCAAGGATGATGTTCAGCACTACCGTAATTGATTGAACAAGAAGGGGCGTTACACTGTTACCTATTCCCTGCAGGGAGCTTCTTAAAACAAAACTCATAAACATAAATGGAATCCCGGAGAATATTATCCTAAGATATGATGAGGTATAGGCAAAGGTGTCTTCCGGCACCTGCATTAAAACAAGAAGTTTATCGGTAAGGATAATTCCCAAAACACTAATTACTACAGCAACAATCAGTATCAATGTAGTCATTTGCCCGAGGTAGAAGTCCATTTTCTCTCCATCACCCTTCCCCTTCGATTGAGATATGAGGGTTGTACCGGCATTGGAAAATCCGAAGGCAAATATTATCATAAAAAATATAAGGTTCATGGAGATCGAAGGCGCTGAAAGCGCTTCTTTTCCTATTTTCCCCAGAAAATAGGAATCGGCCAGATTGTAAAGCATCTGGAAAAAATTCCCTAACATTATGGGAAGAGCAAGCTTGATCAGTTTCGGATAGGAATAGGCGGCAGCTTTCAAATCAGAGTACTCCCGTATTTACATTACATTTGAAAAATTAGTCAGAAAACAAATTATCAAAGGCCTTCCTGGCAGATGATTCCTTTTCTGTAGCCCCGGATCCCTCTTTAAAGTTTGAACCGGCCTGGAAATGGTCGCAGAAATTGGCCCTTTCTTTGTCCCGGACCGGCTCTGATACTGTCTCCCGGCAGTCGTAATGGCTTCCAGGAGCATAGAAGGTACAGTTAAGGCAAATTTTTAGATCCTTCCCGCATGCAGAACATACTGTGGTCCTGTACACAGGGGGAGAAAACTCTTTTCCGCAAAAATAACACTTTCCCATGAGCAAAGTATACGTCCTATTACTCACAGAGTCCAGCACTCTTATTAAACCGTCATTTCATCCTTCCCCGCTTTACTTCGGATCCAGTTAATTCCTTTGAGAACCGGTCTTTTACCTACCACTTTACGGATCAGCTTTCTTTTCCCGGGAAAGCTCATCAATGCCAGCGCGGCGATAATGGTAAGAATCCCCTGCCCGGGAATAAAAAGGAGAAGTATCCCGTACAGCAGCAGAATTGCTCCGACAATATTTTTAAAAACAAGGAGAATATAGTTGAGCGGGAACGGAAGTGTTTCAACCAGGCTCTTTTTGTTCTCTGAAATAAAGTAATCTGCCGGAAGTCTAATCAAGATAACAGGAACGACTGCTGCTGCAAGGAGAACAACTGCCAGAGATCCTGCTACGATCCACCAGTACCTCGAAACTAACTCTTCGATAGCACAGCCCTCCCCTTTTTCTGAAAGAACAGCACCATCAGCTGAACCAGCATTGTTATAAAAAGAACAGATCCCGCTCCGGTAAATACCGCAGTTACACCGAACGACTGGTACACCACCCCTCCTCCAACTGCACCGGTAATCAGTCCGGCAGTAAGCACCCCTTCATGAACTGCCATCCGCTTTTCTCTGTTAACAGAACCTGATACTCCGTGAAAAAGGCTGTTAGAGTACTGAAAAGCGAACAGTACCCCGAAAAATGAGAACACTAAGGCAAAACTGCTCCAGCTTGTAAAAACCGGAAGGAGCGCGCAAAAGATAACGAGAATCAGCTGAACAAAGAGCATCTGCAGTTTGTTGAAATGCCACCATACAGTACGGCTCATAAACATAAATACAATTGTACTAAGCAGCGCCCTCAAGAGAAACAGAAGCCCAATAGAGGATTCCTGAATCCCCAGGACATCTCTTGCATAGAGGGGAAACACAAAAAGAACAATTCCATTGATAAGATACGAGGAGAAAATTCCCATCCAGGCAACGTATCGTAAAGGGGTGCTGCTGTCCTGTTCTCCGGGTCCGGTACTGCTCTTTTCCGCAGGATGACCCTCCGCTTTTAGAAACCAGGCACTGAAAAACGAGAATGATGCAAAAAGAAGAAGGTACACCCCTATGGTTACAATAAGCGGCAGAGTCAGGCTCCTCTCAATCAGCAGTCCCGCGATATACGGACTCACAATGAGTGCTGTCGACCATGACAGATTAAATCTCCCCACCCGTTTATTGAGAGCGGAGCCTTCATACCCTTCTGACAGCCACCCCTCCAAGGGGGGCCAGAACAGGGCTGTTATAAATCCGAAAAGAGAAGAACATACGTACAGCATATAGATTGAGGTGCTGTACAAAATAAAAAGGGAAAACAGCGCCATACCGAAAGCTGCGAGGGAGAGAGACCGCTTAGGCCCCATTTTCCCGCTGATCCGGTGTAGGGAAAAACATCCAACAAGGTAAGAGAGGGCCCAAAGCGAGGAGAGCAGCCCTATCTGGGCAGAGCTTGCACCGAAAAGGTCTCTCATGTAGAAAACAAGGCTGAAATTGAGTATCCCAATCCCAATGTTAGCCAAAAACGATGCGTAGAGTAACAAATTCAACAGCAATTTTTCCCTCCCTCCGGTTAAAAATAGTAAAGGTTAATTACAATTTATGCTATACTTTTATAGATGAAAGATATTATCTACTATTTTACCGGAACAGGGAATTCCCTCTGGACAGCGGAGAAGCTTTCCGGGAATCTTGGAGGTACTGAACTCAGAGCTGTTGTGTCTGAAGGGGGAGAACGGGAAAAGGAAGAATACCCCTCCATCGGAGTGGTATTCCCGGTATACATGAACAAAGTTCCCCACATAGTTGCCTCATTTATTAGGGATCTCCCAAAGACTTCCTACCTCTATGCTGTAGCAGTAAACGCAGGCGATGTAGGTTTGGCATTCAGCCATTTCAGGAAGATCATAAAGGGGGGAGAGAACCGGTTAAATGCGGGGTTCAGCATTGTAACCCCCAGCAATTATCTTCCCTTCGGAGAAGCGGCATCGGGGGAAAAACTTGAAGAGATTCTTTCAACAGCAGGGGCAAAGATAGAGCGGATAAGTTCCATAATAAAGGAGAAGCGCTCATTCTTTGACAGAGAAGCTTCCTTTTTTCACACCCGTATTTTCCCCGGGATTCTGTACTCTGCGGGGTACAGATATATTCATTTCCTGTACAAGGGATTCTCCGTTGACAATAATTGTAATTCCTGCGGAATTTGTGAGAGAATATGCCCCGTATATAATATTATCCTCGAAGAGGGCAGGCCTGTCTGGCACAACAAGTGTGAGTTGTGCTTTGCCTGCATAAACAACTGTCCGGTAAATGCCATTCAGTATCAGAATAAAACAAAGGGTTTAAAAAGGTACAGGAATCCGGAAATCTCTTTAGAAAAAATAATAGACCAGAAAAAGGAAACGAGATGAACAAAGAGTTGGAAAGATTAAAAGAAATTGATGGTGAAATCCAGCTGCTGGAGCATACTACCGCTCTTTTAGGGTGGGACCAGGAAACCTACATGCCGGAAAAAGCAGTTTCCGACAGAGCACAGCAGCAATCCCTCCTTTCAGGGATCATGCACGACAAACTTGTGAGTGCAGAAACAGGGAAGCTGCTTTCAGCCTGCGGCATTAAAGACATAGATGATGAAGCAGATCCATCCTTCAGCGATTTTGACAGGGCATATTTGAGGAAGTTCTCCAGAGAGTACTTCAGAGAGGTAAAGCTCCCCAAAAAACTGGTTGTTGAATTTTCCAGGGAAGCCGCGCTCTCCCAGGCAGCCTGGGTTGAAGCCCGGAAAAAATCAGACTTTTCCATTTTTGGACCTCACCTGGAAAAAATTCTTGAACTTACAAAAGAAAAAGCTGAGAAGATAGGATATAGGGAGCATCCTTATGATGCTCTTCTTGATGAATTCGAGCCCTTTGCTACGACGGCATCCGTCCAGAAAATCTTCGATGATTTAAAACCGAAACTTCAAAGCCTGGTCAAAAGAATTGGGGAGAGTGAACAGGTTGACGACAGTTTTCTAAAACTCACATACCCGGCAGATCTTCAGGAAAAGTTCGGACGGAAGGTGCTTGCCGATTTAGGGTATGACCTTAAAAGAGGCCGTCTGGATGTATCCGCCCACCCGTTTACCACGCGGACCGGATTCAACGATGTCCGGCTGACTACGAGATACAGTGAAAACTCTTTCAAGACAGCCATACTTGGAACAGTACATGAATGTGGTCACGGTCTTTACGAACTGGGGATTGATGAAAAACTCAAAGGAACTGTCCTTGCCCAGGGAACGTCCCTGGGGATTCATGAATCCCAATCAAGAACCTGGGAAAACATGATCGCCCTGAGCCTTCCTTTCTGGAAACACTACCTTCCGGAACTAAAAGAGAT
>JANTFL010000038.1 GCA_024763455.1 Sediminispirochaeta sp. | reverse complement strand
AGGGGATCCTTTATTTTTGTCTCCTGGGATATCAGACTATGCAGCTAGAATTTTTGCTCTGGCAGGGAGGTCCTCTGCGGGGATGGAAGCTTTTAAAAAGGGGATATCCCGGGGAGAAAACGGGAGCCTCCCTGATCCGGTCATGGAACATCTGTATTGGGGTGCAGGATACCTTGCCGGCAGGATGGGATTTACTTCGAGGGCGCTTGATTACTATACCAGAGGAATGGACCGCGCAACCGGCCCCTTTCATGACAAACTTTTATGGTATTGGTATTCCCTGGTTCTGCACAAGTCCCCTGCTGATGCTTTAGCAAAGCTTGAGGAGCTTACCTCTTTATGGATTGATCCGGCCTACTTCAGTGATCTTCTTTTCGATCTTTCTGCTGAACTGATCAGAACGGGAAAGTGGGAAGAAATACGGGACATGCTGGAAACGTTACAGGGAAAGGCGGACGGTGATGTAATTTCCCGTGTAGCCTATTTTGCTGCCAGGGCGGCCCGTGAGGGCTATTTGGCTGCCGGCGAGGCAGACATAAAACAGTGGTTTATCCTTTCCATGGAGTCCGGAGAAGGGCTGGCCTCTGGGTTATACTACAAGATCATGTCCGCTGCTGCCCTGGGAAAAGATTTTGACGGAATAGACGGGATAGTTAAAATTGAGAGCAGTGCTGCAGCAGATCCCGGGAATGAATGCGATGAGCTTCTCTATGGAGCAATTGCCTTTACGCTGCCTGATTACGGTAAGGAAGTTTTGGAAAGCTGCCGGGTCCGGTTTTCCCTCACTGCTATACGGGCATTTTCCGCTTTCCTGAATAAAAGAGGAGACTACATAAATTCTATAAGGATATTGAACAGCTATCTCGCCGCACAGGGGTACGGCGCTTCGGAGGAAGATATAAGGACCCTGTACCCCGATGCGTACAGGAAGGGTATCGAAAAGACTGCATTAGAATACGGAATCCCTGTCTCAGTTTTGTATGCGCTTATCAGGGAGGAAAGCCATTTTTCAGCGGATATAGTTTCTGCTGCGGGAGCAGTGGGGCTGAGCCAGCTCATGCCCTCTACTGCCGGGGATGTCGCTTCAAGGATGCGGATTAAGGATCCGGTGCTTACAGATCCGCAGATTAATATGAAGCTGGGGGGATGGTATCTTGAAAATCTGATAAGCAGAACGGATTCTGTTATTCAGGCTCTTTTTGCCTATAACGGAGGGCTTACCAGAGTAAGAAGATGGAAAACGGAGTATCCTGAACTTCCTGAGGATCTCTTTCTCGAAGCAATTCCTTATCGGGAAACAAGCCTCTACGGGCGCAAAGTCCTTGTATCTGCAGTCATTTACGGATATCTTTACCATAACCGGAGCCTTCAGGAGACGGTTACTATACTATTTGGGAGCAAAACATGACATATCTAAACGCAATCATTCTCGGAGCAGTTCAAGGGCTGGCTGAATTCCTCCCTATTTCAAGTTCCGGCCATCTGGTTGTTCTTCAACATTTCATGAATCTGGAGAACGTCCCCCTTCTTTTCGACATTCTCCTTCATATAGCGACTCTCCTGGTTGTTTTTATACTATTCCGGGATCGGATATGGAGGGTTATAAAGGCGCTTGTTCATTATGCTGCCGGAAGAAGGGAAGATGAAGACCGGGAAAACATGCGTCTTTTTCTGCTCATCCTGCTGGCGACGGTTTTTACCGGTGTCTTGGGACTGTTTCTGGAGAAGCTTGGTCTTGAAAAGAACGTAAAGCTTGTTTTTGCCCTATTTATTGTTACCGGGATTATTCTTCTCTTGAGCAGAAGGTTTAAGGGAGTGAAAGATTATGGATCCTCCGGGGTAAAGCAGGGAATTATTACCGGTATTGCCCAGGGAATCGGGGTGCTTCCGGGGATTTCCCGATCCGGAATTACCATATCAGCGGCTCTATTTTCGGGGATGAGCAGAGAACAGGCCGGAGAGTTTTCTTTTCTGCTGTCAATACCGGCTATTCTCGGTGCATTAATACTTCAGTTCAAGGATGCCGGCGCACTTTTCGAAGATATAAGTATACCGGTGGTTGCAGCGGGTATGATAAGTGCTTTTGCAGTGGGGTTGATCAGTCTGAAGATCCTTCTTAAACTGATAAAAAAAGGGAATCTGTACTACTTTAGCTTTTACCTGATACCGCTGGGAATTGCAGGATTGATCTTCTATTAAGTGAGGATAGTGTGCTAAGACGTATTTCGTTCTATCTGGCAGCAGGTTTGTTTTTTCTTGCCTTTGTATTATTTCTGCTGCTTCTTCCTCCCCTTGTTTCTGTTTTCAGCGGACAGAACAGGGCGGTAACCGCTCTTGGTTTGTTTTTCTTCAAGAGTTTTTCGTACGCAGCCTTTTACATTCCTGTTTACTTCCTTATAAGCGCATATCTTGTTTTAAAAGAAAAGTTCCGAAGGAGTTTTGTTGCGGTACTTCTACTCTCAACAATTCCTTTTTTAACCCTGAGTCTTTTCTTCAAGGTTTTGGAGGGGGCAGAGTCCCCTGCTGCGGTTTTTATAACCGGGTATTTTACCGGCAGAGAGGGGGCTTTCCTTCTGTTTCTCCTTTTTCTGGCAGAACTACTGGGACTCTTTGTGGTCTATTTAAAGGTTACCGGGGCTGCAGGGCCTGTGGACACAGTACCTCCTCTTGAACTTCCGGCTCCGGAAGAACAGATCTCTGTTAAAACAGCAGAAGAAGCTGCACTACCCGGCGAGGCTGATGGAAGTTCTCTTATCCCTTCAATTCTTCCGGATGTCCCCAGGTTTAAAAAGGAAGCAGATCCCTTTTTTGAAGAGGACTCTGTTCAGGAAGAGGCTGACGAAGCTGACGATTACCCTTCGGAGCAGGAAGAAGTACCTGATGATAGTGCTGAGGATGTTCCTGATGATCGGCAAGGTGCGGCACCCCCCTTTAAGCTTGAAATGCAGAAGGTTGAACCGAAAACGCAAAATGTTAAATATGAGATCCCTGCGGATAAAATTTTAAACGACTATACCGACTCCCATTACTGGATAATAGATGATGAGACCCGTAAGGCAGCGGATATCCTCAAAACAACCCTGGAGGAGTTCAAGATTAAGGCAGAAGTTACGGGAATCAAGAAAGGCCCGGTAATTACCATGTTTGAGATCCTTCCGGCTCCGGGGGTAAAACTCTCAAAGATCGTAAATCTGGCAGATAACATAGCCCTGAGGCTGGCGGCATCAAGGATCAGGATCGTTGCTCCCATTCCGGGTAAACACGCAGTGGGGATAGAGGTTCCCAATAAACACCGGGCCATCGTTTCTTTCCGGGAAATGCTGGATGATGATATTTTTACCAAAAAGGGAGTTGAGATTCCGGTGGTTCTTGGAAAAGATATAACCGGAGAATCGAAGATAGTGGATCTGGTTCAGACTCCGCATCTTCTTATAGCCGGGGCTACCGGTTCCGGAAAATCGGTTTGTGTTAATTCAATAATCTGTTCCATTCTCTATAAACGCCGTCCGGAAGATGTACGGTTAATACTCATAGACCCCAAGATAGTAGAATTGAAACTCTACAACGATATCCCCCATCTATTAACACCGGTCATAACAGAACCTAAAAGAGCGTTTCAGGCACTGCAGTACTGCATCTACGAAATGGAACGGCGGTATGCACTTCTTGACGCTCTCGGTGTCAGGGATATCAGGGCGTATAATCGAAAGCTTAAAAAGGGGAAGTACGCGGCAGAGCCTCTTCCCTATATCGTGGTAATTGTGGATGAGTTTGCAGATTTGATTGCAACATCGGGGAAGGAGCTGGAAGCAACCCTCGCAAGGCTAGCCGCAATGGCGCGGGCAATCGGAATACATCTGGTTCTTGCTACCCAGCGCCCGTCCATAGATGTCATAACGGGGCTAATAAAGGCAAATGTTCCCAGCAGGATCGCGTTTATGGTAGCCAACAAGATCGATTCAAGAATTATTCTTGATTCTGTGGGTGCCGATAAGCTTCTGGGCCAGGGGGATATGCTCTTTGCTTCATCATGGGATCCCTCTCTTACCAGAATTCAGGGAGCCTTTGTTTCAGATGATGAAGTGGAGCGGCTTACTGATTATGTAAAAACTCTTGCAAAACCGGATTATATAGATGAAGAGATCTTTTTTGACAGCGAAGAAGATGATGTGCCGGATGACAACTATTCGGTAAATGACCCTTTGATGAGCAAATCCATTGAAATTGTCGCAGCTGCCGGGAAGGCTTCTGCCTCCTATCTGCAGCGCAGACTCAAGATAGGGTACAACAGGGCTGCAAGAATCGTGGAGGAGATGGAAATGCGGGGAATAGTCGGTCCTCCGAACGGAAGTAAACCCCGGGAAGTTATCCATATTCCCGAGAAGTACAGGGAGAACTGATAATGAAGTATGCTATAAGAAATCTTGAATTGGTATCGGAGAGTGAACTTACCGTTCCGTTGACGAGGAAAGAGGTATTCTTCAGCTTCAGCGTATATGAATCGCTTTCCGTACGGGATGGAAAGCTGAAAGACGGGGTTGATCATGTGGAAAGATTCTTTGAATCAGCCCGCCTCCTGGGGCTATCACATCCGCTGACCGAAGCAGCGGTAATAAAAAGCCTGGGGGTATTAATCGAGAAGAACGGCATGACGAACTGTACGATTAAGCTTCAGCTTATCGGTGGTGACAACCCTCTGTTTTTCGCATTTGGAGCTCCCTCTCCGGTTTATCCCGATAAGTACTATACTACAGGAGTCAAAGTAGTTTCATACGAAGGTGAGCGCATAATGCCCCGGGTAAAATCAAACTGCCTCCTTTTAAACTACCTTGCATCGAGGTATGCTGCCGAGAACGATGCCCTGGATGCTCTATTGGTAAACAGGAACGGCGACGTCCTGGAGGGGTCAAGGTGTAATGTTTTCGCTTATAAGGAGAATACGCTGTACACCCCCGGTGACAATGTACTCTTCGGCGTAACCAGAAAACATGTTATTGAATTGGCAGATGAGATGGGATATGATGTAGTATACGAGGATCTTGCCCTCGAAGAGATGAAATCTGCATTTTATGATGAGATATTTATCACGAGCACGAGTATGGGTGCTGTACCGGTAAGGATGATTGATGATATAATCATCGGGAACAGTTTCCCGGTATCGGCAAGGTTTAATTCCAGCGGAGGGTTATAGGGTAGATGACAGGGCGGAAACCAACCATTGTCGTTCCGTTTTCGAATTCCTGCAGCGATGAGGCTTGTCAAGATATTTTTTTATATCTCCGTCCCGAAAGCAACGGTATAAAGGTGGAAAGTGCCATTATGAGGGGGCTTTCAGGAAATGCGGAGTACAGAGAGTCTATTAAGCTTGTGTATCTGGCAAATCTGCCGGGGAGTTTTCTTGTTCAAAAAGGAGTAGTCAAGAGTCACTATAAACCCCGTTATATTTTTGCAAGACTGGGGGGTAAAATTTTTACTCCCTATATGAAGCGGCGGTTTTCCGAACATTACGGGGTTGAGTTTGCCGGGTCCCGGGTGATCGGCGCTTACGAAGCATTACTTTATTTACAGAGTACCGAAGATGAGCTGTTCAACGCCTGGGTTCCTGTAGAGGATATGCTCATTGTGGACGGGCAGGTAATTAAGAAGATAGGAGATGTCTATGTTGTTAACAGTGACATCCCGGCAATTTTACATAAGAATAACAATAAAACAGATATAGCTGTCATGATATTCAGGACGCACTATACCGGAGAGGAGTTCTACCAGGTCATTCAGGATATTACCGGATTGCTTGTGGATGAAGGAATCCTTCATTCCAAAAGCATGTTCTCACGGGTATTCCACTATTCCAAGGGACCTTTTGAACAGATACTGGATGCAGTAGGGTTTCTGTACAATGAGAAAGGGGAACATCTCCCGCTGGAAAACATCCGGTTCTACAAGTACCTTGTAGACCGGGGGATAGCTCCGGAATCCATAAAACAAACCCTGACTAACCCCATCTTTCTGTTTGACACAGAGGGAAGAGAGGAGGAGGATTCCATCTTTGTAAAGACTAAAAGTATGGAGTATTCTGAATCTCTGGGAACGATAAACAGGGCAAAGGCCCAGATTTTTCTGGATATTTACGACAGACTATAGAAAGAAAGAGAAAAAATGAAATTTACAGATTTTGATTTAGACGAAAAATTATTAAAAGGGATTGAAAAAGCCGGATTTACCGACTGCCTCCCGGTTCAGGAAAAGAGTCTTGAATACACACTGGCAGGAAAAGATGTCAGTGTAAAATCCCAAACTGGCTCAGGGAAAACAGCAGCTTTCATGATTCCGATCCTTCAGTACTTCTGTACGGTACCGGATGACAAAAGGGTCAAAGCACTGATTGTAGCTCCTACCAGAGAGCTTGCTGTTCAGATCGAGAATGATGCGAGAATCCTGGGATCAGAGATCGGGGTAACCATAGCCAGTTTTTACGGCGGTGTAGGGTACAAGCAGCAGGAAAATTCCCTGCTCAGGGGGACAGATATCATCATAGGGACTCCCGGACGGCTTCTTGATTTCGGGAAGAGCGGGAAGATCAATTTTAAAGCGATAGGGAAGGTTGTTATAGATGAGGCAGACAGACTCTTTGACATGGGGTTTTATCCTGACATAAAGATGATGATGAAAATGCTGCCTCCGAGAGAAAAGCGGCAGACAATGCTTTTTAGTGCTACCTTAAGCAGCAGAGTTCAGAACCTGGCATGGGATTTCATGAACATGCCGGAACAGATCGAGATGGAATCGCAGACAGTAACTGTCGAAGAGATATCCCAGGCACTCTACCATGTCAGTACGGCAGAGAAAATGTCTCTGCTCCTTGGGATATTAAAGAAACTGGATCCGGAGAATGCTATAATCTTTACGAATACCAAGTATGCTGCAGTGGAAGTCGCCGAGAGACTTAAGCTGAATGGCTACCATGTTATGTATATCATGGGTGATCTCCCCCAGAAAAAACGGCTTTCGGTAATAAAGAAGGTAAAATCCGGGGAGGTTAAGTTTCTTGTTGCTACCGATGTAGCGGCCCGGGGGCTGCATGTCGACGATCTTGAACTGGTAATCAACTACGATATTCCGGAAGATTTCGAGAACTATGTGCACCGGATAGGAAGAACAGCGCGGGCCGGGAAATCGGGGAAAGCGGTAACCTTTGCATGTGAAAAGTTTGTCTATGGTCTTGAGGCTATTGAGAAGTACATTGGATTTAAAATTCCTGTAGAATGGGCCGAAGAAGATCTTTTTGTAGAGGACAAAAGTGCCGGGATGCGGCTGAATATCCGTAGAAATGACAATCGTGGAGACAGCAGCCGTAGAACTGATAGACGTCCCGGCGGAAGGAGAGATTTCCGGAAGGGGCATAGTACAGAGGGCAGAGGAAGCAAAAGGCCGCTGGATAGTCCCCGGGGAAGAAAGCCTTCGGGGAAACCGGCCGGAGGAGGAAGACCTGTGGAGAGAAAATCTGCTGCTCCGGGAGTAAGGAGGGGTAAACCTGATGCAGGAAAACCAGTGACAAAAAAGCCCCCGGTTAAGAAGCTCACATCCTCCAGTACGGCGGAGGAACGGCTTGCTTATTACAAAGCAAAGTACGGAGAAGATTTTAAGTTTTCTGATACATCAAAAAAGGGCCCAAAAGACACACCTCAAAAAACTCCTCCAAAGAAAGGGGGAATCCTTTCGAAGATATTCAGGAAAAAATGAAAGAATATCTTATCGGAATAGATGCCGGCGGATCAAGCACCCGGGCTTTTCTGTTTGATACTGCCGGTAAGATCATAACCCGGGAGGTTATAAAAGCGCTTACTCTCCATCCTGAGGACGGTGCAACGGAGCATGACCCTGTTGATCAGTGGAATGTTCTTTACTCAGTGATAAAAAAACTTATTGATACACATACTCCCGGAGCCGGGAGTATCCGGGCTATAGGAATTAGTGTGCAGCGGACAACGTTTACTCTATGGGACAGGAAGAGCGGAGAGGCCTGCTGTAATTTTATAAGCTGGGCTGATGTCAGAGCCGCAGCAGTAACCGACCGGATGAATGGTTCTTTCAAATGGAAACTGATTAAAGCGGGAGCTTTTGTCGCCGGCAGGATTACACGAAGTACAATGCTCAGAGCAACAGGAATGCTCAAATTTGTTACCGATCATGCACTCACCCGTTTAAAATGGCTTTTTGAAACCCGGGACGATATCTATCAAAGGGCTTTGAATGGGGAGTTATTATTCGGAACCCTGGATACATGGTTTGTGTACAAGCTGACAGGAGGAAGAAAACATCTAACCGATACATCCAATGCTGCTTCCACTTCTCTCTATAATCCATTTGATTTCAAATGGAATCCTATTTTCTGCAAACTTTTCAAAATACCGATGAATATTTTCCCCGAAGTTAGGCAGACTGCAGACGATTTCGGAGAAACAGATCCGGATCTTTTCGGAGCTCCGATTCCCATAAAAGCGGTTGTCGGAGATCAAATGTCAGCCCTCTTCGGGCATAAATGTTTCAAAAGGGGAGATGTCAAGATCTCACAGGGGTCAGGTTCTTTTGTGGATATCAATATGGGTTACAAACCAAAGCTCTCAAAGCGGGGACTGTTTCCCATTATAGCCTGGACTTTGGGGGGGAAGACTACTTATATGCTGGAAGGGTATGTGGCAACAGCAGGAAGACTCATTGACTGGCTTGGCCATGGGATAGGGTTGTCCGATACTCCGGCTGTATTGAATGAACTTGCCGCAGAGGCGGAGGATTCAGAAGGTGTTGTGTTTGTCCCCACACCTTCTGGCATCCGGTTCCCCTATTTTCGCCCCACAGCCAGGGGATCAATTTTAGGGTTGTCTCTTAATACTCACCGAAAGCATGTTGCCAGAGCGGTGATTCAGGGAATTGCGATGAGAATGGTTGACATTCTTGAGGGAATTGAAAAAGATACCGGAGTAGGTATAACCGGGATTAAAACAGACGGCGGTGTAAGCCGGTCGGATGTTCTTCTCCAATGCCTTGCAGATTTAAGCGGATTTCCGGTTTCCCGTTCAAATGAGTTTGAGATGGCAGCTGTCGGTGCTGCATTTCTTGCAGGGATCTCCTGCGGGTTATGGGATGGACCGGCTGATCTTGAAAAACTGCCCGCCGGCTACACGGTGTTCAATCCTTCGGGAGATATACGGAAAACAAGGGCTGTAAAAGAACGATGGCACAAGGCACTTAAGGCAGTCCTTTAAAGATTATGGAAAAACTTGATTTTAGAAGATTGAATAAAATACTCTTCATGCTTATGGAAACAGCCGCTTCCAGCTTCCCTGAAGGATCAGAAGTTTCACTGCAGTGGACCTATATGCACCTTTTCAGCTGCAGCCAGCTTATAAAGGTTTATGCCCTGGAAAAAGGGCTTTCCATGGAGCTTGCTGCAATGACAGCAGCACTGCATGATTACGGACTGCTCTGTACCGGTATTAAACAGAATCATGCTGAAACAGGAGCAGATCGGCTGGATGATTTTCTGGACACATACAATAGTCTGTACGGCGAAAAGCGGGGGCTTGTTACTCCCGATGAAAGGGGTATAATACGCTATGCAGTACGGCACCATAGTGAGAAAGAGATTGTTTCGGATGAACCGTACCTTGAGCTTTTAAAGGATATTGACTCTCTGGACAGGTATCTTCACGGAGTACCCACCGGAGGAGTGTACCTGGAAAGAGTGCAGCGTTATATATAAAATTAGAATCAGAGAGGCAGGATTTTGATTAGAAATATATTTTTTTATATAATTTTTACAGTGTTACTTGTTCCGGAATTCCTTGCAGCAGTGATTCCTCCGGGAGTATTACGGCTTTTCGGAAAACGGGATCGTGCTGACAGGTATCTGAAAAAGCTGAGCAGGAGTTATTTCGGGTTCCTGCTGAAAATGTCTGGAAGTACACTGCACATCGAAGGAACTGAGAACCTTCCTGAAGAGGGAGGGAGTATTTGTTTGGTAAGTAATCACCAGAGCTACTTTGATATTTTGATTATTGAAGCGGTTACCCCTTTTCTGGTCGGATTTGTTGCAAAAAAGGAACTGACCCGCCTGCCGATCTTAAGCACATGGATGAAAGTTCTGGGGTGTGTACCCATAGACCGGAAAAGTCCCCGGTCAGCGGTGGAGGCTATAAGCAAGGGGGTAGAATCAATAAAGAGCGGTAAACCTCTGGTACTTTTCCCTGAAGGGACCAGAAGCAGAAGTCAGAAGATGAATAGAATAAAACCCGGGAGCCTGAAACTGGCGATAAAATCGGGAGCGCTCATTATCCCTATCACCGTGAATCATTCATACCGTATCTACGAGGAACATTCGAGAGTGAGCCCTGCTGATGTATCGGTTGTGTTTCATAAACCGATTGATACAAAGCTTCAGGAGAACAGTGATTCCCATAAACTTGCAGAGAAGCTGCAGCAGGTTATAGAGAGCGGACTTGTTTCTGATTAACTATGCCGGTTAAGATTTACGGGTATCCTCTCTTCTCCGCTTAAGATACCCTTTATCAAGAAGGTCCCGGTACACTGAGGGGCTGATAAATATCTTGATCCCCCTGAGCAGTTCCTTTTCGTGACGTGCCTCAAGGTTTTTTATAGCCCTTCTAATGGCAGGATCTGCGCCGGTGAATGTTTTCATGGTTAACAGAGTTTTATCCAAAAGCCCCATGTTCCGAATGTACCATAAAAAAGCCGGTATTGCTACCGGCTTTTTACGTTTTACACTCCAGTGGTGTACAAACAGATTTTGCAGATCTTAGGCTGCCTTGATCTTAATGGATTTAGGTTTCTTCTCCGGCTTCTTTGTTATGTTGATTGTCAGAACGCCGTTTTTAAATGAAGCTTCAATAGAGTCGATGTCTGCATCTTCAGGCAAAGAGAAATTCCGTGAAAAGGAGAAGCTCCTCCGCTCTTTTATCAGATACTGGTCATTCTTTTTGTCTTTCTTTTCCTCTTTCTCTTCCTCTTTTACTGTTGAAATAAAGAGGTTCCCGTTTTCAACCTTCACTTCAATGTCTTTTTCGGAAAGCCCGGGAAGTTCAGCCTCAATTACATACCGGTCCTTCTTATCCATTATGTCAACGTTTGGCATTCTGCTCATCATGTCAGGTCCGGTGAAAAAACTCTCCAATGATTTGTCAAAGTCTCTCCAAAGATCTGCTGGTCTTCTTACTAAATATGTCATATCGCACCTCCGTAAATTATTTTTCTTTTTACACCTACTATGTAGCATAGAGTGTGCCAACTTTTGTGAAAATATGTAAATTATTGTATTATAAGAAATTACTAAATACGGTGATGTGCCGTAGTCTTGTGTACTGAGCCATAGAGTGTGTCAAAAAGAAACTATACGGGTAATAGTGCCTCTATTTGTAGAAAAATGATACGGTTAGAGTCCCGGCTCTTTGGAAGCTGCTTCCTCGAGAAACTCCCTGATTTTATCCAGAACCAACTGCCGTGTAGAATCATATATTAAAAGACTGTGGTGTTCATGGTTTATCTTTCCTATGTTGGTTACCATTAGTTCCAGTTTAGAGCTGTTCACTTTTTTGGCAATATGGAAACAATTCAAAAAAGGCACCGTTCTATCCTTTCTGTCGTGAACTATCAGGTGGGGAACAGTAATCTTTTTCAACTCATGGTCTATTCCCTTTAATCCTAATTTGAGACTGTAGGTCTGGGCAGGAAACACGCCGCTGTATCCCCGCCACCTTCCTCTCCCGTCAAGGTTGTTTTTACCTGGTGAGGTTATATTTTTAGGATTCCAGCTTTTAATAAACCAGCTCACGGTACGTACAAGGTAATATGCCGGATTTTTTACAATACCGTAAAAAAAGATTTTGTTCACAAAAACCGGAGCTGCTATGGTAACGATCCCGTCAGGGGTAAGGCTGGTACCACAGTAGTCTTCCGCCAGCTTAAGGGTAAGGGCTCCCCCCATGGATGTCCCGACGATAAAAACATTCCTGTAGGATTTTCTCATTTCTTTGTAATAATCTGAAAGATAGGCATACCACTGGCTGAAGTTTGTAGTTAGAAGGTCATGCCAGTCGGTACCGAATCCCGGCAGCAAAGGGGCGGCACAATCCCAGCCCTCTTTTGAAAGTTCGTCGGCTGCCCATCGGTATACCGCCGGGGTACTGGGGAACCCGTGGACAAACAGGACAAGATTATCTGAACCGGTTTCCAAGTGGAAGGGAGCTGCTTCTTCGCAGAGATATTTTCTGTTTTCCGGAATAGTATAGCCAGAATCCTCCCTGTAGAAGAGAGTTGTTCCATTCAGCAGCGCAAGAATAATAATGATTACTGTTAAAGCTATCCAACCCATGGTTTACTACGATTCTCCTTGACATGTTCTGTTATAAGGTTAAAATATTAACACTATATATTAAAAAGGAGAATAGCGTATGAAAAGAATTATTGTTCTTATGCTGCTGCTGGCTATGGTTGCCGGTTTTGGTTTTGCCAATGGTCAGAAAGATCAGCCGAAAACACTTGTTTACGGCACGACGGAAAAGGTTACCGATATGGATACGGCTTCGGCCTACGACTTCCATACCTGGGAAATCTTTCAGAATATTTATCAGGGACTTCTTGCGTACAAACCCGGTACAACCGAGCTCGTTCCCGGTCTTGCAGAAAGCTATACTGTAAATGACAAAGGTGATGAATACACCTTCAAGCTGAGGGAAGGACTCAAGTTTACCGACGGTACCCCCTTCAATGCAAAGGCGGTAAAATGGTCTATCGACCGTGTAATGGCTCTTGAGGGAGATCCCTCCTGGCTGGTTACAGACTTCGTAAAGTCGGTAGAGGTTGTTGATGAATACACTGTAAAGTTTATTCTTCCCAGTGCTATTGCCTATTTCCCCGCACTTGCTGCAACAGTACCCTACTTCCCGCTGAACCCCAATGTTTATCCTGAAGACAAGATTGTCCGCGATCCTTCCGAGATGAAAGGCGGCCAGCTTGTAGGACTCGGTGCCTTCAAGGTAAGTTCCTTTAAAAGAGACGAAGAAGTTGTTCTCGATGCAAATCCCGACTACTACGGAGAGAAACCAAAGGTTGACAGAATTATTATACGGTACTTTGCCGATGCAACAACAATGAGACTTGCTCTGGAATCAGGAGAGATCGATCTTGCTTACAAGACACTGAATCCCTCAGACATCAAGGATTTAAGTGCGAAAGATACTTTTATTACTAACAAGCTGCAGGGACCTTATATCAGGTACATCTGTTATGAAACCTCCGAGAGTGTATTCAAGGATAAACTCTTGAGAGAAGCAATGAGTGCTCTTGTAGACAGACAGGACTTTATAAACAAGGTTTACCTTGGACAGAATGCTCCTCTCTATTCCATGGTTCCCATGGGAATGATCTATCATACCGACGATTTCAAGTCCGTTTACGGAGATGGCAATATTGCAAAAGCAGAGGAACTGCTTACCAAAGCCGGATACAGCGCTTCCAAACCTTTTACATTTACCATGTGGTATACCCCTTCACACTATGGCGATACCGAAGTTCACCTCGCAGAAGTACTCAAGGAACAGTTTGAGAAAACACCTATGGTAAAGGTTGAGATTAAGTCTGCTGAATGGGCAGCTTACAAGGATAAGTGGAAAAATAAAGAGATGCCCATGTATCTTCTTGGATGGTATCCCGACTACATAGATCCAGATAACTACACCGCAGCTTTTGCAGGAACTTCCGGCTCCAAGGGAATGGGAATCAATTTCTCTGATCCTGAGTGGGATGCTCTTTTTACCAAGGAACAGACCAATCCTGATCCCAAGGTCCGCCAGCAGGTATTTGAAGAACTTCAGAAGAAGTGGACTGTCGATGTACCGACCACTCCTCTTTACCAGGGTAACCTTTACGTATTTACAAACAAGAATGTTTCCGGTGTAAAGATTGGACCGACCCTGATTTTTAACTACAATCAGCTGGATCTTACCGAATAATCAGTTTTTATCCGGCCCCTTTACGGGGCCGGTATTCCATTTTCAAAAAACAGAGAAAGAGTACTTATGAAAGGTTTATTACGTTACGCTATTACCCGGATCCTCATGACGATCCCGATGCTTTTTATTCTATTGACCATTGTATTTCTTGTTCTCAGGGTTATGCCCGGGGATCCTGTTTCTGCAATGCTCGGTGCACATGCTCCGGAAAGGGTAATCGAAGAGAAGAAAGAGGAACTGGGGCTGAACAAGCCCATTATGGTTCAGTATGTAAACTATCTCGGGCAGCTGGCGCGATTTGATCTGGGGAACTCAATGGTGTTAAAGCAGCGGGTCAGTGCTCCTATTAAGGAAAAGCTGCCTGCAACCATAGAGCTGACTTTCTGGGGGATGTTTTTTACCCTCCTTATAGGAGTTCCTCTCGGAGCATATGCAGCAAACAAGCGGCGGACAGGAAGAGATTTCGGAATCCGGCTGTACGGAAACATTGCCTACTGTATTCCGGTGTACTGGATGGGATTAATGCTGCAGCTGATCTTTGGTGTGTGGCTCAAATGGCTTCCTGTAGCGGGACGTACCAGCCCGAGGATGCTCTCCTCCCAATTTTCAAAAACAGGTTTTTATCTCTTCGATACCCTTCTTGCCGGAAACCTGCGGGCTTTCAACGATGTGGCAGTGCATCTTTTGCTACCTTCTTTAACACTGGGAATTGTGTTATCCGGAATTTTTGTCCGTCTTACCCGGGCAAATATGCTGGATGTGTTAAAGAGTGACTATGTTCTTGCTGCACGGGCGCGGGGAGTCTCCGAGAAACTTGTAGTGTACAAGCACGGCCTTAAGAACGCATTTATCCCAATACTGACCATGCTTGGGCTTCAGTTTGCAATTCTTTTAGCCGGTGCGGTGCTGACGGAAACGACCTTCTCCTGGCCCGGAATGGGGCGTCTCTTAATGGAGCGGATATACCTCAGGGACTATCCCACTGTTCAAGGGGTAATCGTTGTTTTTGCGCTTATGGTGAGTGTCATATCTTTAATGGTGGATCTTCTCTATGCGGCTATTGATCCCCGGGTTAAGTACTAGGAGAGGAAGAATAAACATGAATAGTACGGTAAAAGCGAAATATTCCCCTGCATCATTTTTAGGGGCGTTTATAAAGAAAATCTCAAAGGCCAACAAGACCTACGGAGTAGAGTGGTGGATAATGATAGCAGGGATTGCAATAGTCCTGTTTATGCTTTTCACCGCGTTTTTCCCGCAGGTCCTTGCACCCTACCTTCCGGGGGACCAGGATGCCGGTACTCAGCTGGAAGCTCCCAGTCCGCAGCATATATTCGGAACAGATAATCTGAACCGGGATATATTCTCCAGGGTTGTGTACGGTTCCCGGACCATTTTAGGGGTGGCCTTTGCTGCTGCGCTTCTCTCTTCCATAATAGGCATTCCCCTGGGGCTTATTTCAGGGTATGCAGGAGGTGTCTTTGATAGGATTCTCTCTCTGATAATGGATTCCATCTACTCTTTTCCCGGTCTTATCCTGGCTATTGCATTTGCAGCCATGCTGGGTCCGGGGGTTGTAAATATTACCCTGGCGGTTTCGGTAATTTATATACCGACCTATTTCCGTCTTGTCAGGGGACAGGTTCTTACCCTTAAGGAGGAGCTCTATGTGGAAGCAGCCCGGTCAATCGGAGCGAAGGACGGAGCTATTTTGTTTAAGTATATCTTTCCTAACGTAATAGCTACTGTTGCAATAGTTTTTTCCCTCAACATCGCTGATGCCATAATGACTGAAGCAGCGCTCTCCTATATAGGACTTGGCCTCCCCGCCGGAATACCTGACTGGGGAATGGATATTTCCATTGGAAAGAGTTTTCTCCCCTCCGGAGTGTGGTGGATGATAACCTTTCCCGGACTTGCCATAATTCTTCTCGCACTGGGGTTCACCATGCTTGGAGAAGGACTTGCTGAAATCTTGAATCCGCGGCTGCTGGAGAAATAGGAGACATAATGGAACAGCCAATACTTGAAGTAAAAAATATATCAATAGACTATCCCATCAGTATAGGGACCGTTGAAGCGGTTCGGAATGTTTCCTTTTCTCTGAAAGAAGGTGAATCCATTGGGTTTGTAGGGGAATCAGGGTGCGGTAAGTCCACCCTGGGACTTTCCCTGCTTCGTCTGCTCAGGCCCCCGGGAATGGTGGTCGGCGGGCAGATGCTGTATCATGGCACGGATCTTCTCTCTTTGAAAGAAGAGGAGATGCGCAAACTCAGGGGAAATAACATCGCTATGGTATTTCAGAACCCTCTTACTTCTCTTGATCCGCTCTACTCAATAGAGGATCAGTTTTTTGAAACCTTAAAGGAGCATAATCCCCAAATTACCCGGCAGGAAGCTGTTGAGAGAGCAGGAAAAGTTTTAGAAGATCTGTCCATTGATAAAGACCGCCTGTACGAGTATCCCCATCAGTTATCAGGAGGTATGCGCCAGCGGATAATGATTGGACTCGGGCTTATCCTTAATCCTGATCTATTAATTGCCGATGAGCCGACAACATCCCTTGATGTCATTGTGGAGGCAGGATTTATTGATCTTCTTGCAAGGCTCAAAAAGGAGTACAATATCTCCCTTATACTTATATCCCATAATCTCGGGTTGGTGGCAGAGATCGCCGACAGGATTGCTGTAATGTACGGCGGTATGATTATGGAGATTGGGGAAGCCGGGGATATTTTTGCACGGCCCATGCATCCCTATACCGAAGGACTTATAGGCTGTGTCCCCAACATTAAGATGGATCAGGAAAAGCTTGCCAGTATGCCGGGGTCTCCTCCGGATCTGGTTACCCCCCCGGCGGGATGCAGGTTTTCTCCGAGATGCCCTAAAGTTATGGATATCTGCAGGGAAAAAACACCGGTACTGCAGGACTATAAAAACGGCAGGAAAGTTGCCTGCTGGCTTTACAACGAGGCGGAGTAATGGAAGATTTAATACGAGTAGAAAATTTAAGGAAAGAGTTCCCTGTACAGAAGAGTTTTTTCGATCAGCTTTTTGCCGGGAAAAAGAAAGGCTTCGTACATGCAGTGGATGATATTTCTTTCGAAATAAAGAAAGGTGAAGTCCTTGGTCTTGCCGGAGAGAGCGGTTCAGGAAAATCAACAACAGGAAGACTTTTAATACGGCTTCTTGATCCCACAAGTGGAAATATTTACTTTGAGGGGGAGAACCTTGCGGATATAAGCTCCAAGGATATACAAAAGTTCCGCTCAAAGATGCAGGTTGTTTTTCAGGACCCGAACTCTTCCCTGAGCCCGAGAATGCGGGTTGGCGATGCAATCGGTCATCCTCTTAAAATTCACACAGACCTGGGTACCGAGGAACGGAAGCGGAAGGTAATGGAGTTGATGGAACGGGTAGGGTTAAGTCCTGCGGAATTCCTCTACTACAAGTACCCTCATCAGCTTTCCGGAGGGCAGAGCCAGCGGGTTGTTCTGGCCAGAGCTCTTGTTACCAATCCCGAGTTTGTTGTTGCTGATGAACCGATTGCTATGGCGGATGTGTCTGTCCGTGCAATGATTCTGGAGCTGATGAAGGAGCTTAAAGAAGAGTTTGATCTTACCTACCTCTTTGTTACCCACGATCTTTCAACGGCAAAGTATATCTGTGACAGAATTGCAATCATGTACCTTGGAAGAATTGTAGAGATAGGGAATACCCGGGAGCTCTTCGATAACCCCCATCACCCCTATACCAAAGCACTGCTAGCAGCAGTTCCTGTTCCGGATCCGGCCCAGAGAAGAACAGAGGAGATCCCCCGGGGAGAGATCCCCAGCGCAATTGATCCCCCTGCAGGATGTCACTTTCATCCCCGGTGCCGGTACGCAACCGAAGCGTGCAGCAAAGGGAGACCAAAAATGAAAGAGGTCTCTCCAGGTCATTTCTCTGCGTGTATACTGGATTAGAGGCTGTTTACTGTTTTCATAAATTGTTTGAATTCCCCCATTGTTTTTGGCGGTTTTTGTTCAGATTCGGCCAGCAGATGAGATGCAATATCTACATCGCTCTTGTCTGTCTCCCTGCCGGCGGCAAAAGAGCCGTACAGGATTACAAGGAGGATATCGGATTTATTACTAAAAAAATCAATCAAGAGTTCTTTGAGTCTCACTTCAGTATCTCCTTCCCTATTGAGAGTTTATCATACTTACTCCCGTTTAGACAGCCTTAGTTTGACAAACAGTGCCGGTGCGCCTGCACTAACCCACAGCCCTATTGTGCCGTATCGGAGAGAACGGAGGGTGAAGCTCAAAAAAGAATCTTCCGGAGCTTTAAAAAATCCAAAGAGAATTTTAAGTCCTATGTATATACCAAAGGTAAGGATAATTCCCGCGGTAAAACGTAAAAGGCGGATAATCAATCCTCCCTTGGTGGAAAACCGGATGTATCTGCTTTCCAGGCTGAAGCCGAAAAGACCGAAGGAATAAACAGCTGCCAGGGAAACATAGGACTGAAAAGAATGGGTGTCCGAAATAAAAAGTTTGTAAAGGTAGATCAGTCCGGCAAAGAGCAGTAAGGAAAGAACCGCCTGGGCGGGAAGGATAAAGTTTGACAGAAACCGGGACCCTGCTCTGTAAATAGGAGGATAGACAATGAGTACCAGAATCCCGAGTAAAGCTCCAAAGATTATATCCTGGGGATAGTGAACACCATGCACAAGCCTGCTTACTGCTGTCAGGATCATTAGTAGTACCATGAGAATGGTAAAACCTTTCCTTTTTACTTCTCCGGCAAGAAATCCGAACAGAACGACACTCCCCTGGGTATGTCCCGAAGGGATGCCGTAGGAATCAAGGGCAGGCAGGGCGGGAATAATCTTCGGTTTTCCCGGAACAGCTACCTGATAGGGACGCGGACGGCCAAGGAAGGTCTTGAACCAGACGTTGACAAGAAACGAAAAAAGCACTGTCTGCATCAGCCTTTTCCCTGCATTCTTATGGATGCACCAGTAGACCAGAGGGAGAATGAGAAGAAACGTTACCTCGTTTATGAGGTAGTTAAAGGGCATAAAAGCAGAGGAGATAAAATCGGTCCTCCAGCTCTGAAACCAAAGTACTATGTTATATCCTATACCGCTTTCCAGGGAGCTAAAAAACATATGGACCTCCTCCGGTATCATTGTATAAAAAAATATTGATTCGATCTATAGGGTGGAAATATTGAAGATTTCAGTATATGTTATACAGCAGGGACAGAATAGATAAAGGAGTTACGGAATGGGATTACTTGATAAATTAAAAGGTGAGTTTATTGATATCGTCGAATGGATTGAAGATGATGCCGATGCAATTGCCTACCGATTTGAACGTTACGGGAATGAAATCAAGAATGGTGCAAAGCTTACTGTCCGGGAAGGGCAGACTGCTGTCTTTGTAAACGAAGGACAGATTGCAGATGTGTTTGAACCCGGAATGTATGATTTGACAACGGAGAATCTCCCTTTGCTTTCCACCCTCAAAGGATGGAAGTACGGATTCAACAGCCCCTTTAAAGCGGAAGTTATATTTATAAGTACACGGGAGATCACAGGTTTTGGATGGGGGACTCCGGGGCCGTTTAGAATGAGAGATCCGGAGTTCGGCATACTTGAACTTACTGCACGAGGGCATTTTTCTTTTCACGTAATGGATCCTGTAAAGTTTATCCGCAAAGTTGTGGGAACCGAAGGGGAGTTCACAAAAGAGGAAATCCAGGACAGGCTGCGTAAAAAGTTTGTAACTGAAGCAATTTCCGGAATAGCAGAGATGAACAAGTCCTTTTATGATATGGCCCAGCATTACGATGAGATTAGTGAGATGCTTAAAGAGCGGGTTGATCCGACATTTCTTGAGAGGTACGGGATAGGCCTTGACGATACATCGATCCAGAGTATAGATCTTACCGAACGTTCTGCAGAAAAGGTTGAGAAACGTGATGATATGTTTTTTGCCTCAGACCGTATGGGAATGTATGAACGTAAAGC
>JANTFL010000037.1 GCA_024763455.1 Sediminispirochaeta sp. | reverse complement strand
AAATAACCGCTTCGGCACCAGGATCAAAAATAACCAGATCGGCATCGGTACCTTTTTTCAGGCTCCCCTTTTCGGGGTAAAGGCCGAATATCTTTGCAGGAGCTGTTGACAGCAGCTCTACCAGTTTTTGTACCGTAAACCTGCCCTTTACCACACCATTGGTATATATAAGCTGCAGGAGTTCCTCAGTCCCCGGTATCCCGGGATATATGGTCCAGCAGTCGTTTGATTGTAACTTCTGCTCAAGGGTAAACGTACAATGGTCCGTTGCAACCAGCTGTATATCATCCTGTTCCAACCCTTCCCAGAGAGCTTTGTTGTCTTCATTTTTCCGCAAAGGGGGTGTCATCACAAAACGCTGAGGATTCGGACCTGAAAGAAGATCGTCGGTTAAATGAAGGTATGTAGGGGTTGTTTCAGCGTAGATTCGAGCCCCTTTTTCCCTCAGCTCCCGCACAGCATCAAGCCCCCTTTTGGAAGATAAATGCACTATGTAAAGGGGCATATCAAGGGAAAAAGCTATCTCACCGTACTCCTTTACTGCCTTGTACTCCGCTTCTGCAGGCCTTACCAGAGGCAGAAGTTCCGGGGGATACCCGTCTTGTGTCAACTCTTTCTCTTTTTTCTCTATTATGGAATCATCTTCTGCATGGATAGTAACAAGTATTCCAAGATCTCTGCATACTTTAAAAAGCTTTTTAATCTTCTCTTTTTCTATAAAATATCCGGCATTCTTGTAGGTTGTAAAAACTTTTATCACCCGTACTCCGGAGGATAGCAGTTCGGCCATCTCCGACTCAATATCATCCCCGACATCGGTAACAACCTGATGCAGGGCCCAGTCAATAGCCATCTCTCCCGAGGCTTCCCTGTTGCGGGTTAAAGACCCCTCCGGTATCCTTTTCCCGGGAAGATGATCTGCAAAATCGACGACTGTAGTCACCCCTCCAAAAGCAGCAAGCACACTTCCGTCATAGAACCGGTCAGCAGTAACAGTACCCCGGGACACTAACTGAAAATGGGTGTGGGCATCGATAAATCCGGGAAAGACGTACTTCCCTCCAACATCAACAACTTCTGTCCCCTGCGGTATCTCTTCCTCTGTAAAGCGGTCTTTTATATCCTGTATTTTCTCTCCACTGATAAGGATATCACCTTTCCGTGTTTCTTCTCCGGTAATCAATGTTCCGTTTTTAATCAGTATATTCATGTCTGGAGTATACGGAATATTTTGCAAAAACTCAATCAAAGTATTGACAGTTTCCCCTTTTTCAATGTATATATATCGAACAGCGCCGCTGTAGCTCAGTCGGTAGAGCAGAGGACTGAAAATCCTCGTGTCAACAGTTCAATTCTGTTCGGCGGCACGTTAAAAAGGCTGATTCGGATCTCCGAATCAGCCTTTTTTATATCTATCTTACTTACGTGGTTACTTTTCTGAAGTTATAATTGCAGCAATTTCGCTGTAGCTTATGCCATACTGGTTCATTATATCCCGAAGGAGATCGCTCCCCTCTGCGGTGATGCCGCTCTTCTTCAAACGTTCAAGAGCGACTTCCCGTGGGATCCCGTTTTCAGTGATTACTGTGTCGAGACTCATCCGGCCGCGCCCTCCTCCGCCGCTTACCGACTGTTCCTCCCCGGCAGGCACCGCAGTACTCTCTTTCCCGGAACCTGTTGCTGCCACCGTCTTCTGTTCCCAGGAACTGCTCAGATGCTCCCCAAGGTTCATTACAGCAGGGAACGGAGGCCAGTTATACTCCACTCCTGTTGTAACCAGGATAATAAGAGCCAGACTGGCAATGAGTTCCCACGTGCGGTTAAAGGATTTCTGTATTCTACTTCGGATGTAACTCAGAAAAATTTTCCAGTTCAACACAAGATGAACAATCGCCGCCAAGATAAAAAGATAGCCGACAACTGTGTGTTGAGCCTGCCAGCCCGCCTTGGTTATCCCCAGTACTTTCCAGTTATTCCAGTTCACAAATCTGCCTGGAGGAGCTATGTATAAAATAATACTCGAAACAATAAGATGTATGAAACTAAAGGTTACAAAGTAACTTATAAACGGACGCAGCACGAATCGCTTTGATTTTCTCATACACTCCTCCCGGATTTGTGTTTAGCTACTTGACAATAACTCTGAAATACCTCTTTTTCCCTGCTTTCAAGAGCAGCTCACCTTCGTCTTCATAGGAGGTGTCCACAGCAGCGTTTATATCGGTGATTTTTTTCCCGTTTACCGAGGCTCCCCCCTGACTTACCAGCCGGCGGGCTTCGCTCTTACTTGAACAGAGTTCCGTCATGGAAAAGAGATCCATGACGTTTATCCCCTTCTCCAGCTCATCTCTTTTCAGTTCAATTGAGGGTATTGCACTTTTATCCATAACAGTTGTTCCAGAAACAGAAAACGCCGAACGGGCCGCATCTTTGGCCTTCTCGGCCTCTTCCTCGCCATGGATAATCTTTGTCTGTTCATAAGCGAGGATCTCTTTTGCCCGGTTGATCTCTTTATCCTTAAGCCTGCCGAGTTCTTTTACTTCTTCTGCAGGAAGAAAGGTAAACAGCATAAGGAACTTCTCCACATCAGCATCTGCAACATTCCGCCAGTATTGAAAATACTCATAGGGGGAGAACATGTCAGGATCCAGAAATACAGCACCCTTCTCGGTCTTCCCCATTTTCTTTCCGTCTGCACGGGTTACCAGAGGGAAGGTTAACCCGTAGACATCATTCCCTTCGACCCTTCGGGTAAGATCAACACCTGCAACAATGTTGCCCCACTGATCATCTCCCCCAATCTGCAGTTTGCAGTCATATCTTTGATTCAAGACTAGAAAGTCATAGGACTGAAGAAGCTGGTAGTTAAACTCAATAAAAGAGAGCCCCGTTTCAAGCCTCATCTTGTAGGTTTCAAAAGAGAGCATCCTGTTAACTGAAAAATGGCGTCCTATATCCCTTAAGAACTCTATGTAGTTCAGGTTTCCAAGCCATTCGTAATTATTAAGCAGAAGGGCTTTGTTATTGGAAAAATCAATAATCCTTCCAAGCTGTTTCTTTATAGAGTCGGCATTCTGCTGAATCTGCTCTACACTCTGGATCTTCCTCATCTCCGTCTTTCCGGAAGGATCACCGATCAGTGCAGTTCCCCCGCCAACAACGGCGAGAGGCCGGTGTCCTGCTCTCTGCAGATGAGCCATGGCAAAAAGAGGTACCATGTGCCCTACATGAAGGCTCTTTCCTGTTGGATCAACCCCTACATAAAAACTTATATATTCCTTTGACATGAGTTCGTTAAGTTTATCGAAATCGGTACACTGCTTTATAAAGCCCCGTTCCTTTAATACTTCAAGTCCATTCCCCATTATCCTCTCCTGTACTCCTTGTTGGCTTTCCGTATTACTGCAGAAAGCTCATCTATGGGAACACGTATCTGTTCCATGCTGTCCCTGTATCGTAACGTTACTGTTCTGTTATCCTTGGTCTCATAGTCAATGGTTACACAGTAGGGAGTCCCGATTTCATCCATCCGTCTGTATCTCCGTCCTATAGCTCCTGACTGATCGTAGAAGGTAGCAAAATCGCTGCGCAGGCCCCTTTCAATATCCTTTGCAAGTTCGGCAATTCCGTCTTTTTTAACCAAAGGAAGTACCGCAACGGTAACCGGAGCAAGCTCAGGATGGA
The DNA here is from genome assembly GCA_024763455.1 of Sediminispirochaeta sp. Lineage (GTDB taxonomy): Bacteria > Spirochaetota > Spirochaetia > B11-G9 > B11-G9 > B11-G9. The sequence continues at coordinate 16,524 of JANTFL010000037.1, read as the reverse complement.
AGTGCATCACCGTCCTGACATCCCCTCCTTCCAGGGTTTCCTCCTCATATGCATCGGACAGCACCATAAGCACGGAACGGGTAAGCCCTGCGGAAGTCTCAATAACATAGGGGATGAACCGCTCCCTGGTCTGATCATCGAGATAGGTAAGATCCTTACCTGAAAACTCTGCATGTCTGGACAAATCGAAATCTGTTCTGGAATGGATTCCTTCCAGCTCCTGCCACCCCATAGGGAATTCAAACTCAATGTCAAATGCATCCTTCGCATAATGAGCAAGTTCATTCTCTCCATGCCGGTGAAACCGGAGTTTATCCTTTCTAATTCCCAGCGTATCATAGTAGTTTATCCTGGATTCCTTCCAGTACTCAAACCACTTTTCATCTTCCCCCGGTTTTACAAAGAACTGCATCTCCATTTGTTCAAATTCCACCGTCCTGAAGATAAAGTTCTTGGTTGTAATCTCGTTCCTGAAAGCCTTGCCGACCTGTGCTATTCCAAAGGGAATCCTCACCCTGCTTGTCTGTACGACGTTCTTGAAGTTTGCAAAGATTCCCTGAGCTGTCTCTGGTCTGAGGTAGATAATATTTGAATCATCCCCGGATACCGGTCCAAGATGGGTAGAAAACATGAGGTTGAACTGTCTGGGTTCCGTAAAGCTGTCCTTGCTGCCGCAGTTGGGACATGGCTTGGACAGATCGATCTGATCGGCTCTGAACCGGGCTTTACACTGTTTACAGTCTACCATGGGGTCAGAAAAATTATCAACATGACCTGAAGCCTTCCAAACGTCCGGATGCATCATTATCGCAGCATCAAGCCCTACAATATTATCATGAAGACGGGTCATCTCTTTCCACCAGAAGTCCTTTACATTGTTCTTAAGTTCAACCCCCATGGGACCGTAGTCCCAGGCTCCGGAAAGCCCGCCGTATATTTCACTCGACTGATAGACGAATCCCCGTCTTTTACAGAGAGAAACCAGTTTTTCCATTGTTACTTCAGCCATTTACTACCTCGCTTTCAAGTTTTTCCAGTGCCAGTTTAATCCGTTCCACTGTCTTTTCTTCTCCAATGAGTTTAATGGATCCTATTATAGGAGGAGATACTGTACTGCCTGTAACCGCAACCCTTAAGGGCATGAGCACTGACCCCAGTTTTACCTCCAGTTTTTCAGCTATGCTGCGGAAAATTGTTTCAGCTTCCTCTTCTCCGGTGCTGACAATAGTTCCAATAACAGAAAGGATCTCTCGAAGAACTTTGATAGTTCCCTCCGCATCCATTTTTTTCGGAACAAGGGCAGCGGTATCGTAATCGGTTATATCCTTGAACAGAAAAGCTGAGAGCTTTGAAATATCACTTAAAAGATGAAGCCTTTCTGCCATAAGCGGCATCATTTCCGCTACAATCTTCATTTCAGAATCAGTTGGCGGATCGGAAACAATTCCGTCCTTTTTCAAATACGGAAGAACAAGTTCCGTAAGTTCCGCCATGGATTTCTTCCGTATATACTGCCCGTTAAACCACTCCAGCTTTTTGTAGTCAAATACCCCTGGTGCCTTGTTTATCTTTTCCAGAGAAAAAAGCTTCTCCAGTTCTTCCCGGGTAAAGAATTCCCTTTTATCATCGTAAGACCACCCTACCATGGAAACATAATTAATAATGGCCTCAGGCAGATACCCTTTTTCACGGAACTCTACAACACTGGTTGAGCCATGCCGCTTTGAAAGTTTTTGACCATCCTTACCCATAACCATGGGTAGGTGGCAATATACCGGCGGAACCCATCCGAATGCTTCGTAAAGCAGCACGTGGAGAGCACCGGAAGGGATCCACTCCTGAGCCCGCAGGATGTGGGATATTCTCATAAAGTGGTCATCCACTACATTTGCAAGGTGGTATGTAGGAAAACCGTCGCTTTTAAGAAGGATAGGATCCGGAGAGACATCCTTGTTCTTCCTTGTAACTTTTCCCAAAAGGATATCCTCAAAAGAGGTTTTCCCTTCAAAGGGGACCTTAAAGCGGATGACATAGGGCATCCCTGCGGCCAATTTTTCATTAATTTCTTCCTCTGTTAAATTCCGGCAGTGTCTGTCATATCCAAGGGACTTCTTCTCTTTCTTCTGTTCTTCCCGGAGTTTTTCAAGCCGGTCAGAAGTACAGAAACAGCGGTACGCTTTACCGTCTTCCAGAAGCTTGTCTGCATACTCACGGTATAAATCGAACCGTTCTGACTGAATGTATGGGCCATAGGGCCCACCAATTTCAGGTCCTTCGTCCCACTTTACACCAAGCCAATCCAGGGTATCGTAAAGATCCTGTAAAGCTTCCTCTGTGTATCGTTCCCTGTCAGTATCCTCTACCCTCAGGATAAACTTCCCCCCCTTCGACCGGGCAAAGAAGTAGTTAAAAAGGGCAGTTCTAATCCCTCCAATATGCTGCAGCCCCGTAGGAGAGGGTGCATACCGTACCCGCACTTCCATAGTTATTCCTCTATTTCTATTTTTCTTGTTCTATCGTAAAGCCAGTCCAAAGCTTCGTTTACTACTCCGGACAGAACAGCAACTATCACGTTTGACCGATCTTTTTCTATCTGTAAACCCATTGATTCGATAGAATATTTATTCTTGAGAAAATTTTTCTTCTCATCAATACACGTCCTGTCATCTTCATCCGCCGCAAAGGGGGAAAAACTGTAAAGAACCAGCATCAGCAGTACCGGTGAGATCTTTTCCCGGCACAGATTGGAGAGAATTTCCGCTCCCTCCTGTGTCTTTCTCTGAAGTAAAAAGGAAAAAGAGAGCAGATACTTCAACCACAAACGGTCATTCACCCTTTTATCAAAAACGTAGGGGGCTATCGTCTCTTCGATAAGACCGGGCTCCCCTTTTAACAGAACAGGTATGGTAAAAATCAGCAGCAGCTTACGGTAAAGAGCCGGTCTTTTTTCCCTTATCAGGGAAGCCAAACGCTCGATCCCTTCCAGGTTTGAACGGGAAAGATAGGCATTAACCATAATCCGAATAACAAACTTCCCCGGAATCCTGCCATCTTCAATTCGTTTTTCAAGAAAAACAATAAGATCATCCCATTTTTCCTCTTCAAGAAACCTGAATATTCTCCAATTGCTTATAAAGTAGGCATCAACAGCACCTATAACAATAACAAAAAGGGCAACAACATACCATATACTTGAAAAAAAGGAAGCTCCGTACTCCGGTCCCAGCATTAATACAGGCATAAAGGTTATCATCAAAAGAGAAAAAAGAACAACAACATTGAATAAAATAAAAATTATCTTAAATTTCAAGTGATTTTCTCCTATAATATAGGTAGAGTGTACTTAAATCCGCATAGGGGGTCAACGGTATAAAAATGAATAAAATCTCCATAGATAGTCTTCCAGAAGGTAAGTATATCAGCGAGCCGGTTTACCTTGACGAAAAGTACATTCTCCTCTCACCGGACGTTGAGGTTACATCTGGTCTTAAAATAATACTTAAAAAATGGGAATATAAATTCGTATACTCCAATGGATCACCCCAGGACACTCCTCCTTTCACTACAGGAGCAGGCCAGACTGGAAATGGTGCAGGAGATTACACCGATCCTCTAGCTGCCGACAAACCTCTGAAGGAACAGGAGAAGGAGAAGGAAAGCCTCGAGTTTTTCAACGAAACAGTACTTTTTATGGAGAAGTATTTCAACAAGTTCAAGGAGGATAATGCCCTCCCGATTACACGGATATCGGATAAAGTAAAGGAGATTCTCACCTTCCTCAAAGACCACCGGGGATATCTCATTAATATCAAAGGAGATAATGAGGAATCCCCGGACATCTATTTATCGGTCCATTCGGTAAAATCTGCAATCCTTTCCCTTGCTATAGGTGAATACATAAAGCTCCCGCCCCATAAACTTATTGAGCTTGGCATTGCAGCTCTGCTTCATGAATTGGGGATGCTGCTGATTCCTCCGAATATATACAGAAGCAATAAAAAGCTCTCGGACAAGGAGAGACAGATTATAAGGACTCATCCTGTTATCTCATATAAAGCTTTAAAAGAGGCGGAATATCCTTCCCCAATTTTTCTGGCAGTGCTGGAACATCATGAGTATATGGACGGTTCAGGTTATCCTCGGGGAGTGACTGGTGACAAGCTATCCCTCTACGGCAGGATTATAGGTGTTTCTTCCGCCTATAGTGCAGCCACTTCCAAAAGGGAATACCGGGAGGGGAAAGACGGTCACTCCGGCATTATGGATCTTTTACGCGGGAAAGGGATTAAATATGACGAGAATGTCCTGAGAGCACTGGTGTATATAATCTCAGTCTATCCTATGGGAACCTATGTTCTACTGAGCAACGGAGCGAAGGGAGTTGTGGTAAAGACAAACCTTGAAACTCCTAAAAATCCAATCTTAAAACTCCTTACTGATGAGAACGGTACCCCATACAACCGGAAACCGATTCTGCAGTCTCATCCGGAGGATGAAATCCAGATAGAACGAATCCTTACAAAAGAAGAGATTGCGGAAGTGAAGGCATTGTTCAGATAAGAAGTTTTTCACTTTACGTTGACATATCACTGATATTGGTATAGTTTCTTTACCTACTTGATAACTATGAAAGAAAACTGTCTTTGTTTACGAAACTACATTAATAGCAAGAAAAACTCTGCTGATTACAGAGAGATCAGGGATGCATTAGTCAGGGAGATTAATGATCCCGGTGTGCTTGACAGATCAACCATTCTGTCCGATTCCTCACGTCTAAAAAAGGAGTCTCAGATTATTATTGATGCCTTTGAATCAGTTACCAACGGTATGGAGAACCCGGGGGTTATCGAAGCTATGGCTGAAATCGAGGAAGACTCGCCCCTCATCTCATGGAAATATGTTACCCTGGCAATTGAGGCATTCTACCGCCGGGATTTCAAAAGCATGATCAGCCGTCTTGATTTGGTGGAGGAAATATCACCTGCAAAGAAACTCATTCCCGTTTTAATGCACCTTTCCGGTATAAAAACACTTGAAAATCCGGACAAGTATCAGCGTTATTTTATCAACAAGATTCTGGAAGAACGGTCATTATTCAAGGATGCTGTTCAGCAGATTAAAAATGCAATAGAAGCTGATGCTGAGGATCTGTTTTCGGAAACACTACTCCTTGCAGTACGTGAACTAAAAAGTAAACAGCCTGTGGAAGCTGAAAGACTTGCTTTGTGGAGCATTCGGGAAGCTTCATCAAGAGATTTTTCCCAGACATATTTTCTTAAACACTACAAACTAATCTTTGGGAATGCCGAAGCTCTCAGACTTTTCGGGATTGCTTTCAACGATACTGAACCTGATATAGCTGTTCTGTTCTGGCTGCAAAGCCTTATTGCACGATTGAAAACAGCAGATATATCTTTAGTCGAAGCAGCGGCATACATTGGTATTATTACCGAAGGGCTCGAGAAAACAGAAACGGTTGATGAAGACTTTTTTGAGGCTATGAGCAGTCTGACAGTGAAACTGAAGCAGGACATGAACCTTCACTTCCCCTTTATAAAATTTGACAGCAAAGAAGAAAACCCCTTCATCTTTCTGAATACATTAAACAATGCAGTGCTGGGAAACAACGAAAAGAAACCGTCAGAAACCAGAGATATCGGTATCACCGTTAAAATGTCCGGAATCGATGGGAAACAGAAACAGCCGGTACAACTTAGCCTGTTCTAGATAGGGAGAATAACACATGGAACGCCTTTCATCGGGAATGAATAAAAAGAAAGAAATTTCAGAATATACCGACAGGATCCTCTCACTAAAACCGTTAAAATCTATTGAGGAACTTGAAGAACTGGTGAAGCCTCTGCCTAAATACATCGGCCCGGGACAGTGGTTTAAATTATTAAAATAAAACTATACTTTTACCCTCTTTCATAATAAAATTGGGAACTATGAAAGATATTACCATTACCTTAGAAAACAGAGAAAGTAAACTATATCCTTACGGAACAAGAGTTAGCGAAGTATTTTCCCGGAATAGTATAGGGGGCGACACCCCTGTAGTTGCAGCTTTGGTAAACAATGAGCTGGTTAGTTTAAGCTTCAAAGTTGAGATAAATGCAGAACTGAAACCGGTGACTCTTCACGATCCACTGGGAATTCGTATATTCAGGAGAACCCTTTCCTTTATTCTGGCAATGGCTTCGAGGGAACTCTTCCCCGAAAAGAGCCTGATAATCGGCCATTCTCTCGGAGACAGCTACTACTACTATTTTGACGGGGAGAAAGAAGTTAGATCGGAAGATCTGGATAAACTTTCCGAAAGAATGAACGATATAATTAAAGCTGATTTACCAATAGAACGGAAGGTAATTGCCTATTCAGAAGCACTTGATTACTTTAAAAACGAAAATCAGAAGGCTACCGCATTACTTCTCAGGTACAGGAATGAATCCAAGATTCCGATATATGTATGTGGAGATTACACGGATCTCTCATACGAACCTCTCCTACCCTCATCGGGGAATGCATCTCCTTTCGAACTAAGGAACTACCCCCCCGGCTTTATTCTCCGTTACCCCAACAGCAGAACTCCCGGCAGGTTATCTCCCTTCAAGGATATGCCCACCATTTTTAGCGTCTTTAAGGAGTACAAAGCCTGGGGAAAGATTTTAAACGTAAACTGTGTGGGAAAACTAAACCTCCTTTCAGAAACAAGAGAGGTAAAACCCTTTATACGGGTAGCTGAAGCTCTTCAGGATAAGAAGATTTCACAAATTGCAGACAGTATTTACGGAAAACGGGAGACTATAAGGATTGTCCTGATTGCAGGTCCTTCATCTTCCGGAAAAACAACCTTTACCAAGAAACTCGCGATTCAGCTGCGGGTACTGGGATTTAACCCGGTGAGCATATCACTGGACGATTATTACCTCCCCAATGATAAGACTCCCAGGGATGAGAATGGACAACCTGATTTCGAGGCGATTGAAGCTCTGAACATTGAGCAGCTCAACAGTCATCTCCTTGACCTTTTCGACGGGAAAGAAGTGGAGATCCCGATATTTGACTTCAAAACAGGAAGACCGAAGGAGAATGGGAGAGCGCTGAAGATGAGTAAGCGAAACATTCTTCTCGTAGAAGGAATACACGGGTTGAATCCGAAACTAACCTCCCACGTACCTGAAGAGAAAAAATACAAAATTTATATTTCCGCTCTCACCCAGCTTAATCTGGACGACCACAACAGAATCCCGACTACGGACAATAGACTGATACGCAGGATGGTGAGGGATCATCAGTTCAGGGGCAACAGTGCAGGAGACACCTTGAGAATGTGGCCGTCGGTACGGAAGGGAGAAAACAAAAATATATTCCCCTTTCAGAACATGGCTGATTCAGCCTTCAACTCAGCTCTGGACTACGAACTTGCAGTTCTAAAGATATATGCCGAACCCCTTCTTTTGACGGTAAAACCATCCGAAGAGGTGTATACCGAGGCAATCAGGCTGCTTTCCTTTCTTAAAAACTTTTCAACAATTCCGCCAAAACACGTGCCTGATCAGTCCATCCTGAGAGAGTTTATTGGAAACAGTGCATTTTCCTACTAATCTTTTTTAATCGCATTTATTACCAGATTCTAGGTGTGGCCTATAATAGTGATCCGTTCTTTTTCCAGATCAATAAGGTTTCTCCAGCTCCCTGATAGAGTTTTCCCTTTCAGCCCCTTTTTTAGATATTTTTCAAATTCCCTGCGGCTGATGTTTTGAGCCCCAAGAGACGTAAGGTGGGGAGTAAAGACCTGACAGTCAACAAGGCTGAAGCCGAGCCTCTGCAAAGCTCTAACAAAGAGTATATACCCAGCCTTGGAAGCATCAGGAACCAGATGGAACATGGACTCGCCGAAGAACAGCGAACCGAGAGAAACCCCGTACAACCCCCCAACCAGCTCTCCTTCCCGCCATACCTCTACAGAATGGGCGAAGCCAAGGGTGAAGAGTGCCAAATATCCTTCTATTATCTCCTCGGTTATCCACGTAGAATCCTGTCCCTTCCGCTCCACCGATCCACATGCCTTTATAACTTTCTCAAAGGAAGTATCGATGGTATATCGGAATCTGTTTCTCTTAAAGGTGCGGATCATTGATTTTGAAACATGGAGGTTATCAGGAAAAAGAACGAACCGGGGATCAGGACTCCACCACAGTATCGGTTCCCCTTCCGAATACCAGGGGAATAGGCCCTGTCTGTAGGCGGAAAGAAGCATACCCGGAGAAAGATTTCCTCCTGCGGCTACTATCCCATACTTATCTGCACTTTCCGTATCCGGAAACCGGAAAAACTCTTCTGGTCGCAGATAGGGGAAAAGGGTATCAGCCAATACCCTCCTCCGGTGAAACGATAATGGTTATCTTACCGTTTTTCATCTTGGCTTCAGCTCTCCCCCCTTTAGATAGTTTGCCGAAGAGAATCTCATCAACAAAGAAATCCTTAATCTCTTTCTGTATAAGCCGTTTTATATTACGTGCTCCGAATTCAGGGGAAAACCCTTCTTCTGCGAGAAACTTTATGCAGGCATCAGAAGCCATAAAGCTTATCCCTTTCTTCTTTAATTCTTCTGAAAATAGACGCAGCTCCTTTTCAACAATGCTGATTATGCTCTCTTCAGCAAGATTGTTAAAAATAACAATACTGTCCAGGCGGTTACGGAATTCAGGAGTGAAAACCTTTTCCACCTCATTTTCTACAGCCTCAGAGGAGACAACTCTTTCGCCGAAACCGATAAGATCTTTTCCGATCTCCCGAGCTCCCGCATTACTGGTCATAACCAGGATAACGTTTCTAAAATCAGCTTTTCTCCCGTTGTTGTCGGTGAGGGTGGCATAATCCATAATCTGCAGGAGCATGTTGTACACATCTGCATGAGCTTTTTCTATCTCATCAAGAAGCAGTACCGAGTGAGGTTCTTTAATTATAGCATCCGTAAGGAGTCCTCCCTCCTCATACCCTACATACCCCGGGGGAGATCCGACAAGACGGGAAACTGAATGTTTCTCCTGGTATTCACTCATATCAAAACGGATAAGTTTAATTCCAAGAATATCTGAAAGCTGCCGTGCAAGCTCGGTCTTTCCGACCCCGGTAGGACCGGCAAACAGGAAGGAGGCTACTGGTTTCTCCTGATCCCCGATTCCAGCCCTGGATCTCTTTACAGCTGAAACAACCTGATGAACAGCATTATCCTGCCCGAAAACTCTCCGGTGCAGCTCCCCTTCCAAATTCTTCAATCTGTCTACCTCTGTAGTGGATACCGTTTTCTCGGGAATTCCCGCAATTCTGGCTATTACTTTTTCTACTACATCCTTATCCACTGTAACAGGAGATTCTCCCTCATCAAGATTCTTAAAAGAATGAAGTTGTATGTATGCACCAGCTTCATCAAGAACATCTATTGCTTTATCCGGCTGATGTCTGTCTCCGAGATACTGCCCGGAAAGCTGCAGGATTGAAGACAGGGCCTCCTCTGTATACAAAACATTATGAAACGCTTCGTACTTGCCTTTTAATCCCCGGAGGATGCCCATGGTTTCCTCTTCGGTAGTTTGCGGGACTGTTATCTCCTGGAATCTTCTGGAAAGAGCCCTGTCCCGGGAAAAACTCTTTTTAAACTCATCATAAGTCGTAGATCCCATACACCGTATTTCACTCGAGGAAAGAGCCGGTTTAAGAAGATTTGAAGCATCCATCGTTCCGCCTGAAGTAGCTCCGGCACCAACAATAGTATGAATTTCATCAATGAAAAGAATGACATTTTTCCTGTCCTTAAGCTCAGATAGTACCTGCTTAAGTCTTTCTTCGAAATCCCCACGGAATCTGGTCCCTGCAATAAGACTGCCCATATCAAGAGAATATATCCGGTAATCCTTCAGCATCGAAGGGACACTGCCCTCCACAATCTTTGAAGCAAGTCCTTCAGCTATCGCTGTTTTCCCAACCCCCGGATCTCCAATCAATATGGGGTTGTTTTTTAATCTGCGGCAGAGGACCTGTTCAATTCGTTCAATTATCTCCTCCCTGCCGATTAACGGTTCAAGCTCCCCTTTCTTTGCAGCCGCAGTTAATTCGGTGGTATACAAATCCAGGGCTTTACTCTTTTTTTTCTGTGCAGCGGCACCTTCTGCTTCCGCTTCCAGAGTCTCAGCATTCGAAGCAGCACCCTCTGCGTAGGTAACCGCTCTTAAAAGCGCCCTTTTAGTGACTCCGGCTTTTTTTAAATAAAAGGATGCATACAGCGACTTATGTTCAAAAATAGAGACAACCAAATCTCCCAGATCAACCCTGTTTTTGGACGATGACTGAGTATGAAACAGCGCAGAGTCTATTACATCCTGAAGACCCGCACTTTGAATGGGTTCTCCGTCTTTAATGACAGGAACAGTATCGTTTAAATACGCTTCAAGGTTTTTTATAAGCTGCTCACTATCCGCGCCGCAATTTTCAAGGATATCCTTAACCTCTGTAAAAAAAAGGGAAGCGTACAATACGTGCTCCGGAGTCAGATACTCATGTTTTTTTTCTTTTGCATCCATGTAGGCAGCGTTAAGAACACTTTGGACCTCAATTGAAACTTCCATATCAGAATTACTCTACTCCTCTTCCAGCACACATTGCAGAGGAAACTCAGCTTTATCAGCCATCTGTTTTACCTGCATAACCTTGGTTCGGGCTATATCAAAAGGATACAGTCCCACAAGCCCTTTGCCCTTTTTATGAACATCAAGCATTATTTTTGTTGCTTCTCCGGCACTCTTATGAAAAACCACCCGTAAAACTTCTACTACAAAATCCATTGTGGTGTAGTGGTCATTGAGAAGCAGAACCTTATACATTCCCGGTTCTTCAATATCCGTTCCCCTTTCCGTCTCGGAAAGGGTATCTAAAAAAGGATTATTTTCTATACCCATCTAAACTCCCCCCCCCATTTTTTATTTTAAAGGTGCGTAATAAACCGATTCCCCTCTTCCGCTCCGGCCGAACAGGGATACCTGAACCTCTACAGGAAGGGGTTTTCTTCCAAAATCCGAATCAAGAGATGCAGTGTACTCTAAAACATATGAACCCACAAACCGATTTTTAAGGTTCTCTATAATACTTCCAATTCCTTCCGGGCGGAAAAGCGAATAAACCTCGCCGCCAGTCTTACGTGCCAGGTATTCAAGCTCCCGGGGTGCAGGATCTTTTCCCCCTGCATTGATTGCATAAAAGGCGATATTATTGTTGTTAAGATAATCAAGAATCTCGTTAAGCGTATAGCGGTCAAACGAAGAATCAGGAAGAGCCCCCATTGACAAAAACACCACAGCCCGGCGGTCACTCTTATTAAGCAGCGTTGATGCTCCCAGCCGGATTCCGAGATCAAACGTCCAGTCCCGGGAATAATTGCCATCTTCAATAACAGACTTAACAAGAATATCTCTGTTGGAAATACTCTTTGTCTCCATTACAGGATTCTGCTCCGCACTTACGATACTGATAGTACCTTTTCCATCCTGGGCAGAAAGCAGTTCTTCCAAAGCGGATAGCCGGTACTCTTTTTTCCCAAACATTTGCTCAGAACCTTCAAGAACAAGAGCGACATTCGTTACATCCGACTTATTCCCGGAATAGATGAGTTTAGCATTCTGGACAGGGTAGCCATTCTCGGTAACAAGGAAATTATTATCCTCCAAACCAATGAGAGGCTTCCCATCCAATGCTGAAACCGAGAGCGCAACATCAACCCAGGGATAGTTATCTGAGACAACCTTGTCAACAGATACATCAAGCCCAGTGTACATTCTGGTAATATCAGCAAGATACTCTATTTTGTTTCTGTTAAAATCGGTAACGACAATGTTTCCATTGGCATCCAGTACAGCCTTTATGATAAGAGCTTCTTTTCCTGTAACATCTGCAACCTTTGTTACGGTTTCAGTATCCATATTAAAAATCAGCACCCTTTGGGCATCGGCAATTAAAAATCTCCCATCCGGGATTGCAGTTAACCCCTCTGGAGAAGAGAGCAGGCTTGATGAAAAAGAGCGCAGGAAGTTACCGCTTTTATCGAATAGGAACAACCGGGCTTTACGTTTGTCAGCCACAAGAACATGTCCATCTTTGTAGCCTATTCCTGTCGGTTCGGAAAACCCCTCAAAAGAATCTGACTTATTTCCGAAGGAAAAGAGAAAATCTCCCTCCCTGGTGAACTTTGAAACCCTTTTGTTGCCCTCATCGGTAACATAGATATAGCCGAAGTCATCCGCTGCAATAAACTGAGGTCCCAAAAACTCTCCATCACCGCTTCCGGTACCACCGAATCGAAGAAGTCCGCCTCCATCCAAAGTGGTACGGGTAATTCTGTCTCCTCCATATTCAGAGAAAAAGAGGTACTCTCCTGTATTTATGATATCGAAGGGATGATCAATTCCATTGATTCCTCCGAGAATAACACCGGTCCGCTTACCGTTTGCAGAAAACTTCAAGACTCTGTTCCCCGCAAAGGAGGTAATATACAATCCTCCGTCTCTTGAAGGGGCTGCGGATCCTGGGCGGATAAATAGTGTATACTTATCCGTAACACCATCTATCTCATGGTAGGTAACATAACGGAAATTGTCCTTTAACAGCGGTCCCATATTTCTTCGGTACCGGATATTATCGACCCGTACTTTGAGAATTGTACTGCCGCCGCCTGAGGAAAGAATATTCTGCCAGTAGGAAAGGGCTTCGTCGGTAAACCCTGCCCGGTAATACGCATTCCCTAAAAAAACCCTGGTTATCTCCCAATCAGGTTTGTAGGTTAGTGCCTTTTCAAGAGAAAGGATAGCTTTGTTGAATTCACCCGAGTGATAAGAGGATATCCCCAGCCTGAGATTTTCAGATGCATCTACCTGAGCCAGATCAACATTCTGCCCGGACAAGGGGAGAATAAACACTGAAAACAAGAGAAGTAAAGTAATAACAATCTTATAGTTACTGTTCACAGGGTGAGTATACACCGAAAAGAAGAAGTTTTCTATATTTTTTCCCTAAAAGCTACAAAGCCTCTTCATCTGAAGACTTTTTCTCTGCATCCATGACCGTTTTTAAGTGACTTGCAATGGTCTTGTTGCCGGAGGACATGGAGTAAGCTCTTTTGAGATACACTCTGGCTTCCTCATATCGTCCTGCTTTGTAATATGCCCAGCCAAGGGAGTCCAGGTATGCAGGATGATCGTTCTTTAACCGTACCGCTTTTTTACAGGAAGCCAAAGCCTCTTCGATATCTCTCTCCTTATCGGCGTTGATGTATCCTTTTGAGTTGAGAAGGTTCGGGTTTTCAGGCTCCAGCTCAAGGGCTTTATCGAGATACTCAAGACTCCTGTCTGTGTTGTTCTGTGCATAAAGGGAGTAACTCAGGATGGAGTATACCTGGGGGGACTCAAACCCTGCTTTTAAAAGTTCATCCAGTTCAAACTCTGCAAGTTTAAAGCGCCGGGTTATGGTATAGATATAACTTAAGAGAAGTCTGCATTGATATATCATAAGGAGATCGGTATGGAGTGTAACAACTTGCTCCAAATACACAAGTGCATCTTCATACCGCTCAAGATTTGCATAGCAAAGTCCCAGATAATAGGAAAGGTCCACATCCTCGGAAGGGTCCTTTTTTACCTGAAGGAACTCCTCAAGAGCATTTTTATAACGTTTTGCACGGTAGAGTTTTATTCCTGATTGAAAAAAGTCCCTATCCATTAAAATATACTATTCCTGCACTCTCGGGTGCCCGGCAGACAAAGTACTCAGGGTGGAACCCAAAAATACGTTCGTACTCTTCCAGCCGCTCAGTAAGGCTATCAAGGATCCCCTCTTTCATTAGAGAAACAGTGCATCCGTAGAACCCGGGTCCGATCATTCTCGAACCTGCACACCCTTCAAGTTCCGAAGCTCTTTTAACCAGCCAGTCCAGTTCCGGTGAAGATACTTCAAAGTTGTCTCTCAGACTTTCATGAGATCTGTTCATCAGTCTGCCGAAAGATAGGGGATCAGCTTGTTGAAGCATTCTTTTCCCTTCCAGCACCCTCTTATTTTCTTCTATAATATGAAGGCATAATCTTCTGGAATATTCATTAAGGACTCCGAGATTTGATTTCAAATCAAGCTCCGAGTAGTCCCTTAGATTTAAACTTTGATTCTTCGAGTTAAGTTTCTCGACAGATTCCTGGCAGGTAGTTATTATTTCCTCCAACTCATCGTTAATAGGGATGATCGGGACATTGCTGTTTATGACCACAAAAACGTACTCGCCGAGCTTTAAAGAGATATTTGCATAATCCAGGGACCGTACATCAAGATACACAGCATTGTCAGCAGTGTTGAACATCGAGGTGAACTGATCAGTCAGCTTTTCCTTTTTTCCCATAAACGCACTTTCCGAAAGATACGCAGACTGAACCATCTGTATTCTTTCAAGTTCAAAATCAAACAGTTTTTGAAGGGCAATGGCTGTGGCAACCCCTATTGCAGCGGAAGAGCCGAGCCCCACCCCCTGGGGGATAGTACCGGTTATGGATACATCCAGTCCGGAAAAGGAATATCCCTGCTGAATAAATTCAAACATTACCCCTTTTACATAGTTGGCCCAACGGTCTTCCCTTTTATATTTTAGATTTGCTATTGTGGTGCGTTTCCTTTCATTCAAATCCACGGAGTAGAATCGCAGGGAGTTATCGCTCCGCTTTGAGATCGCAACCTTTACTGTGTGCTGGATAGTTGTCTGAATAACATATCCGTCGCAGAGGTCAGTATTGGCACCCATGAGATTAAAAGAACCTGGCGCCTGAGCGATAACTTCCGGAGAAGTACCATACTCGGCTTTATGTTGAGAAATTAAGTTTTCCATTACGACCATCATTTTATTAGATAACCGGTTATAAATCAACAAAATCTTTTTTTTCGTCAAATATCTTCCCTTGAACCGTTAACACATCTGCGGTAGTATCCTTCCATGATGCTTACAGATTTTATACTCGTTATGGTATCAGCTCTTGTCTACGCCCTTGGCCTCCCGAATGAACTGCTTCACTATGGCAATCCGGTTTTTGGATTCATAGCGCTTGTACCTTTCCTGTATGTCCTCTACAAACAGAATAAAGTATCATATTCAGTACTCTTTGGTGCTTTTTTTGCCCTGATATCCACCATAGCGGTCTATTTCTGGCTGCTTTACTTCCAGGATTTCTCAATCTGGACCCTTTCAGGGGTCGTTGCTGCGCATATACTCTATTTTTTGGTCCTCTCTCCAATACTTTTTACCGCATTAAAGTATCCTTCCCCTATCCGTCCCTTTCTGACAGCAGGAGTATGGATTGTATATGAGTTTTTAAAGTCAACCGGTTATCTAGGCCTGCCATGGGGGCTTTTGGCACATACTTCCACCACCTTTCTCTCTTTGATTCAAATCGCTGATATCACCGGTCAGTGGGGAGTTTCGTTTCTTTTCGCACTGGTAAATACAGCTGTCCTAGAAATAATAATCGATCCAAAACCCCTGGCAAAGGTTTTCCGCAGTTCCGCAGGGCGAACTGCAGTATTTACCCTGCTTCTTGTGGTAGTAACCCTGGTATACGGGGCTTTTTCCCTGAAACGAAACTATCAGGAAACCACCTCCCTGGATGCAGTCCTGGTTCAGCAGGATGCGGACTCCTGGGTGGTAGGGAATGAGATGGAGAGTATCCGTCAGGGGCAGATCCTGACCAGAGAAGCGCTGAAAAAAGCAGACGTCAAGCCGGATATTATTATCTGGAGTGAGAATGCCTTCAGGTATCCCTACATAAAAAACAGTGTACGGTACAGCCGGAATCCCTCTGGAGATCCTTTCAATAATTTCCTGAAAGAAATTGATACACCAATCCTTATCGGAAGCCCTTATATCCTCGATCAGAAAACATACTCAGCCCTGAATGCAGTGATGCTGGTGAGCCCTGAGGGAGATATTCTTGAATACTATGGCAAAAATCATCCGGTACCATTCGCAGAGAATATTCCCTTCTGGAATCTCAGTCTTGTCAGAATGTTCTTCATACATGTCCTCGGGATACCATCCCAGGGGTGGAGCATAGGAGAGCCAAACGTTATATTTGAAATTAAAAACAAGAAAGGAGAATCTGTATCCTTTGGGTCCCCTGTATGTTTCGAAGATACCTTTCCATACATTGCACGCGGCTTTTTTAAAAATGGTGCTGATATACTTATAAATCTTTCCAACGATTCATGGTCAAAAACCATATCCGGAGAAACACAGCACTATACTGCGGCTCTTTTCCGCGCAGTTGAGAACAGACGTACCCTGGTAAGGTCCACCAACGCAGGAGTTACCGCTGTAATAGATCCCTATGGACGGGGAAGAAACATGCTCCCTTTCTATGTTTCCACTGCCGAAAATGTAAAGATTCCGGTGTACAGAACAGCACAGACCTTCTATCTGTACTTTGGCGACTGGTTTCCGAT
>JANTFL010000036.1 GCA_024763455.1 Sediminispirochaeta sp. | reverse complement strand
CCATATTAACAGCCCGCAGGGAACCTGCCTCTTTTGCAAGATCGTTTGCCTGTATAATTATACTGGAATCAAGGGCCGATATTTTCCCATGAATATATTCGAGATCCGGATAATCCGGAATATTTACATACGGTTCTGCAGCAGTTATAAGAAAACCATCAGGTTTGAGATAATCAAGATATCTTAAAGCTTCAACGGGTTCCATACTGAGAATGACATCAGCATTCCCTTTTGGTATCAAGTCGCTCTCAATAACAGCAGTAGAGATCCGCATATTAGCGACTACTGCTCCACCCCTCTGGGACATACCATGAACCTCAGACTGTCTGATTTTATAGCCGTCTTTCAATGCGGCCAGGGAAACTACAGCAGCGACTGAGAGAACTCCCTGTCCTCCTACACCGGCTAGAATTATATCGTAAGAATCTTTATTACTCATGGAAGGACTCCTTATTTTTTCTTTCCGACAATATGAATGCATTCACGAAGTGCAATTATCACGGATAACCCGTGATATTCTATCTCTTTCCTGATTATCTCTGTATTTTCTGCATCATGTTTGTGTAGAGCCTTTATCTCAACAAGGTGCTCAGGTTCGACTCCACAGGCAAGAACAATATCTTTGATTCTTGGTGATGCCACAATGGTATCCTGCATTCCTGTCATTGCAGTGGTACTGTTATCCATAATAATCAGAGTCATATCGGTGTTTGTAGATGCTGCATCGATCAAAGCGGTTATTCCCGAATGAAGAAAAGTGCTGTCTCCTATGGTGGCAACGACGTTCTTTCGTCCCGCCTCGCTGGCCCCCCTGGCCATTCCTACAGAAGCCCCCATGCAAAGAAGTGTTTCTATTGCAGAAAGCGGCGGCAGAGCACCGAGTGCATAACAACCTATATCACTTGTTACGATACTTTCGGTTAAGTCAGCAACAGCATGGTTTAGCGCTGTAAAGGTGTCGGTATGGGGACATCCTTTGCAAAGCTGCGGAGGTCGAGCAGGCAGATCAGAAGCAGTACCCTTAGCCGCTTTTGGTTCAAGACCGATAGCGGTACGCACATTTTCAGGGTTTAATTCTCCAGAGGGAGGGACAGTACGATCCAGCTTTCCATGCACAGGGATGGAAGTAGAGAGAATACCTTTCATCATCCTCTCTACAAATGGGTATCCCTCTTCAATTATAATGACCTTTTTTACTTTATCCGTTAGTTGTTTTATTAAATTAGTAGGTACAGGATATACCCCGATATGAAGATGAGGGGGTTGGATTGCCAGATCCCCGGCATTTTCCAGATAGTAATTTCCACCGAGACCAGTTGTAATGACACCAAACTCGTTAAAATCATTATTTACATGAAGCTTATTGTAGGCAGAATGTTCAGAATACTCTTCAAAGTATTTCTGCTGGCTTAAAAGATCGCTCCAGTTTTTCCTGGAGAGTGACGGGAGAGCCATCCACCGAAGCCTGTCCGGCGCTTTCCCTTTATCCGGTTTCGCAGTTGTATTTTTTCTGGTTATGGAAGATCTTGAGTGAGAGAGTCTGGTAACAAGCTTCAGCATAACTGGAATCTTAAACCGTTCGGATAGTTCAAAAGCATCACGGGTCATATCGTACACTTCCTGATGGTTCCGCGGCTCAAAACACATAATTCCGGAAAAATCTGCATAAAATCTGCTGTCCTGCTCATTCTGGGACGAATGCATACCGGGATCATCGCAGACAGCAACGACCAGGCCGCCGTTTATATCCAACAGTGCAGAGTTAACAAATGCATCGGCTGCAACATTCAGCCCTACATGTTTCATGGTAACAAGAGCCCTCTTGCCTGCATACGAAACCCCTACGGCACCTTCATAGGATGTTTTTTCATTAGAACACCACCGTGCAATAAGGTCAGGGTCGTTTTCTCTGGAATACTTCTGCAGGTACTCAATAATCTCCGTAGACGGAGTGCCCGGATACCCATAGGCTACCGATAACCCTGCATCCACCGCTCCAAGAGCTAAAGCTTCATCACCCAATACCAGAACATCAGACATCTATAATCTCCTCTTATTTATTAAAACACTTTACTCGCATAATATTCATATGTCAACATTATTTCCGTACATAGTATGGATAATTGTTGTATTTACCAAATCATAGAGCGGTTCAATCAATAGGAATAGCCGTTGTATCCTTAACAGTATTCAGGGAGAATAAAGTTTGTATCTTCCCCACGCCCTTTAATTCAGCCAGTTTTTCAAGTGCGAATTCTTTATATTGTTTTAAATCAGCGGTGACTATTTTCAGCAGAAAGTCTTTATCACCTGCAATATGGTGACATTCCAGCACCTCCGGCATCACAGTTACCTCATTGATAAATGTATGTATTAACTCTGAATTATGCTGCAGCAGAGTGATCTCGACGAAGGCAGTAATCTCCTTTCCAATTTTAACGGGATCAACCAGTCCAACATACTTTCTAATTATTCCGGATTGCTCAAGCTTTCTAACCCTTTCAAGAGTACTAGCCGGGGCAAGTCCGACTTTCTTTGACAGTTCGGAATTGGTGATCGAGCCATCATTCTGAACAATTTTTAGGATTTTTTTATTAATTTTATCAAGTTTAATCATTATACACCCTTCCTCAAGAGTGTATAATAACTTTAACAGCGTGGCAAGAAAAATATGGTTTCTACAGAGGAGAAAATAGTTTGATTACACTTTATCTACATTTAATTATTTCTTCCGTATTACTCTCTCTTTTTCTTGGCTTGTATTCTCTTTTTATAAACAAATACTCCTTCCTTAACAGAAGCTTTTTTCGTCTTTCATTGATAATTTCGCTGCTTTCTGCCTCTTTTTATTTTCTCCCGGGATCCACATCATTAGAAACCACCAAAAAACTGCTTATAATCATGTCTTTCGCCTGGTTTTTCCTTCCTGTACTGTTTTTCCAGTTTATCTGTACGCTTACCATACCGGAAAACAAAAAGGTTAGCAGTAGTATTAATTTTCTTTATGTAATTCCGGTGTTTCTTTTTATAACCAGCCTGCGTGAGAGTAAAGACAGCACTTTGCGTATCATTCCAGGGTCTGGGTTACTGAAGTACCAGGCTCTTCACTCTTACCCCTATATCATTAGTCTTGGTATTTGCCTTGTTTTAATTTCCGCAAGTCTTATCCTGCTTTACGGATGGAAAAGAAAAAACAGAGGAACGATACGGGAAAAGCAGTCGGCTTTAATTATTACAAGTACGCTCGTTCTTTCTATTCTACTCCTTGTTTACAGAAAGATTATCTATAGTTTGTTTGAAACCTATCCGCCTCCCTTTCTTCCTGTATTTCTCGCATTCTGGCTTTCTACAATTGCATATGTCATCTTCAAATACCATCTTCTGGTCGAAGTTCCTAAAATTGTGCAGACCGATCTTCTCAACCATGTTTCTGACTTGATTATCATCCTTGATCTGGATGATAGAATTGTCTTTGTGAACAATCAGACAATTGCTGTTTCAGGTTATACTGTTAATGAACTGTTGCAAAAACACTATAGCTATCTTTTTAAAAATAAAATTCTTAAAGACGACACATATCTGGGTAATATCTTCACAACAAAAACAAATCAGGATATACCGGTTCGTATATCAGCCTTTTCCTATAAAAATAAGAAAGGAAAACTGATTGGGAAAATTATCACAGCTGTTGATCAGCGGATTATGGTGGTGCTTCAGGATGAAATCAACAGGAAAGAATCTCTGATGCTTAAGCACAGGGAATCTGAAAAAAAATTCTCTGTTATTTTCAACTCAAGTCCTATAGGTTTACTTCTTTTTGATATAAAAACAGGAAATATTATTGATGCAAATAATAAAGCGAAGCATGTCACCGGTTTTTCACATGAAGAGTTAAAGGATATGTCATTTATCATTAATGAACTTCTGATCAATAACAAAGATAACCGGGAGCTTGTACATCTGTTAAAAAAAGGTTCGCCGGTAGTAAATAGAAATGTTTATATCAATACAAAATGGGGACTTAGAAAAATAATACTAGCATCCTTTGATATGATAAAGATCACCGGACAGAAATACCTGCTGATTGCAGGTAATGATATTACCGAATCGGTGCGGCTAAAGGAACAGCTGATAACAACAAAAAAACTTGAATCAATCGGCATCCTTGCCGGCGGAATTGCTCATGACTTTAACAATATGCTGACCATAATCAACGGAAATCTTTCCCTTGCTCTTGCAGAAATGAATAATCCGGAACAGATGGAATATCTTGAAGATGCCCTGGAAGCGAGCAGAAATGCTTCTTCGTTGACGAGTCAGCTTCTTACCTTTTCAAAGGGTAGAGAATCTGTATATGAGCCAACTGACCTGCATGAAATAATTAATCAATCGGTAAAAATCGCTCTGACCGGCAAAAAGACCTCAACAAGTCTTTACCTTGACGCATTAAGGTATACTGTTATGGGAGATAAAAACCAACTCAAGCAGGTATTTATCAATCTGATAATAAATTCTGTTCAGGCATTGGATGACAATGGAGAAATTACAATTACCACAACAAACGACAGATATGGTAAAACAATTGTAGTTTCAGTAACAGATTTTGGGAAAGGAATTCCTGCAAATAAGGTTATGAAAATCTTCAACCCCTTTTTCTCAACAAAATCGAAGGGTACGGGTCTTGGACTTTCGGTAGTATACTCGATACTTACCAACCACCATGGGTCGATAGAAGCATCCTCAACCAAGGAGGCAGGGACAACCTTTACGATCACGCTACCGCTACAGAAACAATCCGGCAGGATTAATAGCTGAATCATCAACGCTCCGCAATTCCATCTCGAGGGTTTTACAGGATTTCTTAAGGACCGGATGCTGGTAATCAGGGATTAAATCATTCAGCGGTGTTAAGACAAAAAGCCTTTTTTCTATTCCGGGATGGGGAATTATCAGTTTTTCAGTATGTATCACTTCATCATTGTAAAATAAAATATCAAGATCCAATGTCCGGGGGCCCCATCGTATTGTTCTTTCCCGTTTAAGTATACTTTCAACTCTGTTGAGAAAAGTTAATAACGCTTCAGGGTTAAGTGATGTTTGTATTTTAAAAACACCGTTAAGAAAGTCTTCCTGGGGGACATCGCCGAAGGGCTCGGTAGTATATAAACCGGACACCGCCACAACTGAAGTGTGGGTAGCTTCATTCAGGAGCTTTTTTGCCTGACTTATATTTTCATACTTGTTTCCCAGGTTGGAACCAACCCCAATGTAGACTAGATTCTTTCCGGTCACTGCAGAGATCCTGATTCCAGAATTGCTTTCGTCATTTTTACAGCACGGAAGTTTTCCTTAACATCATGCACCCGAATAATCGAAGCACCCTTCATAACCGCCATCACTGTGGTTACTACTGTCCCTTCCAACCGTTCATCCACCTCCAGATCCAATGCTTTTCCTATCATTGATTTTCTTGAAGCTCCTAGAAGCCAGGGAAATCCGATTTCTGAAATTTTTTCCAAGTTGTTCATAACAATGAGGTTTTGTACCGGATCCTTCCCGAAACCTATGCCCGGATCAAGTATTATCCTATCCTCCCTGACTCCGGCTTTCAGTGCACATTCTACACTCTCCTTGAGCTCGGCAGTGATTTGCCCAATGAGATCAGAATAGTTTCTGTTTTCCCGGTTGTGCATAAGACAGCAGGGAACTTCCATCTCCGCGGTTATTGCAGCAATATTCTTATCCCGCTTAAAACCCCATACATCATTAATCAGAGAAGCTCCGGCATCCACTGCAGCCCGTGCGACAACTGCCTTGGAAGTATCTATCGAGACAGGAAGATCAACTCTTTTTACCAGTTCTTTTATGACAGGGATAACTCTTTCGATTTCTTCATCTGCGCTAACCGCTACATGACCGGGGCGTGTGGATTCTCCTCCAACATCAATAATGGCAGCTCCTTCAGCAGCCATTATTTCTGCCTGTTTTACAGCTGAATCGATATTCATGTATCTCCCGCCGTCGGAGAATGAATCCGGAGTTATATTAAGAATTCCCATTATATAGCACTCATTTTTAAAATCAAAAACTTTGCCGCCTATCCTCAATGTTCCGCTCCTTCACATAGTTCTTATTAAAATAGAATAAAAATTAATTATTTTAAAGCCCCTATTAGAATATGTTGTTGTTTATAGATCTATTTCCGATTGACAGTAAAACCATAGGTTCTTATCATATCTCCATGATTAAAACCGGCATTATAGGTGCAACAGGCTATGCAGGGCAGGAACTTGTAAGATTACTTAATCATCACCCTGAAGTAGAGCTAAAGTATATTTCGTCAAGGAGTTACGAGGGCATAAAGTTCAGCGAAGTATATCCCAACTTCAGGGATAGCATTACTGAAAAATGTGTTTCCATGGATGTAACCGAGATGGCCGAAGAGTGCGATGCAGTTTTTCTGGCACTACCTCATGGTCTCACTTTTCCCCAAATCACCGAAGATATTCTTAAAAAAACTGTAGTTATTGATCTAGGGGCAGACTTCCGTCTGAATAATCCTGAAGTGTACAAACAGTGGTACGGACTAAACCATACCAATACAGAAATACTGGAAACATCAGTATACGGCCTCTGTGAACTTTATCGAGACATAATTCCCGGGAAAGCCCTTATTGCGAATCCCGGTTGTTATACTACCTGCAGTATTCTTTCCCTCACGCCTCTATTGAAAAACAAACTTATCGATACATCTTCCGTAATAATCGATGCAAAGTCAGGGGTTTCAGGTGCAGGAAGATCGCTTTCTCTGGGGGTGCATTACCCTGAATGCAATGAAAGTGTCAAAGCCTATAAAGTTGCAGCCCATCGGCATACCCCCGAAATTGAACAGGAACTTTCCCTTGCTGCGGGTGAAGAAGTGAGGGTAAATTTTACCCCGCATCTTATTCCTATGAGTAGAGGTATCCTGACTACGTCCTATACAAACCTGCTCTTTGACACAACTGCTGATGAATTATACCGTATTTACAAGGATTTTTATAATAATGACCCATTCATCCGCATTCTTGAACCGGGATATTTACCGGAAACCAGATTTGTCCGGTATTCAAACTATGTTGATATAGGTTTTGTCACGGATAAAAGAACCGGCAGAGCAATTGTAGTCGGCGCCATCGATAACCTGATTAAAGGAGCGGCAGGGCAAGCAGTCCAAAATATGAATATTCGCTTTCATTTCGACGAAACCACAGGACTAAAGAACATTCCGATTGTTCCATAAGGAGAATAAAGTGAATTTACTGAAGGATACTATAATCCCCCCGGAGGGATTTAAAGCTGTCGGGTTTCGTTCCGGTATAAAAAAAAGCGGGCTTGATACTGCTGTAATACTCAGCGACGTGCCGGCAGCGGCAGCAGGTACCTTTACAACCAATAAGGTAAAGGCCTTCTGCGTTCAACGCAATACAGAACTGCTAACGCAAACCAGTTACTTCAGGGGAATTGCTGTTAACAGCGGCAATGCAAATGCATGTACAGGAGAAAAGGGGAAAGAAGGAAACGAGACGTTCGCCGAAGCTGCAGCCTCAATTACAGGAGCCGCCCCTGACGAAATACTGACCGCTTCAACAGGTGTTATCGGAGTTGATTTTCCCATAGAAAAGATAAAAGAATCTGTTACCATGTTGGATTTTACCAAAGTAGATCCCGAAAAAGGATTCAAAACTGCTTCTGAAGCAATACTGACAACCGATACCTTCACAAAAACAGCTTCTATCCAATTTGATATTGACGGGAAGCAGGTTACTTTAAGCGGGATGGCAAAAGGTTCGGGAATGATTCATCCCAACATGGCTACCATGCTTTCTTTTTTAACCACTGATCTGGCAATCAATCCCGGGCTTCTTTCAGAAGCTATAAAGGCTGCAGTTGCTGAATCCTTTAATATGATAAGTGTAGACGGAGATACAAGCACCAACGATATGGTAATTATCCTTGCTAACGGTAAAGTTGGCAACAAGGTCATTGACAAAGAAACTGACGATTTTTTTACCTTTAAAAAAGCTCTTACCCTGGTATGCCGTTACCTTGCAAAATCTATAGCTGCGGACGGTGAAGGGGCAACCAAACTTCTTGAATTTGAAGTAACCGGGGCAAAGAGTGCAAAGGATGCACGACTGATTGCACGGTCGGTTTCATCGTCCAACCTTGTAAAAACTGCTTTCTTTGGAAGGGATCCCAACTGGGGCCGTATTGTGGCTGCCATGGGATACTCAGGCGCAGACTTTAATCCCGACGGAGTGTCGATATACTTTCAGGGGGCTCCCGGATATGCCTGTCTCATGGAGAAAGGGAAGCCTCACCATTTTGATACTGGTTCTGTAACTGGTATTTTGAAAGAAAAAAATATATTTATTACCATAAAACTCTCGGACGGAGATTCCTCTGCAACAGCCTGGAGCTGTGACTTTAGTTATGATTATGTAAAGATTAATGCTGAATATACTACTTAGCAAGGGGAAAGCCAATGCAAAAGCTCATCGAAAAAGCCAATATACTTATCGAGTCACTCCCTTATATAAAAGATTTCTTCGGCAAAATTATTGTTATTAAGTATGGCGGAAGTGCAATGACAGATACCCACCTAAAAGACAAGGTTATAGAGGATATTGTCCTTATGAAACTTGTTGGAATGAAACCTGTGGTTGTTCACGGCGGAGGGCCGGCAATAAGCACGATGCTTAAAAAAACAGGAAAGGATTCAAGTTTTCATAACGGTTTGAGAATAACCGATCCGGAAACAATGGAAATTACAGAAATGGTTCTTTCAGGCAAGGTCAACAAAGAGATATCAGGCCTGTTTCAGAAACACAATATCATGGCAGCAGGTATCTCTGGAAAAGACGGTAATACAATTATTGCTAAGAAGGTTGAGGTTTCAGGAACAGACATAGGCTCTGTCGGAGAAGTTGAAACGGTAAACACCCGACTTATTACAGTTCTGATGGACAGTAATTTTATCCCGGTAATCGCACCGGTTTCCTCGGATCTCAAGGGAGATACTTACAACATAAACGCAGATGATGCCGCCGCTGCAATAGCAGGTGCTCTTGAAGCTGAAAAACTTATCTATCTGACCGATACTCCGGGAATTCTTTCCGATGTAAACAACCCTGATTCCCTTATTACAAAGTTGACCTTTGATTCAGCTGATAAATTGATTGAATCGGGGATAATTTCCGGTGGGATGATTCCAAAGATCAGCTGCTCAATGAATGCAGTTAAAGAGGGTGTAAAAGCAGTTCACATTATTGACGGCCGTATAGAACATTCCATTCTTTTAGAAATATTTACAAACAAAGGAATAGGAACACTAATAAAAAGGGACTAATTATGGATTCAACAAAAGAAAAAAATGAAAAATACATTATGCATACATACAACTCAATTCCGATAACACTTGTATCCGGGGAAGGCTGCTACGTTACTGACAGCACAGGGAAAAAATATCTTGATTTTCTTTCCGGAATTGCTGTTAATTCCCTGGGGTACAATAACAATACCTTCAATAAAGCAGTTTCAGGACAATTAGGTAAGATAATTCACTTTTCAAACCTTTTTCTTAACAATCTGCAGGCTGATCTGGCTGAAAAGCTTGTAGAAAACAGCAGTTTTGACAAGTCCTTTTTCTGCAACAGCGGTACCGAGGCCGTCGAAGCTGCACTTAAGCTCGCAAAAAAGTTCGGTAAAAAGAAAAAAAAAGGTGCATGGAAGATTCTTGCCATGAACAAATCTTTTCATGGGAGGACATCTGGATCTCTGTCTCTTACCGGTCAAATGAAATACCAGGAGACATTTCTTCCTCTGCTTCCAGGTGTGGTTTTTGCAGAATTCAATGATTTTGAGGATTTAAAGCAAAAGACTGATGATGAAACCTGTGCTGTAATTCTGGAACCTGTTCAGGGCGAGGGTGGTATTCATCCTGCAGATAAAGAATACCTTGTAAATGTCAGGGAGTTCTGCACAAAAAACAACATTGCTCTTATATTTGACGAGGTACAATGTGGTATAGGAAGAACCGGAACACTTTTTGCTCACGAACAATACGGAGTTGCACCGGATATTGTTTGTCTGGCGAAGGGGCTTGGCGGAGGCCTCCCTATTGGGGCTATCCTTGCAACTGAAGATTATAATCTGTTTGAACCCGGCGACCATGCTGCTACCTTTGGGGGCAACCCTCTGGTGTGCAGCGGTGCTCTTACCGTGCTTACTGAGCTTATTGATAATGATCTATTAGGTAGAATCAAAGAAACATCGTCTTATCTTGGTAAAAAGCTAGAGGAGCTTAACTCATCGTCCGAGAAAATCAAGGAAATTCGAGGAAAGGGTTTAATGATCGGGATTGAAATAGAAGGAAGCTCCTCGGAGGTTGCTGCCTCCTGCAGGGAACAGGGACTTATAGTCGGTACAGCTGGTACCAACGTGCTGAGGCTTGTTCCACCTCTTATAATAGGGAAGATGGAAGTTGATGAAGCAATGGATGTATTGCAGATGTTTCTATAATTTAAGACCTATTCTATACTTTAAAGGTTTAATTTTATCTCTGCTGACATGGACAGATCCGGATTCTCCGAAATTCAAGGCTATCCTCCCCTGCCCCCATGGAACTAATTCAATAATTTTTTTAAGGTTTACTATTGAATTCCGGTGTACTCTAAAAAATTTATTAGTGTCCAATTTACCTTCCAAACTTGACAGAGTACCTTCCATATTTAACTTTTCTCCATTTGAGTAAAGAAACAAAAGTCCATCATCCATTCTAAAGAAATCAATGTTATCAGTTTCATAAATTTTATACGTTAACCCTTTTTTAATGGTGATAAAATCGAGAGGCTCCTGTTTATTTTCATAATATCTTAAGAGTGTACTGATTTTCTCATCCCAGAAAGCTGAATTGTCAACAGCCCCAACTACTTTATTTACAGATTGAACAAATCTTTCTTTGGTGTAGGGTTTTAGAAGGTAGTCAACAGCGCTGACATCAAATGCTTTTAATGCATATTCATCATACGCACTTACAAAAACTACTGCAGGACTATACGTACATTCGCTAAGTAGCTGGAAACCATCTTTTACCGGCATCTGGATATCCAGAAATACAAGATCCGGTTTTTGCTTATTTATTATTTCCAATCCCTTTTCACCGTTTTCAGCTTCTCCAACGACTACTATTTCCTGAAACTCCTTTAATAAATAACTAATTCGTTCCCTTGCAGGTTCTTCATCATCGATAATAACTGTTCTAATCTTGTGCACCAAACTCCTCCGGTATTTCAATTAAAACTTTAAGTCCGCTTGGCTTATTATTAAAGAATTGCAACTGATTATTGAAAAGACTAACCAAACGCTTATTTACATTTTTTATTCCAGTTCCGTTCTGACTTAAAAGAACATTTTGGTCTAATACTTTCAACCCTTTATCTGCTATCCAAATTTTAAGGAGTCCGTTATTTTTTGTAATGTGTATACTAACTTCTATCTTTCCTTCATTATTTCTTCCATATTTTACCGCATTCTCTACTATAGGCTGGATTAACATAGGCGGGATTTTATTATTTCCGTAGTCCCCCTCTTCATATAAATTAAAGAGTAAATTATTGCCAAATCTCATTTTCTCAATTTCCATATACTGTTTAATTATTTCAATTTCTTCCCTTAAGAAAACATTTTCTTTTCTTGTAGAGGCAAGGGAATAGCGGAATATTTCAGAAAGTTTTTCTATCATCTGAACCGCTTTTTCTGAGCCGCTTTCAACAAGGTGTGCAATTCCGTTAAGAGTATTAAAAAGAAAATGAGGATTAATCTGGGCCCGTAAAGCTTTCAGCTCAGCTTCCATGGCATGAGCTTTTAATTGCTTCTTTTCTCTTTCAGCCCGGTACTTAATGGATTCATTTGTGATAAAGAGCATAACACGTTTGCTATCTCCAGTATTTTCAGGTAAGAACCTCGGTATTATTTTAACAGGTATGTGCTCTTTTTTTGAATTTAGTATAGTGGTGTAACAAGGTGTCCCATTTTTATCTTCTGCCATAAATTCGGAAACGATATCTTCTTGAAAAATATTTCTTAGAACATTTTTCTCCTTTTCTTTAAAATAGTCCGATTCATAACCGGTTAATTGAAGAAAATTGGTATTTAACTCACTAATCTCACCTCTTTTATTAATGACGACTATACTTTCTTCAACGGTCTCAAACATATTTCTTAAAGTAGTTATCTGCTCTTTAATGACGCCTGACATGATATTGAAATTCTTTGCAAGTATGTCGTTATCAGATTTCACCCTAACCTTTACCCCATAGTTACCGTTTTTAATCCAGTTACTCGTTTCAGCAAGTTCATTCAAATATATATTAATATTTTTCAACGAATTACCTATCAATCCCTGATTTTGTAAATCTACAATAGGCGTGGTGAGATTCCCTATCGCAAGATCCTCTGCAAGCTCAGAAAGATATATATAATGATCCATAAGGTTTTTTACAGAATCTTTTAAAATAATAAGTTCATTGTCATGGTGGTGACTTTCCAATTTTAATGTTTGACCAACAAATTTTGACAACTCCACACTAAGACCTATAATAGGCCGGGATAATGACTCAGCAAAAATTATTGCCAATATCATATATGACAGTAGAAATACTACAAAAAAGCAGGCTGAAAGCCAGAGACCTATACTACTAATATCGTTCGCAACCAAATCAGCATCATTTATACATACTTTAAAAAGATGGTTTAATGTGTCACTGTATATAGGAAAGAATTCAATCTTATCAAGGACCTGCTTTAGTAAGTACATGTCCTTTTTATCTGAGACATGGTTATTAATATACAAATCCATCCAAAGCTTATTTAATCTCTGCAACCCTGGCTGCTTTTGGACCTTACTGATAATTGTACGAAAATCCTGGCTTTCTATCGTGTTTATAATCTCTTTAACACTTTCTCCGGCAATTGACCAGGTTCTATACAATGCTTTCCGTCTATTATTAAGATCATACGTTATAAAAAAAGTATTTTTGTGTGCTCCGTTTGAGATATCCATTAAGGACACCTCAAGCTTATTATATTCCTTTTTTAGATTATTATAGGTCTTACCATCTGCCCAGTTAATTTGAAGCTCATTGATTGAGATCAGCAGATTATTCCATACCTCCTGGGCGCTATAAAACTCTGATATATCCTTGTTTATTTCTGATTGAAATGTCCTGAGCAAAAACATCAGCCCAAGATAAATTATCACGAGCAGTACAAGAACAAAATATGATAGAAAAATTCTTCTTTTTATATTCATACATAGATATATTTTAACCCTTTACTGCTCCTGATGTTAAGCCTTTTATCATGTATTTTTGTATAAATACAGTCATTACCAAAGGAGGAATTGTAATGACAGAAGCAGCAGCAGCCAGCCCTCCCCAGTTAATTTCATCATAAGAAATAAATTGGAACACAGCAACGGGTACTGTCATTGTATTGTTCCCGGATAAAATCAGGGAAAAAAGGAACTGATTCCAGGAAAAAATAAAGCTTAATACCGCTGCGGTGAATATACCATTTCGGACAACAGGTATCAAAATTCGTGTAAATGCCTGAAAGGTCGTACAACCATCAACACGGGCAGCTTCTTCAAGAGAGGCTGGTACTCCTTCAAAGAAATTAACCATTATCCAGATTACAAATGGTAATGTAATAATTAAATGAGTAGTAATAAGAGCAATATAAGTATCAATAAGACCGAGGGATCTAAATACAATAAACCAGGGTATTAAGTATGATATAAAAGGAACCATTCTGGCAACCAGGAGCGCAAGTCCAATTTTCTGCATTCGATATTTAGCGATTCCATAAGCGGCTGGAAGCCCAAAAAGCAATGCTATAACAACTGAAAAAGTTGCAACGATGGTACTATTTAAAAGATAATTAAAGAAATTTCCCTGCCCAAAGACATCCTTGAAATTCGCAAAAGTAGGTGAAAAAATAAGTTTAGGAGGGATTGAAAGGTTATCCGCCTGTGATTTAAGTCCTGTCATAAACATCCATAAAAATACAAAAACAGGAATTAGACAAATTAGAATTACACCGAGGTAAAAAAGAGTTGTTTTCACTGATTTTATCATAGTCTCTCTCCTGATTTTCTAATAATGGAAAGGAACACATTGAATGCAAGAACTATAGCGAACAAAACAATTGCAAGCGCTGAAGCAGTACCCATTCTGAAGTATGAGAAACCTGTTTGAAAAATATACAGATTAAGATTCTCAGATGCTATATCCGGTCCACCCTGTGTCATTACATAGATCATGTCAAAAGTTTTTATAGCATCAATAGATCTAATCATTGCTGCAACTACTATCGCCGGTCTTATCATGGGAATTGTAATATGAAATATCACCTGCATAATATTTGCTCCATCTACCTTTGCACTTTCAAACGGGTCTGTCGGTAGAGATTCTAAATTAGCCAGAACAATCAATAGTATAAGTGGTGTCCATTGCCACGTATCTGTTATTATTAATGCCGGGATCACTAATTTAGGGGAGGCCAGCCAAAGAAGCGGTTTTAAACCTATATTCTGAAGCATAATATTAATTATTCCCAAATCATAATTGTACATCATCCCCCATATTAACGAAACAGCAACCGGTGTAGCAGCGATAGGAAAGAGAAAAATAAGTTTTACAAGGTTCTTTCCCCGAAATTCCCTGTTCAAGAAAAGAGCAAGAGAAGTTCCTAAAACTACTTCAAAAACGAGTGCGCCCAAACTGAATAAAAATGTTACGATAAGAGAATTGAGAAACCTTTTATCAGACAGCAGATTAAGATAGTTTTTTATTCCAACCCATTCCAAACCTTTTCCGCTTGCAACATACCATGTGTTCATACTCATAAATAAGTTATACACAATAGGGAACATAACTATTATTCCAATGAGAACAAGAGCTGGAAGCGTAAATACGTACTTCGTTTTTGTTTCCATAAAAACCTCTGCTGTTTATTATATAGTATAAGAGGAAAATCCACCATCAACCGGAAAAACTCCACCGGTAACAAAATTTGACGCTTGAGATAAGAGCCAAATTAAAGTACCTGTAAGTTCTTCGGGTTCCCCAAAACGTCCTATGGGGGTGTGTGCAATGATATCCTTTCCTCGTTCATTAATTTCTCCGGTTTCTTGGTCAAATTGAAGAAATTTAGACTGCTCTGTCATTATGAATCCTGGTGCAATTGTATTTACTCTCACTCCACTTTTGGAAAGATACACAGCCATCCATTTCGTAAAGTTTATAACAGCTGATTTTGCAGCAGAATATGCAACTACTTTACTTAATGGAACAATTCCGCTCATGGATGATATGTTTACAATTGATCCTTTTCCCCGTAAGGCCATTTCCTTTCCAAATATCTTGGTCGGTATGAATGTACCATAAAAATTAAGATTAAAAACATTCTTAAATCCCGAAATCTCCATATCAAAGAAATCTGTATTATTGTCTGTTCCCTTTTCAGACAATGAATAAAACTTCTGTGAAGTTGAGCCGTCCGGGTGATTTCCCCCTGCACCATTAATAAGGAAATCGGGAACTCCATGATCCCTTATTATAACTTTTTTTATTTCTTCTAATTTATTTTCATCCAGAACACTGCAGAGATAAAACTCTGCAGTGCCTCCGGATTGACGGATTACTGAAACTCTTTTCTCAGCTTTTTCACGGTTTATGTCAAGCAGCAGGACCTTAACTCCACTAGATGCAAGCTTTTCAGCCATTGTACCGCATATAGATCCT
Organism: Sediminispirochaeta sp.; assembly: GCA_024763455.1. Classification (GTDB taxonomy): domain Bacteria; phylum Spirochaetota; class Spirochaetia; order B11-G9; family B11-G9; genus B11-G9. The sequence goes on along the minus strand of JANTFL010000036.1, from coordinate 4,816 downwards.
GCAGCACCTGTAATAAGAGCCGTTTTCCCTTGAAGTTCAAACTGTTTATAAAATGTTTCAGCCATCTCCAATATTCCACTATTTATTTACTTAAAACAGCATCCATAGCTTTTGCTGCTTCCACACTAGCACTCTTAACATCTTCTCCCAGTATTGAAGCTACAATTGCACTACCGGCAGCATCACGACACTCACCAACAGGAATCACAGGAGGATTCCATATAGGAGATGCTACTTTGTAACTTGCAATCGATGCCTGTGTCCATTCAGGAGTAGTATCGCCATTTTTAAAATCATCACTTTCCCATGCTGAATTTCTGGCTGAGGGTATACCCTTAAGAAGTCCTTCGAGTGCAATTTTCTTACTTGTTGCCCACTGGATAAAGAGCCATGCAGCTTCCTTGTTCTTTGAGTTACTATAAATTGAAAGTGCCCAGTTAGAAACGTGGGGGATTGCACCTGCAGGTCCTTCAGGGATACGGGCATATCCAACTTTTCCTGCTATAGCAGATTTCTCAGGATTTTCGTAATTTGGTTTGAAAACACTCGCATCGTAAACCATTGCGGCTTTTCCCTGCATGAAAATAGAAATACTTTCATACCAGCTATTACTCGGAGCGCTCTTAGGGCCATAGAGCCTCAGGAGCCTTCCATAGTAGTCAGTAGCTGCAATAGCATCATCAGAGGCGATTCCTGATTTACCATTTTCAAGCCATTCCCCGCCAAATGAGTGTAAAAAATCTACCCATTGAGAGGTTGCAGAAGCTTTCTTCCCCCGCAGGGTTATTCCATAGATATCCCCGTTAGAACCTTCGTAGATTTTTTTTGCAGCTGCTTCCAAATCTTCCATTGTTTTAGGAACTTCAACATTATATTTTTCGAATATTTCCTTGTTATAAGCTAAAAGAGAAGTTTCAAGCAGGATCGGAATGGTATAGTGTTTCCCATCTTTTACGCCTGCATCAAGTGCGGATTTGAAAATATCATTGAGATCATACTCTGGCCACAACAAATTCTTGGACTGCATCATATCATCCAGAGGAGCTACGTAACCAGCTTGATGATACTGGGCTAAAGAATTACCAGGCATTAACATAAATACATCTACATCTGATGCTCCAGAAACCATTTCAACTGTTCTTTTTGTTCGAAACTGATCCTCAGGATAAACAGCCAAATTAACTTTTATGCCGGTAAGATTCTCAAATTCGGCAATTTTGGGTTCGATAATTTCTACCCAGGGGTGTTTGTTGGCCATTATCTTGATTGTAGTGCCTTTCTGACTTTGCCAGTCAAAACCCTGTACGGTGGCCGCCGGCGCTGTAGTATCCGAATCGGAACTACCATTCGCCCACAGAGGAAACCCGATCAGAAGAACGGTTACTGCGATCAAAATTAGTTTTTTAATCATCTATTTCTCCTTTTAAATATATTTGTTCCATTATACAGGGTTATTCTTCAACACTGGTTTTTTCTTTCTGTATAGACATAATTGTCCGCGAACGGTAATAATAAGGGCTGAATTGTAAATCATTATGTTTTAAAGTATATGTCCGCAATTCATTTTTACCGTATTAAACAAAAAAGACCTGCTTCAAGAGCAGGTCTTTTGTATTGATCATTACATTTGTTACATAAGATCTTTTGGTTTCCGTGCAGTGTTTCCTGTTTTTGAGCACACAGCCATATGTCGCAAACGGCCGTTTTCAAAAACGGATTTCATCTTAATTTCTCCGCCCCATCTGCTCACTAACTGATGAGCACCTTCACGGCGGGCATTCTTTGAAACAGGTCCAGCCATTATATCCTCCTGGAAATTATCTTAACCAATAATTCCTCGGTAGTTTAATGATATTTACAGATAAAATCAAGCCTCAAGGGTGGCTACTTGTATAGTTTTATCTCTTGATGTAGAATCCCGGCATGAAATTCTTCAGATATCTCTTCATGTTACCAATATTTCTGTATAGAAAGCTTTTATCCCCGTTGCTGCCCCCTTCATGCATCTATACTCCAACCTGTTCACGTTATGCTATGGACTCAATCCATCACCATGGCGTTTTAAAGGGGCTTTTGCTTGCTGTTACAAGAGTACTGCGTTGCACAAATCTGTTTTTTAAAGGAGGAGATGATCCTGTTCCCGAAAATTTCTCCTTCCACTACATAAAGGATAGTTATGCCAAATTTAAGCTTGATAAAAACTAGTTATTTGCTTCCAGGCCGGCTTTAAATCCCTCTTTAAATGCTTCGCTATAGGCATCACGGAAGGCATCCCTGTAACCATCCATATATCCGGAGTTGTAATCATTTCCATCCATAGTACCGGAACTATCGGTATTTTCCTCATAATCGTCAAATGTAAACTCTACTGTTCTATTATCCTGGGAAGAAAGGTCGACTTCATACTTTGAATAACTGTCGCCTTCAACGTCTACCGCCATCAAATCATACACCTGCTCATCTGTTCCATAGTCCGGAATCCAGATATCAACAGATTTTCCTGTAGGGACATCTCCGTCTTTTAAAAGATTATCATACCAATCGTCATGACTTGTCGGAGACACGTAAAATTCTTTAATCGTATATCCGGTGTTGTTGGTAAAGGTTATCTTTATGGTATTTTCTGCAAATGATGCTGCTGCTGCAGTCAAAATCAATAAAACAATGAACAAACTTCTTTTTTTCATATATTTTCTCCTTTTTTTTGCGACCTCATTGATCACTAATCGTTTTCAAGAAAGGTATCAATGCATATAAAGCATTTCTGTTGAATCCACCTTCCGGGATAATGAGGTCAGCATACCGTTTAGTAGGTTCAATGAACTCATAATGTCCAGGCCGGACGACTTCTGCATACTGAGTGATAACCGAATCCATGGTTCTGCCCCTTTCAGAGGTATCCCTTTTAAGGCGCCTGATAAATCTTATATCATCAGGAGTGTCTACGTATAGCTTGAGATCAATAAGCTCCCTTATTTTCTTCTCAAAAAATATCATTATCCCTTCGAAGATCACAAGTTTTTTAGGCTCAAGATGAATGTACTCCTCTTTTCTCCGATGATGGACAAAGTCATACTGGGGCATTTCGATGGGTTTATATTCTTTAAGTTTTTTAAGATGTGAGATCATCAACTCATTGTCGAAAGCATCCGGATGATCGAAGTTGAAAGCTGTAATATTTTTATTATTGATATATTCAGCGGATTTATAGTAGTTGTCCTGAGGGATAAATAAGAAATCAGGTATAATTTCGGCAATTTTCTCTACAATCGTTGTTTTACCGGACCCTGACCCTCCGGAAATACCTATAATTTTAACACCCTTCATACCTTACCCCCGGGGAGCTTTAACCGGATCTACCGGTTTACCTTCCTTATACACAAAGAAATAGGCTTTTGCACTCTTTTCAATAGGGTCAATACCCATTTTTCCTATTTTAGTACCCGGTGTCACAACATCTCCCACCCTTACCAGGGTTTCTTCGTTTCCGCCGTAGGCATATATCATTTTATTGGGAGTTTCGATCATTATCAAGTTACCGTACCCCCGGTATGGTGCAACCCATACCACTCTGCCTGTAGATACTGAGATGATTGTATCCCCTCTTTTACCGATAATCTCTTCTCCCCTGAGTTTTCCGGTTATAGGTATTCTTTTCCCTTCATGCGGCCACAGAATATCGTTATGAGAATCCTCTTCCCTTACTGTATCATTGTTTTGTACAGTGAGCGGCTTAGTTTCCGGTTTTTTCTCCTGAGGGATATACAGTTTTTCCCCGATTTTAAGCAGATGATCAGTATCAATTCCATTAACAGAACAAAGATCTTCAATCTTCATATTAAATTTCTTGGAAACACCGTAGAGGGTATCTCCCTTTTCTACAATATAAACAGAAGGTATCCTTATGATCATACCCACCATAAGGTTTCCCGGGTCTGTTATTTCGTTGTATTTAATGATATCTGTTACAGGAATTTTGTACTCTCTAGAAATTTTGTAAAGAGTGTCTCCCTTCTTCAGCGTTACCGAAACACCTTCACCCAAAAGGGGTAAACTTACAGAGAAAATAAGTATAGAAATGAAAAAAGCTATGGATCTCATCACACTCACTTTATGATCGGATAAAGATTCAATAAACTGAACAAGTCTCTTTAAACCTCAGCATGATTTACAGAAAAGCGGCAAATGAAGATAAAAATATCCTCGGGCTGAGAGGATTCGAACCTCCGATCTCGTGATCCCGAACCACGCGCGCTAGCCACTGCGCTACAGCCCGAAAATGAAAGGTCAATATCTCCAGTGGATATTATCCCCATTTCTTCTCAAACGTTCCTTGTTCAAGAATACCGGGAGTGACGGGGATCGAACCCGCGATCTCCGGCTTGACAGGCCGGCGCGATAACCAACTTCGCCACACCCCCATTCAATACTACGGAACTATACCGAAAGTACTCATTTCTGTCAACTCTAGGATTTAATGCCTCCTTATTACTTCCATCGGTTTTAATCTTCCGGCCCGTACTGCCGGAAATACAGCTGCAGCAGTTGATAGAGACACAGCAGAGAATCCTATAACAAGTATATCCAGGAACCCCACCTTTACAGGGATGTAATCAAGATAGTAAGCTGAACTCAAAAGGACTACTTTTGAAAAAGGCCTGTTGACAAAAGGCGCAGCAGCAAGATGTAATACATACCTTCCGCTGTTTATTATGAACTCAATGCCATGAAAAAGTTCATTGATATTTACCGCTAACATTAAACCGATAGTGATCCCTAAAACTGTTCCAGCAAGACCAATTAAGAATCCGGAATA
>JANTFL010000035.1 GCA_024763455.1 Sediminispirochaeta sp. | reverse complement strand
CTCAGGATAACGTTGCTGCCGTTTTCCCGCCGGAACTTGAAATGATGATCGGAGAGTCAGAGAGTATAAAGCGTTTCAAGCGCAATCTTCTCCGTTTTGCCGGATCAGATGCTTCTGTGCTCATTAATGGGGAAACAGGGACTGGCAAGGATTTAGCAGCACAAATAATACACCGGGTATCAGAAAGGAAAAACGGTCCCTATCGTGTATTTAATGCCGGAGGGATACCGGTCACTCTTTTGGAAACCCAGCTTTACGGTACCATGAAAGGAAGCTATACCGGTGCACTGAACACCGCTGGTTACTTCGAAAAAGCGGATAAAGGCACCTTGTTTATTGACGAGATTGCAGAACTGCCGGTATCTGCTCAAGCTAAACTTCTGAGGATTCTTGAAGAGAATGAGATTTACAGGATAGGAGGGCAGGAATCAATCCCGGTAGATGTCAGGATACTCTCCGCAACCAACAGGAATGTCCCCGAAGCAATACGGAAGGGGGCTTTTAGGCAGGATCTATTCTTCAGAATAAACACACTTTTCCTGCATATACCGCCGTTACGTGAAAGGACAGGAGACATTCCCCTCCTGGCGGATCATTTCCTTTCTGTTTCAGGAAAAAGAACGGCGTTAACCCCTTCTGCGCTGATCAAATTAAAGAATTATAGCTGGCCGGGCAACATACGTGAACTGAGGAATGTACTGTTAAGAGCAGAGGTTCTCTCTGAAGGAGGAAAAATCAGCAGGAATGATGTTGTTTTTGATCCAATTTAGTAGTAATATGGGTTTAAGCAGTGTAGTTAAAGTATCTATCTGCCGAAAATTAATTTAAAAGCTTGATAAAAGCTTAACACATTGATAATATATTAAATGGGAGAGCGGTTTCTCCTGAAAACCGGATAGAAAGAGGTAGTATGGCTAACAACGATATTGTACCAGGATTTGATGAAGAAAAGGATGATAGTTTAAAAATCAGACTTCAGAAGGTTGATGAGGTCGAGAACTGCCTAGTACTCTATTTGACTGGTTATATTGATACGTATAATTCCAATTTTTTTCAAAAACGGGTTACAAAAGCCATAGAGAACGGGTTTTCAAAACTGATTTTTAACTGTGCCGGTTTAAATTATGTTTCAAGTACCGGTATTGGTTCTTTTACCGCCTTTTTAAAGGCTGTTAAACCCCGGGGAGGCGATCTTGTCCTTCTTGAAATCCAGCCGAAAGTTTACGAAGTTTTCCAGCTCCTGGGGTTTTCCCAGTTTTTCACTATCAAGGATAATCTGAATGAGGCGGTGGAATTTTTCGGTTCGGAATCTATAGAAAAAGGAGCTCAGGTATTTCCAAAAATCTTTACCTGTCCTATATGTTCCAAGAGGTTACGGGCAACCAGAGCCGGCCGGTTTAGATGTTCGGAATGTAAAACCATTCTTGCAATTGATAATTCAGGACAGGTTTTTCTCGGTTAGATACTTTTACCCTACTTACAGGAGTTCCTAAATGGGAATGTTCAAAAGAATGTCCCGTGTTTTCAAAGCCAGAGTTAATAATGCTCTGGATAAGGCGGAAGATCCTGAGAAACTTCTTTCTCAGGTTATTATCGACATGAATCAGCAACTCATAGACTCAAAGAAAAGTGTTGCTTCTGCAATAGCCGATGAAAAAAAACTTGAGAGACAGATGCGCAGCAATCAGGCGTTGGCCAAGGAGTGGGAGGACAAAGCCCGCCTGGCTGTTAAAGCCGGCAAAGACGATCTTGCAAAAGAAGCACTGGTACGGATGCAGGAGTACAATGACAACTATAAACAGTATCGAGATCAGTGGGAGCTGCAGCACGATTCGGTTGAGAAGCTTAAAACAGTCCTGAAACAGCTTCAGCGGAAGATAGATGAAGCTCAGCGGAAAAAGAATTTGCTCATAGCAAGAGCGAAAAGAGCCAAGGCTCAGAAAAAGATTCAGGAAACCATATCGAATATTGATGATAATTCTGCCTTTAATGCGTTTGACAAGATGTCTGAAAAGGTCGACAGACTGGAAGCTGAAAATGAAGCAGTCCTGGAGCTTTCATCATCTGATGATCAGGGTAAAGACGAACTTGAGAGTAAATTCGCTGCTCTTGAAGCAGGAATCACTACCCCTGACCTGCTGCTGGAAGATTTAAAGAATAAAATGAAAGAAGAGGGGGAACCTGACGTCTGATATTTACGTTAGGCTTTTATCTTCAGATTCAAATCCGTCCATAAACAAAGTCATCAATGCTGTTTCTCAAAAAAATTACCCTGCAACTATCCGGCTTTCAAGCGTTACCGCCGGCAGGTATAACCTCCTTCTTGTTTCTGCCGACAATCTGACGGGAGTAGATTTTAAAGCTATGGAGAGTGAAGGAATCCCTGTCATTGCGTATGGACCATCCGTTTTGCTGAGAAAGGCTTTTATATCCGGATGCAAAGATTTTATCAGAGAACCGGTGGATGCAGATGAATTCTACTTCCGCATCGTGAAAAACCTTCCTGCGGAGTGTAAGACACTTCATTGGGGCGGACTCGAAATAACAGGAAACAGTTTATCCGGGCAAAATAAGAAAATTCCTATTACCTATCAGCAATTTCTCATTCTGAAACTTATGATCAATAACCGTAATGTTCCCATACCCAGAGAGGCCTTCCAGTATATGCTTTGGGGTAAAATTAAAGACAGTAGTAGAGATATTGATATGAATATCTCAATAATCCGAAAAAGAATTCTTGAGTTTAAAGGGATTCCTCTTGACATAGAAACCGTACGGGGGTTCGGGTACATGATTACAGAATCTCCCTGTGGATAACTTGTTAGTATTTCACTAAATGCTGCTGAAACTACGCTGTAGCCCATTTACAGGCTTGGTGAAGCTTTTTACCAAATTTAGTATTTATTATTAGTTAGATATAATTCCTTGCATTATAAGTAGTTATGTTTTAGTACATTTTTTTATACAGCTTTACGGATGTGAGGGGGTAAAAAATAGAGGGGCCGTATTTTTAAAGGAATTGTGGATAACTTGTTACTAACTATATTGATATATTGGAGTTATTCAGACCTTTTAAGATAATATCCCCTTTCTGCTTGCTTAATGAGCGCAAGGTATGGTATCTTCCTGCTATGCTGGAGATGCAGGGACTTATACGGTTTTTTGATACCGGGTTTATATTAAAAATGTTTATCGTGGTTCTTCTTTTTTCTCTTTTTCCTGTAGCTGAGATTTTTATCCTGATTAAGGCCTCTGAGTACTTTAATATTTATCTCCTGACATCCATGATAATGATTCTCAGCTTTCTGGGGTTTCTGATTGGATATGCTCATGTGCATAGTACGATTAAACACATAAAGAGAGATATCAATGAAGGAATATTCCCGGAAAAGAAGTTTTTTGCCCTCGCCGGTGACTTTGCTGCTGCAGCTCTTCTTATAGTGCCTGGAATAGGAAGCTTTATTGCGGGATTAATCATTCTCCTTCCGGGGATCAACAGTAAAGCAGGCAGGCTGCTGAAGGGCGGAGACCGTCAAAAGATGAAAGAAGTATACGAGTATCTTAAACTGTACGACTTTTAAGTCTACTTTTTTATCCGTTCTACCAGGAGACGGAGCAGGTAGAGCATGTAACGGAATAGTTTCCAGATCTTCCAGGGGGCAATCAGGGATTTGAAGAACCAGTAAGACCTCCCTTCCCATTTTTCGTTTGAGATCCTCTGTTTCTTCCCCAGAAAGATATCAAAGCAGTCATTGCACCATAAAAACAAACCCGAACTGAACTCTTTCATGTTACGGTAGAACCACTGGTCTTTACCAGGGATCCCATTTCCTCCCAGGAGTAAGGAAGGAGCTGCTTTTTTTATGGCCAGAATTATATCTTTTTCTGCATCTGCTTTAAAGTAACCAGCACATCTCCCGACAATTCTTAATCCGGGGAAAGAATCTCTCAAATTGGTAGAGACAATATTTATCCCCGCCGGCTTCATCCCGGCTATGTACAGAGTATTTCTGGTTTTTTCAAGTGTTCCAAGAAGTTTAATAACAAAATTAAATGGCATATACCGTACAGGTTTTGGAAGCTTTAAAAACTTTGCAGCTTTCAGTATTCTTTTAGAGGTTGGGATCACCAGGGAAGCGTTCTGTACCGTTCTGGCAAATTCGTTGTTTCCCCGAGCTTTCAGGAAAGCATCAAAAGAGAGAAAAATAATCTGATGCTTTCCCTTGTCTGCGAGTAGGTCTCTGATTGTATCTTCAAAGTCCTCTTCAGGTAAAATATCAATAGGAACATTAAGTATACGAATTCGTTTTACGTTCATATTTCCTTCCAAAATTCCCTCTCCATGAGTATTGTTTGTACGGTACTGAGGCCATATACAGCTGCTGTTTCTGCCCTCAGTATATTTGTCTGTAAAAAAACAGGCCTAAACCCTTTTTCAGTCAGCAGTTCTGTTTCCTTCTCTGATAATCCCCCCTCCGGGCCGATGACAAGAGAAATACGGGATGGATATCCGCTAAGATACTCGTGTAGGGTTTGTGTTTCAAGGGGTATTTGATGGAAAAACAGGTTAATTATGTTTCTATCATTTGTTTTTTCTATATCGGTCAGCATTTTAGGGGTAGTAATTTCTGTTATAACAGAAGAGGCACTCTGTTGTACCGCCTCCTGTACGATTCTCTGCCAACGCTCAATCTTATTTTTTGTATCCTTTCTGTCCATTCTGGGGATAGTATACTCGCTGATAACGGGGATAATGGCGGTTACCCCAATCTCCGTTGCCTGACGTATTATTCTATCCATTTTTTTCCCCTTACAGATACATTGGTAAAGGGTAATTTCAGGGAGATCTTTCCTTCTGTGTTCTTTTTTTTCTTTACATTCAAGGACAAGGGACTGCCTGGATACTGAAATAATTTTGAGGTTATAAAGGGTTCCCTTTCTATCCTGACCATCGAAGCTGTTTCCCTGCTTCAGGCGGAGAACATTTGTCAGGTAATGAAATTTGTCATTATCCACCGTTATGTGCGGTTCCCCATTATACTCTGAAGGGAGCAGGAAAAGATGCATACTATTGAATAAAGCTGAAACGGACTTTACGTGTTCGGGGTCCGTCAAACTCACACAGATACAGTCCCTGCCAAATCCCTGTTGCCGGGCGTCCTCCGAGAACCGGAATGGAAGCACTAAAGCCCATCATACTGGCTTTTATATGGGCAGCAGAGTTACCCTCCCTGTGCCGGTATCCGTCTGAAAGAGGAACTATCTTCTCCAATTCCATAAGAATGTCCCTCTTTACATCTGGATCTGCGTTCTCGTTTATGGTAATACCGCATGTGGTATGAGGAATGTATATTTGGCATATACCCTCTTTAAGATTGTTTGCTCCCAGAAAATCTTCAAGAAGTGAGCTTATGTTTAAAAGCTCACTTCTTGAATTCGTATGAACCGTTATCTCTTTGGATACCATTTTTACTGACCTTTGATTTTTCCGGTTTTTATAAGACGAACAGCTTCCTGCAGTGTCAAATCATAATCAAGATCGTACACAGGAGGGGTATCCATCGTAAGGTTTATTTCATTCTGAATCAGCCTTTCAAGCAGACGGTCTTCGAGATTAATCCCCTCTTTGTGAAGTTTGTTTATAAACTCCTCTCTCTGCTCCATGGTTGGATTCTTAGTTTTATCGACAAAGTCTGTAATAAGGTGTTCTTTCAGGATTCTCCCCAGGGCTTCGGTTTCTTCATCGGAAAGCTCCTTTTCCTTTACCTCATAATCCGGATCAATCCCGATCTTGTCTATGTTAACCCCTGAAGGTGTATAGTATTTTGCAATAGTCAGTTTCACACCGCCGTCATGGAAAGGTAGAATTTTCTGTACCGAACCTTTCCCGAAAGAGGTTTCCCCTACCAGGACCCCTCGTTTGGTATCCTTCAGTGCTCCGGAAAGAATTTCTGCAGCTGATGCAGAACCTTTATCTATAAGAACTGCTATCGGTATATTTTTAGGAACAAGAATTGATCTCTTTGCATAGAACACTTCGTTCTCACTTTTAATTCTTGATTTTGTACTGACGATCACTCCCTTATCCAGGAAAAAGTCGGCAGTTTTTGCCACGGTATCGAGCAGGCCTCCAGGATTTCCCCTGACATCTATAATAAGCGACGAATAGTTGTTTTGTTCAAAGAACCGGATTGCTTCTTTAACCCTGTCATCGGTGTAGGGAGTGAACTGTATTATCCGAAGATATCCAATCCCTCCGGGAATCATTGCTTCCTTGACTGTAGGAATCTCGATTATCGCTCTGGTAAGGGTTTTTTCAAACTCAATATCACCCCCTCTAAGAAGTGTTACTGTGACATCTGTCCCTGGTTTCCCTCTTAGTTTGTCAACAACCTCATCTATTGTCAGATCATCCACAGGTTCCGATTCAATTTTGGTAATGTAGTCTCCGGCATGAACACCTGCCCGGTAAGCCGGGGTATCCTCAATGGGAGAAACAACCCTGACATACCTGGCCAACGGATCGTCGGCTGTATCACTTTTAGCAGGTTTTGATATGTAAAGTCCTACTCCGCCAAATTCTCCAATGGTGGTGTCATTCATTTTTTCCATGTCATTTGCGGTCAAATAGTAGGAGTAAGGATCATCCAGACTCTCAAACATTCCCTTCAGGGCTCCTTCGTAAAGCTGTTTCGGGGGAACTTCATCAACGTAGTTTTGAAGCAGGAACTGAAAAAGGTATTCAAACCTTCCGAGGTAGTCGTTTACTTCGTCTCCTGACTGCAGGGCTGACAGTTTTGGTGTTGTGAATGCGAAAGCTGCAAAAGCGATGAGAAAGGCCGTTACTGCGACCCACAAAACACGTTCTTTATTTTTCATAGTATAACTCCGTAATCTTTTTATTCTTTTTTTTATGCTGTTTGTCAAGTATTGACGTGGGTAAAGGCTTCGCTTACACTGAACCTATACTAAATCAGGGGAGTTTTGATGCATGTATTATCGGTAGCTAGCGGCAAAGGGGGGGTTGGGAAATCCTTGTTTGCATCAAATATAGCAATAGCGCTGGCTCAAGCAGGAAAGCAGGTTATTCTTGCCGATCTTGACCTTGGGGCATCAAATCTACACCTTATTCTGGGAATCGGAGCTGTAAAAGAGGGGATTGGTACCTATTTAACCGGAAATGATCTCGCTTTTGAAGATATAATTATTGATACCGATTACAGGAACCTGAAATTTATTCCCGGGGATGCAGAAATTCCGGGGATGGCTAACCTTAAGGCAAGCCAGAAATCAAAGCTGATCCGGAAGTTGTACACCCTGGATGCAGATTTCCTAATCCTTGATCTTGGTGCCGGAACCAGCTTCAATACCATAGACTTTTTTTTAAGCTCCTCTATGGGGATCATTGTAACTGCTCCCACCCTTACTTCAACCCTCAATGCTTACCTGTTTCTGAAGAATACTGTTTTTAGACTCATGTCCACAATCTTCAGTAAAAAGTCAAAGGCGGGAGAACTTCTGGTAAACTTGAAGAAAGAGGGCACATCCCTTCAGAAGATCTACATTCCCAAGCTTCTGGAACGGATTAAACAGGAAGATCCGGACAGCTATCACCAATACGTGGACCGGATGAAGAATTTTCATCCAATGCTGGTACTGAACATGCTTGAGAATCCGAAAGATTCTCTTAAAGCTGATAAGATACGAAGATCTACCAAAGAGTATCTTGGAATTGATATGGAACATCTTGGTATAATCTATTTTGATCACCTTCAGGAGATAGCCTTGAATTCAAGGCTGCCTATCGTTATATACAAACCGAACTGTGTCCTGAGTCAGGCAGTCTACCGGATTGCCGACAAGTTGATTCAGAAAGACAACGAGAATCTATTCACTGCGGATATAACCGAGCTTGAAGATAGTTATCTTACAGCAAATATGGAAGCGGAAATTGACTACACTATTAAAGCGGATGCCATGACGGAGATGCTTCACAGCGGAGCACTGTCGGAGGGTGACCTTGTAGAAACAATAAAAGCTCAGCAGTACGAGATAAAGGCGTTGAAAAAAGAAAACAACTTTATCAAAACTCAGCTTGCAAAGGCAATAAAGGAAGGATTCAAAATTTAGCATCATGAGCAGAAAGGGTACTGTTTCCGTAAAAATTGATGACTCAGGGTTTAAGGCGTATCTGCTTTTCAAAGGTGATGAAACAGCAGAGGAATGCACTTCTGCTATGATCAGCGACCTGGTAAAAAATTCAGGGATCAAGGTTGAGGTAGAAAGCGATAGGATTGAAGAATTTATAACTGCTCTTGATTCTGCTGATGAGGAATTTTCTTTTCTGATAGCCGAAGGCAAGCCTCCCGTTCCTCCGGGGGACGGAAAATACGAATGGAATGATATGACTATTCCGGAAGAGCTCCTTCCCGATTCTGAAAGACTTTTAAAGACGGCACTGGATCCCGAAGTCTTTGAGAACAAGGTTAAAAAGGTAAAGGTACAGAAAAAGGTTCAGCAGAAATCCAAATTTCCCTTTGGGAAGGAGAGAGCGAAAATTGTTACTGTCATTGAGGACCGGCCGGTTAAAATTCCTGTTGAGGTGAATCCCAAGGTCATTGATTATGGATGGATTGACAAGGGGAAAGTTCTGGCAGAGAAAACTCCTGCTTCCGGTAATGGGGAGAACGGAATCACGGTAACCGGGGAGAATGTTCCTCCCGGTGAAGAGGTCAGTGAAACGGTTTATACCGGTAACGGTGTGAAAGAGGTAAACCGGAAACTTATTGCAGTATATTCCGGCTTTGTCAGAAGGGGGGAAAACTGGGTTGATATTATTCCGTTTCAGAACCATTTCTGGGAGATTGTGCTTTCCAAGGATAAATCAACTCCTCTGCTCAATCTTACTACCGGAGATGAGCTCGCTTCGCCTCCATTTGCCAGAAGTATTGTAAAAAAAGCTGTTGAGCTGGGGTTCAGCAAGGAAGATCTCATAGGTGAAGAAAAGATAGCCCAGGTTATTGAAGAGACGATCAATTCAGAGTCGTATCTTAAAGACTTTCCTCTTACCAGAAGCAAAGATGCTTCGTTTTCGATAAAGGCCTCTTCTGACCGTTTGAAAGGTTTGCTTACGATTGAGAAGGGGAGCGGCAACGGGAAACCTTTAAAGCTCAGCGAGGTAGGAGAAGCGATAAAGAAGAGTGGGTTCACCCCTCTTAACTATAAAAAGATAAAAGAAGATTTGGTCAGTTTTTACCGGAGCGAAGAGAGAGTATTAAAAGATTATGTTATTGCAGAAGGAAAACCTCCGGGGAAAGGAGACCCACCTGAATTAAAACTGGAGGTAGAATTCCTTCCTGAAAAGGAAGCCCGCACTATTTTGGAAGGACTTAAAAAAGAGGGAGATGAGGATCTTTCCATGGCCACTGTGCAGCGGTGTGCATTTGTGGACAAAGATGCCATTGTTGCCACACTATCGGAACCTAGACCCGGAGCATCAGGGAAAGACATCTACGGAAATGTTATACCGGGGATTGAGGGTGAATTGTCGAATCTGAACCTTCTCGGTCATTTGAAACTGGAAGAGAGGACCATCATCTCTCAAATCAGCGGCATCCTGTTTTACGGAGAGGATGATGAGGGTACAGCATATTTAAAGGTGTTCTACGACAAGAAAAGAGCTCTGCAGATAGTGATCTCTGAGGATGCCATGGAAGCTTATCTCACAATACAAGGAGTTCAGGGTACAGAAATTACAGAAGAGACGGTAAAGGAAGCACTACAGAAGAACGGTGTCATAAAGGGAATAGATGAGAGCCGTCTGGAGGAAATCCTTCAGCTGGTTAAAGAGGGGGGCAGTGTCGAGGACGTTCTGATTGCGAAAGGCAAATCTCCCGTTAACGAGGAGGGAGGAAGTTTTAAACTGCTCATCAACCTAAAGGACAGCAGTCATGTGTCAATAAAGAAAAATGGAAACGCAGATTACAAGAACCAGGACAGGATAACTGTTGTCTCAAAGGGTGAAAAGCTGGGAATTATCAGTTCAGCAGGAATTTCTGCAGAGGACGGCTGGGATGTTACTGGAAAGGTATTGCCTGCTCAGAAAGGAGCTGCAGCCGCGGTAGAGATTGGAGAAAATATAGCTGTGCAGAAGGATGACAAAGGCAACAGTATCCTTGTAGCTGAAAGCGGCGGAGAGCTGCATTACGATTCCGGAAAGATTTCCATTGGGCATATATATACGGTAAAAGGAGACATTGATCTAAAAGAGGGAAATGTGAAATTCCCGGGATCGGTAAAGATAGGGGGCAGTGTAAATCCGGGTTTCTTTGTTATGGCGGAAGGGGATATCCAGATAGCAGGGAGTGTGAATGCTGCTTTGATATCCTCCGGGGAATCAATAATAATAGGGCAGGGTGTTGTCGGCGGTGGAAAGGCAGTCCTCAGATCCAAGAAAGATATTGATATGGCTTTTGCAGAGCAGGCTGTTATCCTCGCAGTGGGAACAATACGGATCAAGAATTCATGTTTGAGATGCAGGGTCAAATGTAACGGCACATTGTCTTTACTCAGTGACAAGGGGGATCTGATAGGCGGGGAGATTAAAACAACAGGCGGCGTAATAGCTCACAATATCGGGAATAAAAACAGTGTTAAGACTGAGATCTCCTTTGGTCAGAACTATCTTATTCAGGACCGTATCGAGAAAGAAGAACGGGAGCTGGAGAAAATAAAAGCCCAGATTACGAAACTTGATTCAATGATGCACAAATTTGAAAAAGAGGGAGAAAAGAACAACCTTATCAAAGCAGGAAAACAGAAGGTTCTCCTGATGAAATCCATGGAAAAGAAGGGAGTCCGTCTTTTTGCCTTAAGAGAAAAATTTGAGGAGCATTTTGAATCTGAGGTTATTGTAAGAGGTACCCTGTATCCCGGTGTTACGTTTGAGAGCCATGGACGTTATTATGAAACAAAGAGGGAGAAAAAAAATATCCGGTTATTCTTTGACCAGAATGATGGACGTATTGTAGATGAACCGTTGAAGAAAGGGGAATAGTAGTGATGCTTTATATAAATTATCCGCACTGGCTTAAACCGGTCATTATACCGGGATTGCCTGTTCACTGGTACGGCCTTATGTATTTAATTGCCTTCGGGATAACCTATATACTGTTCAGATACCAGGTAAAAAAAGAAAATCTGGACATAGATGATGAGGAGATAACCAATTTCTTTTTCTGGACCATCCTGGGATTGATTATAGGAGCACGGGTTTTTTCAGCTTTTATTTACGATACTACCGGTTTATATCTCCACAAGCCCTGGCTTATATTCTGGCCCTTTGATGAGCATATGAAGCTGGTGGGATTGCAGGGAATGAGTTATCACGGAGGATTGGTTGGGGCAGTAACGGGTGCATTACTCTACTCCATGAAAAAGAAGCTTAACTTTTTAAAGTTCGTTGATCTTACCGTTGCGGGAATCCCCCTTGGGTACACTTTTGGACGGTTGGGAAACTTTATCAACGGAGAGCTCTGGGGCAGGGTTACTACTGCAGAATGGGGCATGATCTTTCCCTATGCTCCACGGTTTTCAACAAGTTATGAATGGGTACGGAAAATTGCCGATTCTCTGGGTATTCCGTATGTGAAAGGGGGAAGTGTTAATCTGCCGCGGCATCCCTCTCAGCTCTATGAAGCGTTTTTTGAAGGGCTCTTCCTGTGGGTTATTATCTGGTTTTTTTTCCGGAAAAGGAAGAAATTTGACGGATTTATGCTCAGCGTGTATCTGATGGGGTATGGTACGATACGGTTTTTTATTGAATACTTCAGGGAGCCGGATCTGGACATAGGATTTCCCTTACACTTCGGCAAAGAGGTGTATCCATCTGCTCTTTTTCTGTCTCCATTGAACTTCTCGACCGGGCAGATTCTCAGTTTCCTCATGATTGTATCCGGAATTCTAATCTACTTCCTGCTGAAAAAACGCTCATCTGATAAAACATAGGGGATTCCCCTATAGATAGTCTCAAACCACCCTTATTGTGCCTTCTTTGCATCTGTTGAATACTACGGAGACAGAAATAAGGATGGAGAATAATGGTAAAAAAGAGCCAAAGCAAGAATCTGAATCTTAAAAGCGAAAAGGAAGCAGATCCCCTTTCCTTTTATTTAAAACAGGTTTCGGTTTATCCGCTCCTGAACAGGGATGAAGAGATGGAGCTTGGCAGAAAAATGAGCGGGATACGAAAGGAGACCGAGGCTTTGGAAGAGGCCTATTCCGAATCCCTGATTACCAAAGATGTTTATATACGGGAGCGTAAAGAGCTTCAGGACACCTACAGTATGTACAGGGACAAGATGATAAATGCAAATTTGCGTCTTGTTGTTTCTGTTGCAAAACGGTATCAGCATAGGGGCCTGAGTCTGCTTGATCTTATAAACGAAGGGAACATAGGACTTATCGAGGCCGTTGAACGATACGATTCAAAAAGGAACTGCAAGTTTTCAACCTATGGCATATGGTGGATACAGCAGGCGATTGTAAAAGCACTTTCAGACAAAGGGAGAACCATCCGGATCCCCGTACATGTGATCAATACTATGAAGAAATGCTACTCGGTGAGCAAGTATCTGACCCAGTCCCTCGGGAGGGAACCCTCCGGGGAGGAAGTCGGAGCTCTTCTTAATCTTCCCGCCAGAAAGGTTGATCAAATACGGCAGTACTCCGGGGAGGTTACCTCTCTGGATATTCCGGTGGATGAAGAGAATTCGGCATCACTTTCTGACCTCATCTCCGGTGAAAACTATCAGGCTCCCTTTGACAATGCTTTTTACCGGTCCCTTCAGCAGATCCTTGACGATTCAATGTCTATTTTAAGCAAGCGGGAGAGACTCATAGTACGATTGAGGTACGGTATTGGAGGAGAAGGTCCTCTGACATTGGAGGAAATTGGAAACATGCTGGGTATAACCAGAGAGAGGGTTCGCCAGATCCAGCTGAAATCTGTGGAAAAACTGAAAGATGTTTTTCAAATTCAGGACCTAAAGGGTGTTTTCTAACCGATGCAGGGTAGAATTCTCCTTTCAGATAATTCAATAACTCTAAGTGAGAGTATTAGATTTGCTCTCTCGAGAAACGGTTATGAAGTTGACACAGCCTGGAACGAAGAACAGACAATAAGTATGATTAAAACAGGGAAATACCGGCTGGTAATTGTTGATCTTAAGGATATGGATGCTTTCGGAGCTTCTGTGATTAATTTTATCACCGGAAGAGAGGTTTCCGGCTCCGTACCGGCAATTCTTGCACTGACCCAGCCTGCCGAGCAGGAGGTGATCAGCGGTATTGTTACCGATGAGATTAAAGACTGGCTGATGATTCCATTTAGCAATGAGAAACTGTTGAACAGTGTAAAAAAAATTCTTGGATGATAATGGAAAGATTGGATAATAGGCCATCCTGTAATTGTAATCAGGATGGTTTTTTTATATGGTGATACTGGAGTTGTCAAAATGAATAAACAGTTACAGGATTTAAGAAGCATAATGGCTGAAGAAGGCATTGATTACTATATCGTTACGGGAAGTGATCCCCATAACAGTGAATATCCTCCCCGCCGGTGGCAGAGTAGAGAGTGGCTTACCGGTTTCACAGGGTCAGCGGGAACAGTTGTCGTATCTGCAGACCATGCAGGGTTGTGGACTGATTCGAGATACTTCCTTCAGGCCGAGAAAGAACTGGAGGGAAGCGGATTCACCCTTTACAAGGTGGGTCTTCCTGGCGTACCGGATTATCTTGATTGGATTAAAAACAGTGTTGAACAGGGCCAAATCATTTCAGGCAACAAAGAAGTAATTACCATAGAGCTGGAGGAAAAGATCCGGGAGGCAGTAAGGAAGAAGGGTGCAGGGTACATCTCCGGCAAAGATCTCCTGGACGGAATCTGGTCTGACCGCCCCGGGATTCCCGATGCTCCGGTATTCAGCCTCGATCTATCTTTCTGCGGAAAAAGCAGGATGGAAAAAATAGATGAGATTCGAAAAGTGATGCAAGATCTTGGTGTTGAATACTATTTGATCTCTTCCCTTCCCGATGTAGCATGGATTACAAATCTCAGGGGGAATGATGTTGCATACAATCCTCTGTTTCTTTCTTATCTGCTTATTGGAGCAGAAGAATCAATTCTTTTTATTCCGGAGGGTAAAATTGATTCCGCCCTGAAAGATCAGCTTCTTGAAGACGGAATTAAAATAAAACCATACGGATCGGTTACCGGATTTCTTGCTGAGTTTGAAAACAGTTCAATGCTTATGGCTCCGGAGGCGAATAGTGCCGGGATTTACCATGAGGCGGAAAAAAGATTAGAAATAGTCTTACACCCTGAGATAAGTTCAGAGATGAAGACAATCAAGAATGAAACAGAACTGAACGGGATCCGTAAAGCAATGGTAAAAGACGGAACGGCCCTGGTTAAATTCCTTTTTTATCTGGAGAGTAACTGGGAGAAAGCTTCTCTGACTGAAGTTACTGCAGCGGTGAAACTTGCTGAGATCAGGGGAGAGCAGAACGGTTTTATGGGAGAAAGCTTTGGTACAATAGCCGGTTTTGAAGATCATGGCGCTATTGTTCATTATTCTGCAGAAGAGGAGACTGCTTACCGGCTGGACAGACCGGGAATCCTTCTTCTCGATTCCGGCGGGCATTATCTTGAAGGAACAACTGACATTACAAGGGTTTTAACCATTGGCGATAGTGCCAGGGATATAATAAAAAAAGATTATACCACCGTTCTTAAAGGGCATGTTAACCTCGCCACCGCTTATTTCCCTGCAGGTACCTGCGGGATTCAACTGGATACAATAGCTCGGTATCCCCTTTGGCAGAATGGTGATAACTATCTGCATGGGACTGGGCATGGAGTAGGACATTTTCTTCCTGTTCACGAAGGACCGGTGAGTATCAGAGCAAGTCAGCCGTCGAAACCTCTGAAAGAAGGGATGGTTCTCTCGGATGAACCAGGGATCTACCGGGAAGGGAACTATGGGATACGGATAGAGAATCTGGTAGCTGTTAAAAAGGCGGATGAGTTGAGCGGGGGGTTTTTAAAATTTGAGACCCTTACCCTTTGTCCCTATGAACGGGATTTGATTGATACTGCTTTACTTACCGATGATCAGATTAAGTGGATAAACAGTTACCACCGCCGGGTATACAAGGAGCTTTCTCCATATTTAAGCAAAGAGGAAAACCAATGGTTGTTCAGGAAAACAGCGGAATTGAAAAAACCGATTCACGGGTAAAGAATATCCGGAAGGCTTCTATAGTCGGTATAGCAGGGAATGCAATCCTGTCCACTGCCAAGATAGGAGCCGGTGTAATCGGGGGGTCGTATGCATTGATAAGTGACGGAATTGATTCCGCAACTGATATTATTACCTCCATTGTGACACTGTACGCTTCCCGGATCGTTGATCAGCCTCCGGATGAGAACCACCCCTACGGTCATGGGCGGGCAGAAACGCTTGCTACAAAAGTTCTTTCCTTTGTTATTTTTTTTGCAGGTGCTCAGTTGGCATTTTCTGCAGTCAAGGAGCTTTTTTCAGATAAAAACCGTGTTATTCCGGAGAAAATGGTCATTTACTTTATTCTCTTTTCCATTTTCGGGAAATTGTTTCTTGCTCTCTATAAATACAAAATCGGGAAAAAGGTTGAGAGTTCAATGCTTATTGCAGATGCAAAAAACATGAGAAACGATGTATTTATCTCTTTAAGTGTTCTGACAGGACTGATTTTCACCTTTATTCTCAATCTTCCTGTTCTTGATACAATAACCGCTTTACTGATAAGTTTGTGGATAATGAAAAGTGCCTTCGGGATTTTTCTTGAAACCAGTGTTGAGTTGATGGACGGACTGGAAGATAAATCAATCTATAAAAAGGTCTTTGACGCTACCTGTAGTGTCAAAGGTGTACGGAATCCCCATAAGACAAGGATCAGAAAGATGAATACCAAGTACATTGTAGATATGGAGATTGAAGTAGACGGAAGCTTGAGTGTGAAAGAGGGACATGAGAAAGCAGTTGAGGTTCAGCATTGTATTCAGAATCAAATCGATAATATTTATGATGTAATTATTCATGTTGAACCTTTTGGGAACGAGGAAACCACGGAAACGTATGGGTTATCAAAGCAGAATTTTAACGGAGGGAAATAGATGGTAGAATCTTTACTAAAGAAAAAAGCTTTTAAAGGGAGAAGAGGACCTCTTCTCCTGGTGATAATGGACGGAGTCGGCTTCGGAAAGTATAAAGAGGGAGACGGCTTTGCGGCAGCAACTACAGAGGTACTGGATGATTTGATGGAAACCTCTCCCTGGGTAAAACTGAAAGCTCATGGAACAGCAGTCGGGCTGCCTTCGGATGCTGACATGGGGAATAGTGAAGTTGGTCATAACGCAATCGGCTGCGGCAGGGTCTTTGATCAGGGTGCGAAACTGGTGGAGAAATCCATAAAGACCGGAGCCATGTTCGAAGGAACTACCTGGAAAAAGCTTATATCCAACGTAAAAAATTCCGGAGGGACTCTTCATTTTTTAGGTCTGCTTTCTGACGGTAATGTACATTCAAATGTTGCCCATTTACGGGCGATGATAGTCCAGGCAAAAAAAGAGGGAGTAAGAAAGGTCCGGATACATGCCCTTTTGGATGGAAGAGATGTTGGAGAGACCTCGGCGCTGGATTACTTTGATCCATTTGAAGCCTTTCTCAACGATCAGCGTGATGATTCTTTCGATGCAAGAATAGCCTCCGGGGGAGGCAGAATGGTGATAACCATGGACCGGTACAATGCGAATTGGGAGATGGTCAGAAAGGGGTGGGAAACCCACGTTCTTGGCGAAGGGCGGCAATTTAACACTGCTCATGAAGCCATAGAAACCCTTCGGGAAGAAACCGGTGCTATTGACCAGGATCTTCCCCCGTTTGTAATAGGAGAAAACGGAAAACCTGTCGGGACGGTAGAAGATGGAGACAGCTTTATTCTGTTTAACTACAGGGGAGACAGGGCTCTGGAGATTACAAAGACCTTTGAATCGGGAGATGATTTTACCGAGTTTGACCGGAAAAGAAAACCGGAAGTGGAGTATGCCGGTATGATGGAATACGATGGGGATCTTCATGTTCCAAAACAGTTTCTTGTTTCTCCTCCCACTATTGACAGGACTATGAGTGAGTATCTTGTTGCAACGGGTGTTAAACAGTATTCCATAAGTGAAACCCAGAAGTTTGGTCATATTACCTATTTTTTTAACGGAAACAGAACAGAAAAATTTGATGAAAATCTTGAAACCTATGTAGAGATTCCGTCTGATATACTCCCTTTTGAACAGCGCCCCTGGATGAAGTGTGCTGATATTGCTGATAATGTTATCGATGTTATCGAGAAAGGGGAGTATGAGTTTATCAAGATGAACTTCCCTAACGGAGACATGGTTGGACATACGGGAAATTGGGAAGCCGTCCTGTGCTCCATGGAAGCCCTGGATTTGAGCATCGGCAGAATAAAGGAAGCGGTTGAAAAAGCCGGCGGGATAATGGTGATAAGCGCGGATCACGGAAACTCAGATGATATGTTTGAGCATGACAAAAAAACAGGAGATGTGGTAATTAAAGAGAACGGTAAGCCAAAGGCAAAGACATCCCACTCTCTCAATCCGGTTCCGTGTATTATTTACGATCCGGAAAGCAAGAATGAATATTCCAGAAAGCTTAATGAAGGACTCGGGATTAGTTCTCTTGCCGCAACCTGTATTGAACTTCTCGGCTATGAACCACCGGAAGATTATGACAAGAGTGTGCTGACATTTACTTAGCTTTTTTTGAACGTGTTGAGGGGAAAGGATTTATTTTAATAAATCTCCCATTCACATCGGAGTATATTCCATTTGGTTTGTAGATCCGGACTTCAAAATGCAGATGGGGACCGGTTGAATGACCGGTATTCCCAATAAGCCCGATTGTTTCGTTTGCATTGACCCTTTCTCCCTGTTTAAGGGGGGAAGGGGCTTTCATATGGGCATAGTACGTACTCCAGCCTGTTGCTTTGGGGTATCTGGTTAAAATATCCCTGGTGAGTTCATGGTTTATCATGATAAAATTGCCATATCTGCTGTCCCAACCGCTGTCCCGGACAATTCCGGAATAAGCTGCTACGATATCTCCCGGAGGATTTCCTTCACGGATAATCTCTCCGGCGTTGTCTACATAGGCAATATTACTTACGTTAATTATGTCAACTGCATAGTGGGGACTGGCTCCCCCTGAGCCGAGAGGGTTCTCTCTGATAGACATATACCCGTCGGTAATCCTGAATCCCCTGCCGTCATTTTTTTCACTTTCAATCTTTACAGGATACACCATAGAGGCGAAAACCGGTTCCCAATCTGCCAAAGGGGTGACCGATTCTCTGTCAGTTGCAAGGAATATTCTTGCCTGGTACTCTTCGGTTGGAAGCCTGGACAGTTCGTAGAGTACTTCGCTGTAGTTGGCAGCTTCAAGTATGTTATTGGCAATGAGCCTGTAGGCTTTTTTCCTGGCAGGAAAGTATTTTGTAAGCTCCTCGGCCATCCGTAATACGTTGACGTAGGCATTCTTTCTGTCAAAGTCGAAACTTTCCTGGGTCTGTTTCAGTTTGTTTACAAGGGTGGATATCTGTCCTTCGGTGTTTTGGAAGAACTCCTGGGCCTGAATATCCATATTTTTAGAATAGTCCTCCATTGAAGTTTCCACTTTCCTTTTAAAACTGTATATATGTGCTGTATAGACAGTTACCAGACTGAATACTCCCAGGGCTAGAATTCCAGCTAAAATCACGGCGAAATACCGGTAGAATATCACATTCAGCCAGCTGAAAGGGCCGTTTCGTTTTATCTCAACATCTTCCGGAATAGTTACATTCATAATTTTGTCGGCTTCTTCCAGAGCTTCTGCAAAGTAAGCACCTTTGCTGGCACTGACAGCAAGAATAATTTCTACCCGGGCGGTTAAATCCTCAAGTTCATTTTTTAGATGGTGATATGCAATGGGAGTACGGAATTTTTCTGTTTCAATAACCTTCCAGGCTTTCTTTTTTTCAAAAGACCATGACCGGAATACAACCTGCCCCCGAATTTTTGAAGATACAATCTCCTGAATATAGAACAGGGAGGGGTTTACTCTGACAATGTTGATAAAATAGACCCCCGGGGAGATCCCGTCTACAGTACACCGCACAGGTGAGGTCCGATAAGATTCGTTGTCTTTAAGCCATTCAAGAAAAATCCTGCTTAAGCCGGTTATTTTCTTTGCTATATCAGCGTTCATTTTAGTTTAATAATTTCCTCTATTGTTAAAACGGTAAAAGGCAGTTGTAGTGAAGTAGGGTAAAACCAGTAGCGGTACGGTGTTAAATTAATACATTTATCGGGAATTTTCAATAGAAAAAACCGCAGGATAGGTGTAAAATGATCAATATGAGCATTTTACTTCCAATCAAGGGTACTAAAGAGGCCGTAACCCTGAATCCTTCGAAAATAATAGCCCTTGGGCTGAATTACCGGGATCATGTCAAAGAAAGTGACTTCCTTAATCCGGCTGCTTTGCCTGAAATCCCGACCGAGCCAATCTTGTTTGCAAAAACACCTAATACCCTGGTAGGAGACGGTGAAGCTATTGTTATCCCTGATTTTATCCGCCGAGACTACGATTTCGAGGATATCCGGATAGATTACGAAGCGGAACTGGCTGTTATTATCGGCAAACGCTGCCGGAATGTACCCCGTGAAAAAGCTCTTTCCCATGTACTGGGGTATACCTGTATGAACGATGTGAGCATGCGGAACTTCCAGACTACGGATAAATCCGGGTGGTTCCGGGGAAAGTCGCTGGATACCTTTGGTCCGATCGGCCCCGTTCTTGTCCCGGCTGCAGATATCCCTGATCCTCAGTCCTTGCATATTACATGCCGTCTTAACGGTAAAACAGTGCAGGATTCAAATACCTCCTACATGATATTTTCTGTAGAAGAGACCATTGAGTTTATTTCAAAGCAGATCACCCTGGAGGAGGGGGATATCATTATGACCGGTACTCCCAGCGGAGTCGGACGGTTGAAGGGCGGAGATACCGTTGAGGTAGAAATCGAGGGGATTGGAATTCTTAGAAACAAGGTACTTGATACTTCTGAGGTTAGGTCATAGGATGGGATGATAACCTCTGCTGTAATACACGGTTATCGTTATTTTAAAAGAGAGGTTAGCGAATGAAAAATCTTATAGTTCTTCCCTATACACCGCAGCTGAAGGCACTTTTTACCATAATCCGTAACAAGGATACCAAACGTAATGAGTTTATTTTCTATTCCAACAGGATAATACGGCTCCTTGTAGAAGAAGCACTCAACCAGCTTCCGACACGTGAAAAGATTATAACCACCCCCACGGGAGCGAAGTTTACCGGGAGTGAGTTTGAAGGAAAACTCTGTGCAGTTCCTATTGTCAGAGCCGGTGAATCAATGGAAAAAGCGGTCCGTGAGGTCTGCAGGGCTATACGGATAGGGAAAATTCTTATTCAAAGGGATGAGGAAACAGCACTTCCTACTCTTTTTTACGCCAAGCTTCCCGCGGATATATCAAGCAGACATGTATTGCTCCTCGATCCCATGCTTGCAACAGGCGGCTCGGTATGCAAGGCCATTGAGGTGCTGAAGGACCATGGTGTCCCTGAAGAAAAAATCATTTTTGTGAATCTCATTTCTGTCCCTAAAGGGATCGAAACTTTTCAGAAGTGTGCTCCTAAAGCAACGATAATTACCGGGTATATTGATCCGGAGTTAAACGAAAAAGCCTACATAATTCCGGGACTCGGTGATTTCGGAGACCTGTACTTCGGTACTTA
>JANTFL010000034.1 GCA_024763455.1 Sediminispirochaeta sp. | reverse complement strand
GTAAGATTGATTGTGACATTCGGATGCATAGCCTCATACCTGTCAATCATTGCCTGTTCCTGTTCAGCAAAGTTGGGGTCCCACATCCAGTATTCCAGTGTAATGGGCTCATCCGCCTTGGGTGCAGCACCTGCTGCAGGCTCATTAGAACCGTTTGCAAACAGTAATCCGGCAGTAAGCAGTAATATGCTTACAATAAGAATTTTCTTCATACATTCCTCCATATTATTTGTTCCGGTTCAACGAACCGGTTTAATACTTATTTAAAAAGTCAAGAAACAGATCCGGCCTGTCCGTTGTTGCTCCATCGACTCCGGCCAGAACAAGATCCGAAAAATCCCTTTCTTCAATGATATGCTCCCATGCAATCACTTTGCAACCTTTTTTATGAATTTTTTGCACAATTTCTTTAGTTATCGCCCCTTTGGTTAGATGAAGAAACTCTGCGCCCGCTTCCGAAAGCAGACTGTGTGGATCAATTACCGTTGAACACATTAAAAGTCCCCCTTCAGCCCCGGGAGTTGCTTTCAACGCTTTTTTCACCCTGGAATGAACAAAAGAGGTATACCGGACCTTTTTCTCCAGTCCGAAGGCGGCAACAACCTCCGGAACAACATTTTCACTCCCCTCTCCTTTCAATTCAATCTGGAAATTAATAGTTTTGTCTACGAAAAGAGTGAATAATTCAGGTAACCCGGGTACTTTGTATCCGCTTTTTGTTACAAACTGTTTTATCCGGGAAAGGGGCACATCCTGTACCAGACCAGTTCCATTGGTAGTTTTATCGAGAAAGGGATCATGAATAATAACGGCCTTCCCATCTGAACTAATATGAATATCCAGCTCAATTCTTGAACATCCTAGCTCATACGCCTTTTTAAAAGATTCCAGAGTATTCTCCTCTTCAAGAACCCCGGCACCCCGGTGACCGATTACTTCAAACAACTGGTTTCTCCCCATAGGTTTAATATATATTCCTATGCACCTTTTCAAAGGGAAGCGAATCCCGGGTATACGGCTGGGGTTTCTTATGCGGGAATCCAAAAGCAATGACAGATTCTACCGTTAGGCTCTTTGGCATCCGAAGTAAGTCTTTGATATAGCTGTCAGCTAAGATTCCGGAGGAGTGGTATCTTCCCCGGATCTGTACCCAGCAGGCACCAAGTCCTAAAGATTCTGCCATCAAAAGAGCATAGGCAGAGGCAATGGAAGTATCCTCTATCCAGGTATCACTTAATTCAGGGTTCCCCAGAATTACAACAGCAAGAGGGGCATCTTTAAGAAAAGCTGATCCATGCTCCTTCGATTCAGACAACTTCCCGATGATATCCCGGTTATCAACAACAATAAATTCCCAGGGGCGCTTACCCCGTCCTGAAGGAGAAAGAAGCAATCCCTCAATTATTTTTTCAACTATTGCCGGAGCAATATCACGGGGCATAAATTCCCGTACACTCCGGCGCTGGTACAATAGTTCGAGCATTCCTTATCCCCCTATCACCTTTATACTATCAGATAATCATGGAAAGATGAATGATTATTTTTACCAAGATTCCCTTGACAGAAGGGGAATCTTGTTCATAGGTTACAGAGAACAGGGAGGATGAAATGAAATATCTTTACATTTTTACCGTTCTGATGCTTATCATTTCGTTTGTAAAAGACAAAAAGAAAACAGTGCAAGGTATTAAACTCGGGTTAAAGAAATTTAACAAAATTCTTCCGAGCTACCTTGTCATGTTAATCGTTATCTCACTAATACTGCTTATCTCACAGAAGTTCATTGTTCAGTATCTCGGACAAAAAAATATCGTTCTTGGAACCCTTACCGGTGTTCTCATTGGCTCGGTAACTATGATGCCCGGGTTTATAGCCT
Organism: Sediminispirochaeta sp.; assembly: GCA_024763455.1. Lineage (GTDB taxonomy): Bacteria > Spirochaetota > Spirochaetia > B11-G9 > B11-G9 > B11-G9. Next base: position 19,365 of record JANTFL010000034.1, on the reverse strand, counting down.
ACCCACTTGCGGGTATTCTTATGAAAGAAGGGGTACCTTTTATCATTCTCGGAGGGTTTGTTGCATCTTTAATGCTGGTCGGCGTGGTTACCTATCCGGTTGAAAAAGAGTACTTCGGCAAAAGGGTTACCATAATGCGGAATGTGCTGGGGTTTATTATTTCCCTTGGGATTGCTGTTGGAATCGGTATTTTTTACGGGGAGGTTTTTTAATGGGCTTTTTAAAAAACAAACGGAGAAGGAACTATTTTTTCTTTTTTATATTCCTGGGCTTTGTCGCAGTGTCATTTTTACTGAAATTTGATACGGGTATTGCAATAGGAAAGAACTTCTCTATATTTGCCAGGGATATGGCACTTATTCTTCCTCCGGCATTTATTCTTATAGGTTTATTTGAAGTATGGATCAGCCGTGAGCAGGTTGAAAAGTCTTTCGGTCATAAATCGGGTATTATGAAATATCTCTATGCATTTGCACTGGCAACAACAACTGTAGGGGGAACCTTTGTTGCGTTTCCGCTTGCAAACAGCCTGTATCACAAAGGTGCCGGCTACGAAGCTGTCTTTACCTACGTAACTGCAGCAAGCCTTTTTATGATTCCCATGAGTATTATGGAAGCATCAATCCTTGGGTTAAAATTCACCCTCCTCCGCCTTGGGTTATCAGTACCCTTTATCATTATAGGAGCAAATTTGCTAAAAGGTTATCTGGTGAAACGTAACTACTCTCTTCCTGTCGTTGAATAAACTTTTATTGGGAAATAGTACGTATGCATCTTGACGGAGAGTAACTGCAGGACTATTCTTTACCTTAACAGTAATGATTGATAAAACGGAGGTGGTCATGAAAATAGCTAAAGACATAACCGATTTGGTTGGGAATACTCCTCTTATCGAGATCAGAAGCCTTTCAAAAAAAACAGGAGCCCGGATTGTTGGTAAGCTTGAATATTTTAATCCCCTTTCAAGTGTAAAGGACAGAATTGCCCTTTCCATGGTTGAAGATGCTGAATCAAAAGGTCTTTTAAAAGAAGGAGGGATGATTGTAGAAGCTACCAGCGGCAATACAGGGATTGGACTGGCATTTATTGCCGCCTCACGAGGCTATAAAATCACTATTGTTATGCCTGATTCGTTAAGTATTGAACGAAGAAAACTCCTTAAAGCCCTTGGAGCAGATCTCATTCTTACCCCTGCCGATACCGGAATGAAAGGAGCAATGGCCAAAGCCGATGAGATTCTTAAAGCGAACCCCGGAAGTTACAACCCCGGGCAATTCAGCAATCCTGCAAATCCTCAAGCCCACCGGGATAATACAGTTCCTGAAATTATTGCCGACACAGACGGAAAAGTGGAGATTTTTATAGCCGGGGTGGGAACCGGAGGGACTATTACCGGCTGCGGTGAAACGTTAAAAAAGCATAACCCGGGAATAAAAGTGTATGGAGTAGAGCCTGCAGAGTCACCTGTCATTTCAGGGGGGAATCCCGGATCCCACAGTATTCAGGGAATCGGAGCAGGATTCATACCAGAAATACTGAATGTAGCTATTATAGATGAAGTGGTTACCGTTACATCAGAGGATGCCGGTAACATGACCCGGAGGATTGCTGCCGAAGAAGGTTTACTTCTGGGGATTTCTTCCGGAGCTTCTTTAAAGGCAGCTGAAATAATCGGTTCAAGAGAGGAGAATAAAGGTAAACTGATAGTGGTTATCCTGCCCGATACAGGGGAGCGGTACCTTTCAACAACATTATTCTCTCACGATGATTAGAGGAGGAGACAATGAGTTACAGATTTGATACCCTTGCATTGCATGCAGGTGCGGCAGTAGATGAAACAGGATCCAGGACTACCCCTGTTTACAGAACAAGTGCCTATCTCTTTAGGGATACAAAGCACGCCGCAAACCTTTTTGCTCTGAGAGAGCTGGGCAATATTTATACCCGGCTCCAGAATCCGACCCAGGATGTTCTGGAACAAAGAGTTGCCGCTCTGGAGGGGGGAGCTGCTGCATTGGCATTGGCTTCCGGAACATCTGCGATTTTCTATACAGCCATTAATGTCTGTGCCGCAGGTGACGAGATTGTTGCTGCAGTAAATCTTTACGGCGGGACATTCACCATGTTCAAGGATATTCTTCCCGGAATGGGTATTAAAGTCAATTTAGTAGATCCCTTAAATCCGGCTGAATTTGAAAATGCGATCACTGAAAAAACCAGACTTATCTATGCAGAGGTAATCGGCAATCCTGCTCTTGATGTTGCCGATATTGATGCTATAGGTAAGATAGCGGAAAAACATACTATTCCCTTTGCAGTGGACTCAACATTTACAACCCCATACCACATCCGTCCGATTGAACATGGAGCACATATTGTAATTCATTCTCTAACCAAATGGATGGGCGGCCACGGAGCTGCTATGGGAGGATTAGTTGTAGACAGCGGTACGTTCAACTGGCAAGACCAAAAGTTTACCCTCTACAACAATCCGGATCCCTCATATCATGATATCCGGTTTGGGCATGATCTTGGTGATCTCAATTCTTTAGCCTTTATTTTGAGAATGAGGCTGACTCCTTTACGGAATCTCGGAGCCTGTATCAGCCCCGATAACGCATGGATAATTCTTCAGGGGATCGAAACCCTGTCACTGCGGATGGAAAGACACAGCCGGAATGCCCTTAGGGTAGCAGAGTTTCTTGAGAAGCACCCAAAGGTGGCGTGGGTCAGATACCCCGGTCTCAAGGAGGACAAATCCCATAAGACAGCTTCAAGGCTTCTTGAAAACGGCTATGGAGGAATGGTTGTATTCGGTCTGAAAGACGGCAAGAAGGGAGGAGAACGGTTCATAAACTCCCTTAAACTGATTTCCCATGTCGCAAACGTCGGAGATGCAAAAACCCTTGCTATTCATCCTGCCAGTACCACCCATTCACAGCTGTCCGAAGAGGACCAGGCAAAGGGGGGGATTACCCCGGATATGGTCAGACTCTCAGTCGGGATCGAAGATGCTGCTGATATCATAGACGATATAGAACAGGCACTGTAGATGGCAATAATACTTCCGGAAGACTACCATGCACGAAAAGCTTTAGAGAACCGCAGAATCCACTGCATGACATCCTTCCAGGCTCAGAAACAGGATTTTCGTCCATTGAGGATCGGTATACTGAATATTATGCCGGTGGCGGATACCTATGAATACAATATTCTCTTCCCCATCGGGAGGTCTGTTCTGCAGATTGAACCGGTGTGGATCAGACTTAAAACACATCCGTACAAAAGCACCAGCAAAACGCACCTTGCTGAACTTTACACCTCCTTTGAAGAAGCTGTAGAAGAAAGAGGCTTTGATGGTTTAATTATAACAGGAGCCCCGGTAGAAGAGAAAGAGTTTTCTGAAATATGGTTCTGGGATGAGCTGCGTGAAATCCTGAATTATGCCCGCAGCAATATTGCTTCGACTCTTGGAATATGCTGGGGAGGACTTGCTCTGGCATATTTTAACGGGATTGAAAAAATCCTGTATGATCAGAAGCTCTTCGGTGTGTATCCTTTAAAGAATATAAACAGAGACCACCCCGTTACCGGTGAGCTGGACGATATATTTATGTCCCCCCAGTCCCGGTATGCGGGGATTCCCGATACCGTTCTCGAAGAAAAAGCTGCTGCAGGAGAGGTAACCCTGCTGGCACATTCAAAAGAGGCTGGATATGTAATCTTCGAAACATCAGATAAACGGTTTATGATCCATCTTGGACATCCGGAGTACGAAACTGAGCGGCTGGGGAATGAATACAAAAGGGATGTAGCCAAAGGACTTACCAACGTAAAGAAGCCTTTGAACCTTGATGTTGAACATCCGGTCAATACCTGGCGCAGCCATAGCCTTGAATTCTTTACTCAATGGATAAAGGATGTGTACCTGAGAACACCATATGAAATATAGATCCAGTACTTTCTTTCATAAAATATATTATCCTTGAGAAACAAAAACAACTCCGCCGACTATTAATACTACTCCGATAATTTTAAACATAGTTATCGGCTCTCCAAGCACCAAATATGAAACAAAGACTATAATTACAAAGTTGATACTCATTGAAGGCATTGCAATACTTAATGGCAATAGATTCAGCACTTGCAGCCAACTTAAAAAGCTGGCTGCATAACAGAGTGCACCCACAACCAGCATCGGACTTGTTAGAACATTCCTGGCATTAATACTGCCTGAATCAGGCATTCCCAGTTTCATCATAACCTGACCGCTCACGGTAAAAAGAGCAGTTATGAGCAGGAACAGCGCACCCTTCAATGTCATTATTTACTCCTTAACAAGATCAGCTGCCTTGAGAGCTGTGTACTGTAGATTCTTTTTATTTCCGTAATGGATCGCATTGACAGGACAAAACGAAAAACACCGCATGCAGTAAATGCAACGGCTTTTCCACTCCATTTTATTACTGCCTGAATTCAGTATCCAATTATTGACCGGACATAACCTTTCACAGAGTCTGCATCTGGTACATTTTCCGTGATCCACCTTGAGAGGGACTATGCTCCGAATCAATTTCCACATAAGTTTTTGTTTGCTGAATACACTCATAAAATCAGAGTAAAAGGGGATATCCCTCCAGGAGGCATATCCTTCTACTAATTCAGTTACGTATGAATCTGCTTTATTACGTCCGTTCTCCATTTTTTCTGCATTCAGAGCGGGGATTTCTTTTTTAACAAGAATATTATGAGGCATTTTTATCTCTTTTGCACCAAGGAGATTATACCCCTTCCTTTTCAGGATTTTTCCGACGGGACCGATAATTCCGCCGGAATATGCCATAAGAGTATCTACCATAAATACCGGTGTTCCGGAACATTCGGGAAGGGACCCGATAAAGTCCCAAACAAGGGGAAAGGTTCCCTGCAGAGCGACAGGAACTCCGAGCCCAATAATTTTCCCGCAGTCAACAGATAAAGGATTTTCCTGTTCAATTTTCTTTAGAGTAACCGTAAATCCTTTCTCTTCAAACCTGTCTCTCATTCTCTTTACGACGGTTAAGGTATTCCCTGTCCCAGAAAACCAGTAAAAATCTATTTCTTTAGACAGATCAAGCTTCAAAGCTACCCCTTTAACGCTCCAGAAGAAAGCCCTTTTATAAACTGCTTGGAAAAGACCAGATACACAATAATAACCGGAATGGAAGCCATGGAGAGTACTGCAAATACCAGCCCGTAGTTTGTTGAATACTGACCGAACAGGAGAGCTGTTGCAAGAGGTACAGTCCTCACGGCATCATCTTTGAGCAGAACCAACGGAAACCAGAAATCGTTCCAGACCGGAATGAAGTTTACAATGGCAACCGCAGCCAGGGCCGGTTTCAGCAGCGGGATGATTACGATTCTGAAAATCCCCGGCTCACTGCACCCGTCTATTCTCGCTGCATTACTTAGTTCTTCCGGAATCATCTTAATAAAATCAGTCAGTATGAAAACACCAAAAGGGATCCCGACAGCCGTACTTAAAATAATTACAGAGAGGAGATTGTTATTTATATGCATGCCGATCATCATGCGCATTATACTTATGGTACCCAATCGTATAGGAATTATCAATCCGGCAACAAAAAAGAGATACAAAAAGTTACGCCCTTTAACATTATATTTTGCAAGAATGTATGAAGCTGTAGACGATGTCACCATAACAACGGCAAGCGATATAAAACTTACAATCAAACTGTTTTTAAAATACTTAAGGTAGTGAGAAATGGTAAGAAGTTTGATATAGCTTGTGAGGTTGAATGATTTGGGCAGTCCAAAGGGGTTTGTAAATATTTCCCGGGTCGTTTTCAGAGAGGTTAAAAACATGAGCAGCAGGGGGTACAGAATTGACAATGCATACAGGGAAAGAAAGACAAAAAGCAAAATTTTATAAATTTTGTGTTTTACAAACAGTTTACTCATTACCGTCTCCTTTCATCTTGAAAAAATAGAGCCAAACCATAACAGCTGAAAAGACAAGAATAAACATCAAACTGGAAACAGCAGCTCCCATTCCCATCCCCCAGCCTCCGCGGACCGGTGTAGAGAAGGTCGCCCGGTAAAAAAGCGAACCAAACAGGTCTGTCGCAAAGCCGGGATTTGCCTGGGTAGTTGACATCGCATAAACAATATCGAACTGTGTAAAATCACCAATAAAGATAAGGATTGTAACAATACCGATTATGGGCATTATGGCAGGAATGATAACATACCACAACTCCTGAAGAGGATTGGCACCGTCTATTCGTGCCGCTTCAAGAGTTTCCTCAGGGATAGCATCTATTCCCGCAGTGTAGAATAACACAGATTCACCCATAAACTGCCAGCTTACAACTATGGCAAGAGCCGGAAGAGCAGTTACCGGATCTCCCAGCCAGGGATGTATTATTCCGGATAAACCTACCGCAGTAAGCATCTTATCGAAAATTCCCCAGGCTGGGTTCAGAATAAGCTTGAACAAAAATCCTACAACAAGAACAGAAAGTGTTGTCGGTAAAAAACTGATCTTTCTGAAAAAATTATTCCCCATGATCTTACGGGTAACAAGGAATGCGATAAAGAAACCAAAAATATTCTGTACTATGGTTACTATGATAAAAAATTCTATGTTATTCGTAAAAGCATTAAGCATTCTCTGCTTAAAGGGAAACTCTGTAAACAATTTTTTATAATTTTCGAAGCCGACAAATTCCGTTGGTATAAAACCGCTTCCGGAATAAAAACTCAGCCGCAATGAATCTACAATAGGCAGAAGAAGAAAGAAGGTATAAATTAATGCAGCTGGAAGGATGAAGAAAACCATAAAGGGTTTCCAGCCATTTCTCCTTTTACTTGTCATGTTACTCTCCGTTAAAATTAAAAATATGGCGGGAATAATCCCGCCATATTTCTTTATATTATTTTTGAAATGGTTTATACCACGTGGCAAGTCCGTCCTGTACATAGGCAGCAGCCTGTTCAGGAGTAAACTCATCTTTCCACATTTTTGTAAGAGCTTCACCCATCAGGCTGTTTCCGCTGGGTGACTGAGCAGACATTTTTTCCCATACTGCCCGAACAGTGAGATCAGCATCTGAAGCCACAGCAATCATCTCTTTCGCCAACGGATTACTCAGATTGTAATCTCCGGGTGTATAGGCAAAAAATCCTGGAAGTTCATTCATAAAGAGTTCAGCAAATTCAGGTGTAGACGTCCACCGTACGTAATCAAGAGCTTCCTGATAGTGTTTGGAATTCTTGTTCAAACCGATACCGGCATCAACATGAAAGCAGTACTGCATTCTGTCACCCTTATGGACCAGAGGGGGCGGGAACCAGCCGATATCTTCAGATCCGGAACCAAGGTCTTCAAAAACACCAAGTTCCCAGGATCCGCCCATAAACATGGCAGCCTGCCCTGTGCCGAACATCTGCTGCATGGAAACATAATCAAGAGCTTCATATCCCTTGGGAAAGAACTGCTGCAGCTGGTCTTCTGCTTTGAAAGCACTAAGCCAATTTGCATCAGTCAATTTCTGCTTTCCTGCCATAAGAGCCTGACGGGATTTTTCGCCTCCCCACCAGTTTGTAGTTACACCGCTGAAAACAACTTCGTAGCAGGTCCAGTCGTCCAGAGCACCCTGTGCAAATACAACTTCGCCGTTGTCTTTAAGAGTCTGGGCAACCTTGATAAATTCATCCCAGGTTTCGGGTTCGCTTAAACCGTACTTTTTAAATACATCTTTGTGATAGTACACTCCATGTGTAACACCTGCAAAGGGGACTCCATAAATCTTACCGTCCTCAGTTGACCATGCCTTTTTGGCAGCATCGGGAAACGCTTCGAGGCTTGGAATTTCATCATTCAGGACAGCCAGCGACCCCCCTTCGAACACACTCCTTCCTGTGTCGTAAGATCTCAGGAATATTACATCTGCTCCCGTACCTGTTTCCAGTGCAGCCTTCATCTGAGCATCATACTCATTGTCATTTATAGGCTGGAAAACAACTTCTACGTTTGGATGTGCCTTCATATAAACTGCGTTTATCCTGTTCATCCTTTCAATATCTTCAGTTCTCCAGCTGGTAAAAACTATTTTTACCTTTTCCTGAGAAACCGCAGCACTTCCGCCGTCTTTCTGCCCACCGGCACTTACAGTAAATGTAAACACCAGTGCTAACGCGATAAAAATAAGCAATGCTTTTTTCATCATTCTTCCTCCGTATTAATTTTCATATAAGAGAGCAAAAACCGTGCCAGGAAGAATTATCCACCCACAGGGGAGTTACAAGGTGACAGCAGGTCTGTAAACGGCCATATTTAGCCATCTTGTGGCCGGCTTTAGCCGATAATGGAATATTTCTTAATCTTGTTTCTTAAAGCGCCCCGGGATATCCCAAGATCCCTCGCAGCAGCCGAAATATTCCCTTCGTTTCTTTTTAAAGTTTCTTCAATAATTGTTTTCTCTGCTCCCGGCAGGGTCTCAGCTTTTTTTCCGTTCCTTGGTAAGTGTAGATCTTCTACGCTTATTACGGGACCGTCAGAGATAATAACAGCATGATGAATAACATTCCGAAGCTCTCTGATATTCCCCGGCCAGCTGTAGTCTTGAAGGAGGTTCATCCCCTCTTCAGCTATGGAAACAGCATTTTTTCCATTTTCACTGGAAAATTTTTCAATAAAATACCGTGTCAGCGGGTATATATCCTCCAATCTGTCTCTTAAGGGGGGAATCTCAAGTATTACCGAGTTTATCCGGTAGAAAAGGTCCTCCCTGAACTTCCTGCGGCTGATCATTTCGGGAATATTCTGATTCGTTGCACTGATAATTCTTATATGAGCTTTTTTCTCAACAGTACTGCCCAGGGGTTCATAAACGCCTTCCTCCAGAAGTTTCAGCAGTTTCGCCTGCACCGGCAAAGACAAATCACCAATTTCATCAAGGAAAAGAGTCCCTCCGTCGGCCATGCTCACCTTCCCGGGGAAATCCTTGTCAGCTCCGGTAAAAGCCCCTTTTCGGTAACCGAATAGCTCGCTCTCCAACAGTGTTTCAGGTACCGCAGGACAATTTATGGCTACGAAGGGAGAATTGGACTCAGGAAATGCGTAATTGTGAATCGCCCTTGCAATTATTCCTTTCCCGGTGCCGCTTTCACCAGTCAGCATAATGGAAAGATTACTCGGGGCAATTTTTCTCACGCTCTCCATTATCTTTCTTATTTCATCACTGCTGTATATCACCCCTTCATCATTCCGGGATGTTGCTGCGGGACCCTGTTTCTCTTTTGTCTCTTCATGAAGCACACGTCTGACAATACTTTTTAAATCATCTTTATTAAAAGGTTTTGTGATAAAATCTGCCGCCCCCAATTTCATGGCTTCTACCGCTTCAGATATCGAGCCATAGGCAGTTATGAGTATAAAAGGCAGATTAATACCCGTTTCTTTGATTTTTTTTAGAAGTCCGATACCGTCAAGCTCAGGCATCTTGAGATCACTCAATACGAGGTCAAAAGCCTTCCTGCCCTGTAATAGAGTAAAAGCTTCCTTACCATTAGAGGCAGTTACCACCTCGTAATGATCCCGTGTAAAAAGCATCTGAAGTACCTTTTGCATGTTTACTTCATCATCAACTATAAGCAATCTTTTCATTCAGTCCCCCGGAATACAAGCTTAAAAGTTGTTCCTTCACCGGGGATGGAATGAACCTCTATTACCCCATTATGATCCTCAATTATCCGGTGAACAATAGAAAGTCCCAATCCTGTACCCGATTTCTTAGTCGTAAAAAAAGGATTGTACATCTTGGACAGCACCTCCTCATCCATCCCTTCTCCATGATCCTCAACCTCAATAATCAGTTCCTTTTTTAATTCAGATGCCCTTAGCTGAACAAAGTCTCCCTTCTTTGAACTCTGAAGTGCATTTGTTATAATATTCGTAAGAGCCTGAACAATCAAATCCCTGTCAAATAGATACTTCTTTATTGCAGGGCTTACATCTGTTCTGATTTGTATCCCTTCAAACTTTTCTTTCGGGATACTGCGGATACTGAACTCAATAATTTTCCCCACATCTTCATAACTCCGTGCCCCCTTTTTTGGCTTTGCAAAAGCCAAAAAGTTGTTGACTACTGAATCCAGGGTATCAATTTCATCAAGGATAAAACCGGAAAGGTCTCCAGCTTCAGTATCGTCTTCGGGATAAGCAAGATCATCCCTGAGCATCTCCATGGATACTTTCATTACTGCAAGGGGATTTTTTATCTGGTGAGCTACTCCCGCTGCCATCTCTCCGAGAACAGCCAACCTGGAAGAAACCAGGAGCTTCTCCTCAAGGTTCCTTATCCGTGTTACATCTTCAAAAATGACAATGGTTCCAATCCTTTGTTCCTGTTCCGACATAAGCGGCGACAGTATGATAAAAAGAATTTTTCGCACTCCTCCTGTGTTAATAGTTATTTCTCCGCTCGTTTTCTCTTTCCCGTTTTTAAAAGCATCTGAAATAAAATCTTCAAACTCTTCAGGGAAGTTTTCCCCAACATCCTTTTTTACTAAAAGGATCCTTTTAGCTGATGGATTTATTGTTGTGATCTTACCCTGCAGATCAAATGTTACTATTCCGGATTTCATGTTGTTCAAAATTAAGGTATTATAACGGGATAGCTGTGCTATCTCCTTCTCCCGTTTGATAAGGTTGCTGCACATGGAATTAAAAGAAGACTCCAGGTTTCCAAACTCATCTTTACCGGGATTTTCAAAGGGCGGATTAATATTTCCCCCCGAAATTTTTTCTATCCCTTTCATCAGCATTTGAAACGGTTTTTGGAATGTTTTCCTGTAAAAAACCAAACCGACAAACATTGATGTAAAAAGGACAAACAAAGAAGTAGTTATGGAAATCAAACTATACCATCTTATTTGACGGTACATGGCACTTGTATCGTACAGACAATAAACAATCCCGCCGGATATATAGAATAACGGTGACGGAATACTCTTGACCATATACTTTGAGACTCTTTCCAGGGTGGTGCCGGTTGTAAAGTTATTCAGCAGCTTGTAATCAAGATTACTGGAAATAATCTGATCAGATATTTTAAACACAATTCTATTGTTGAATATTCCCTCCAGGTCAGAAATAAATTTTTCATCAATAACTATTCCCAAAGCCATTACAGCAAAGGATTGATAATTTCTCTTTATCGGCAGCGTTACAAGAATAAAGGGATACTTTTCCCCCATGGTAAAAAAGCGAAGCGTCTTCCCTTCCAAAGAACTGCGGAGAGTACTTTTAAAGGCATCGTCGAGAATAAGATGTTCCCCTATGGAAGCGACGGGTTCCAACTTTTTTGAAAATATTGCAACAAAATCAATATTTAAAGATTGCCAGTATACTGCAAGCTGCCGTTCTAAAAGATTGTACAAGCCGTATTCTGTATAATTTATAATTTTCTCCTGGCCGGAAAAAAGCGCTGCTTTCACCTGAAGGTCATTGACAACCTTACTGAGATAACGGGTTACTCCATGCGTAATATTGTTAAACTGAATTTCCTGTGACGCCCGGTTTGTTCTGGAAATTATCAATGTAAGGGAAATGAGGGAAACAGCCGCATGAATTATTATAATAACAAAGAAAAGAAGAATTAGTTTGGAAGAAAGTTTTAAGGATTTTATTCTTTTCATCCTACTGTTCTGCCTCATCTATCTCTTTCTGGGCATTATGGAGAGCATCCTCCGGAGAAGTATTACCCTGGAGAGCATTGTATAGCCACTTTTGGATTATAGTGCTTATCTCCTTGTAGTTTACAGCCGAAGGCCGGTTGACAACTCCTCTTATCTGCTCTTCCTTTAGGTTTATATACGGATCACTCTTCACTGTTAACGCCGTTGACCAGACCTTTTTCCACACGGACATATAATCCAAATGCTCTTGCTGAAATTCGGGGCTGGATAAAAAATCTATAAAAGACCATGCTGCCTCTTTTTTCTCCGAGTTTGCCATTACTCCTAAACCTTCGAACCCGCTGATACTGGAAGTTACACTGCCGTTTTTTCCCATAAATTCTCCTGATACCGGGATCAGGGCAGCTTCCCAATGATCTTTCACCGGCAACCCGGTTTTTCTCGCCTGTTCCAGTAAAAAAGTCCAGTTGGTTGTAAAAGCACAATCCTCGGAAAGAAAGACCTCAGAAGCAAACATCTCATCCGCCTGAAGAGAATACGGATTGATGAGATCTTTATCCAGCAGGGATAGCATATAGGTTAGAGCCTTGATGGATTGAGGAGAATCTACGACTATCCTCCCATTATCTCTGTTTAATTTTCCTCCGAAGGCCCCGGTAAGCCAGGTAAACTCACAGACCAGCGCCTCCTGCTTATTCCAGGAGTCAAATATGGGGAAGAGAAGCAGTCCCCGCTTTTTAATAGCTTCAGACATTGAAACAAGTTCTTTAAGAGTCTTTGGAGGTTCAGAATATCCTCCCTTTTTAAGGATATACCTGTTTATGTACAAAAGCTGGAAATCCGCATGAAAAGGAACAGCCCAGAGCCTCTTACTGTAGGCAAAGGAAGAGTATATTTCAGGAACAATTCCTTTCTTTACGTTTACTTCCATTTTTACGGGTAGGGGTTCAATATATCTGTTATGTACAAAATCCTTAACCCAGATGAGATCTATCAGGGCAATATCGTACAAAGGTTTCCCGGAGGAAGCGGAAGAAACAATCTTTTCATATCTCTCCTCATATTCCGGAAAGAAGACGTTGACCCTGATCCCCGTCTTTTCGTAATACTCCTTAGCTCTTTCAATGATGTCTGGGGGCTGGTAACCGGATTGGGCCATATACAGGAAGTTAATGGCTTCACTATTAACAAAAACGGGCAGGAGTAAGAACAACATGTAAAGGCATGGATTCTTCACGTTCCTCTGAGGATAAGACAGAGAATGGATTACTGTCAAGAAATAAAAGGGATAAATACCGCCTCCCCTTTTAAAAAGGAGGCAGCATGATACCTACTAAAAGAACGTCTACCCGATAATATCCCGGTAGTTATCAATAAGAATACCCTTTTCATCGAGAATAAAGCTCATGTTTGCTCTTATCCGGGCATCCATTTTTTCCATAAAAACTTCGGCAACCTTTTTCTTCCTTTCGGAATATTTGGCATCCCGTAAAAGGAGATATCCCTGAATAATATCCGTTGCCATTTCAACTAAACGTCTTGAATGATACGTAACAAAATCCTTTTTATCGACCTCTTTTACCCCCACCAGGGTCTTCTCAAAGTTGAACTTGGCCTTTTTGAGCGTTTCGTGGAGTTCCGGAACGTGGGAATAGTCTTCCTGTTCATACTCATCAATAATAGAAGCTGCAGTCCCGGAGGTTACCCCTCCGATAGCAGCCACAATCTGCAGCTGAGTGGTTCCTTCATAGATATTCGTTATACGTGCATCACGATACAGTCTTTCAACAATGAAATCATGCATATATCCCGTACCGCCGTGGATCTGGATTGCATCATAGGCAGCTTTGTTAGCCATCTCTGTGTTGTACGCTTTTACCATGGGGGTAAACAGATTTGCAAGACGGGAGTACTTTTTAAGATCAGTCTTGAACTCCGCGGCTCTTTCAGGATACTTTTCCTTCATCTCTTCGAGACCTTCTTTCAAGTCGACAAAACGAGCTGTTTCATATAAAAGTGTTCTTCCTGCTTCTATTGCCACCTTCATTTCGGTTAGCATTTCGTAGATAGGCGGAAACTCAGCAACGGGATGATCAAACTGTATTCGTTCCTGAGCATATTTGCGCGCCTCCCGGTACGCAGCTTCTGCAATACCCGCAGCCTGAGCTGCAATACCAAGACGGGCACTATTCATGAGCCACATGGTATATTTTGAAAGCCCCCGCTTTCTCTCTCCTACCAGGGTGGCTGGGGCATTGTTAAACTGAAGTTCACAGGTTGGGGACCCGTGAATACCCAATTTGTGCTCCAGTCGGCGGATCTTCATATGTTCATCCCGTTTGTACAGGAAGAATGAAAGCCCTCTGGCACCGGACAGATCCTCTTCACTTCTGGCAAGAACAAGGCCGACCTCACCGTTGCCGTTTGTGATAAACCGCTTCACTCCGTTTAAATACCAGTTTCCATTGGCATCCTGATGAGCTTTGAGGTTAACCGCCTGCAAATCACTCCCCGCATCCGGTTCAGTCAGTATCATTGCAGAACCGTATTCTCCCGTTGCAAGCTTGGGAAGAATCTCTGCTTTCTGTGATTCGGAACCGAACTTATTCAGGGTTTCACCAATGTCCTGCTGTAGACCGAAATTAAGAAACGAAGCATCTGCCCTGGATATAATCTCCGCAGCAATTGTGAGTATTATGGAGGGAAAATTCAAACCGCCGAACTTTCGGGGAATAGAAAACCCCATTAAATCAGCCTTTGCAAAAAGATCAAGAACCTCTTTGGTCCCCTTTGCGTACCGGACCTCACCGTTTTCAAGGGCAACACCCTCTTCATCTATCTCAACAGCCCGGGGAGCAAGGTACTCACCGCAGAGTTCTCCGATAATACTTAAAACTTTGTAATAAGAATCTTTGGTATCGTCAATCGATACCGGAGCAAAGGGGTATTCCGCCGCCTCTTTAAAATCATCCTCCCGCAGGGTGATTATTCTATCAAGATCCATATGCTCCAGCTGAAACAGTATATCTTCATTATCCAGAAAGAAATTTTCCATACTTGGGTCTCCTTATTGCTTTGCCTTGAAAGCTTTGATGAATTTGGGAATAACATCGTTTAGATCGCCGACAATTCCGTAATGAGCTATCTGAAAGATAGGAGCCTCAGCATCCGTATTTATTGCAATTATTCTGGCTGACTCACTCATTCCCGCCCTGTGCTGAATAGCACCTGATATCCCGCATGCTATGTACAGCTTCGGTCTGACTGTTGTCCCTGTCTGGCCTACCTGGTGATCCTTCGATATAAAACCAGCGTCGACTGCAGCTCTGGAAGCGCCTACCTCTGCGCCAAGGGTATGCGCCAGATCGTAAATAAGCTTGAAATTCTCCTTTGATCCAACGCCTATGCCCCCTGCAACGATTACCTGAGCACCTTTAAGATCTACCAGCTTTTCTTCTCTGAGCCTTTTAAGTATCTCAGAGGGGAAATCACTGTCAGAAAAGGAAAAGGGGACCGGGGTTACTTTCCCTTTTAATCCTGGATCCGGTGTGCCTACCTTCATGACCCCTTCCCGTACCGTTGCCATCTGAGGTTTCTTTTCTGGAGCTACAATCGTTGCTATGATATTTCCGCCGAAAGCAGGACGGATCTGATACAGGATATCCTTGTACTCACTGTCCTTGAATGTGTAATCCCCTATCTGGAGATCGGTACAATCTGCAGTGAGACCTACCTTTAAATAAGAAGCGATTCGCGGACCAAGATCCCTGCCGGTTGTTGTCGCTCCGTATAAAACTATCTGCGGGGACTGTTTCTTGATTATCTCAACCATTACCTTTGTATAAGGAACCGGTGTATAGTGAGCAAGTCTTTTATCTTCTATAAGAAAAATTTCATCCACCCCGTAGGGGAACAAATCTTCACACTGTTCTGCTACTCCATCTCCAATCAGGACTCCGGTAACCTTTACGTTTAGCTGATCAGCAAGGTCCCTGGCCTTACTGAGAAGTTCAACACTTACCTCTGATACAATTCCGTCATCCTGCTGGATAAAAACCATTACACTGTTTTTAGAACTCAACGTATTACTCCTTTTAACCCAGAGTATGGTCCGCTATCAGTTCATGGACCATCTGTGCGATTGCATCGCCTGTATTTTCAATCATCTTTATATCTTCTGATTTCAGGATAACTGACTCAATCTTCTTTACCTTTGTAGGAGAACCTGAAAGACCGCAGCTTTCCACGTCCGCATGTATCGCATTTATATCCCACAGATTGATTACATCCTGATTCCGTTTAGCCTGAGCTGAATTCATATACGATTCATCGTAGGTTCCCTCATCTCCCTCAACGGTGGCATTCTTGTATGTCATCATCCGGATTACGGACGGGGGTCTGGGAATATATTCCTCATCGTTAATGGTAATCAGCACAGGGAATCCGGACTTTACAATCTCGAATCCGCCTTCAATGGAACGCCGTGCAACGACCTCTTTCTTCTTTGGATCAACAGTTTCGATCATGGACACATTTGTTATCTGGTTTATTCCCAGCTTTTCAGCTGTCTGCGGTCCAACCTGTGCAGTATCACCGTCAATAGCCTGACGGCCGCAGAATACCAGATCATACGTACCTATTTTCTCGATGGCACACTTAAGAGCGTATGAAGTTGCCAAAGTATCAGCTCCTGCAAACTTTCTGTCAGAAATCAATGCGGTAAAATCAGCTCCCCTGTAGAGAGAATCCTTCAAAACCTGTACAGCTGAAGGGGGTCCCATGGTAAGAACATTTACCTTTGTTCCCGGAATAGATTCCTTTACCTCCAATGCCGCTTCAAGAGCGTGAAGGTCATCAGGGTTAAAAATAGCCGGAAGCGCTGCACGGTTTACAGTACCGTCCTCCTTCATTGCTTCACCGGTAATATTCTGGGTATCGGGAACCTGTTTTACAAGGACAATTAGGTTCAGTCCCATTTCTTCCTCCTGTAATATTTTCTTGGTTATTGCCGGGGTTTCGTTTCGGGTTTGGACCGATAAACCGCCAATGCTGATAAACCTATCATACTCTCGGTTCTCTGGCAAATAAAAGATCCTGTTTTCACCCTTTTTTTTTATTTTTTTAAACTTCATATTGCAGATTGGTATAAAAAGTTTTATTTTAATGACAACAGTAAAAGTAAACAGAAGGATTGAATGAAGGATAGTGTAAAAAACAAAAAATGGATTGAGGTGCGGAAATCCAACATAAAGTACTACGAGAGTGTAGAACTCTACTACAGAAACCCGGCAGGAAACATTGTTCTCTACAAACCTGAGGGAATGATGCTTGATGACGAAAGTCTCGAGAAGAAATATGTGGACAATTATTTTATCAGGCCCGAAGACAAGATAAAATGCCTGAGGGCAGCCCAGATGGGATTCAGTGAACAGCTTGCACACAACATTGTTACCAAAAATACCGTAACGGTTAAAAATGAACTGGTTAATATAGTCGACGAAACACTTTCTCAACCGAGAAGCGGAGGGCTCGAAATTGTTCCGGGACTGATGGATAATCTGATAGAAGGCTATTCTGCCCAGCCGGATGTAATCAAGAATCTGGCAAGGATCTCCTTTACCGATTATACGACAACAATCCACTCGGTTAATGTCATGGCACTAACAATGGGGTATTGTTTCTATACCGGCCGGTCTCTGGAAGAAACAAAACAATTCGGACTTGCTGCACTCCTGCATGATCTTGGGAAAACCGAAATCCCCGGTGAAATTCTTACAGCAAACAGGTCTCTCACTGACAGCGAATTCGCAGACATGAAAAGACACCCTAAACTCGGATACAAGATTTTAAAAGAGACAAATATAGATTTAAAAATCGCTGTTGAAGGATCCCTCGAACACCACGAAAAACTTGACGGAAGCGGATATCCGGAAGGTAAAACAGCTATCTCTGAATGTGGAATGATTCTTGGAATTATAGACTGTTATGAAGCTATTACGAATGATGACCGCCCATACAGGTCTGCAATGAAGCCGCTTGACGCCCTTGAATTGATAAAAAAAGACTCAGACAACGGGAAGTATAACAAAGAAATATTCAAAGATTTTGCATATTCTCTTACCGATTTTAACCATTCAGGAAAGAAATCGGGGATTTTCTAACCCAGTGCCACATCGAGAGTCATCATAACCGCAAACCCTATCATCGCACCTACCGTTGCAATATCGGAATTACCTGATGACTGGGATTCAGGGATCACCTCCTCGACTACAACAAATATCATTGCTCCTGCTGCAAAAGAAAGTGCATAAGGAAGGATTGGACGCATCACGGTAACAGCAACAGCACCTATTACACCGGCTATTGGCTCTACAATCCCGGAAAGCTGCCCATACCAGAAACTTTTAAACCGTGTCAAGCCTTCCCTTCTTAACGGAACGGATACAGCCAGGCCTTCAGGAAAGTTCTGAATTCCAATTCCAAGAGCAAGAACTGCAGCCCCAACAAGGGATGCCGACGGTATGCCGGCTGCAACAGCACCAAAAGCAACGCCTACTGCTAATCCTTCAGGGATATTATGAAGTGTTATCGCCAGAATAAGCAGCGTTGACTTTCCAAAACCGGTCTTGACCCCTTCAGCCTTTTCAATGGGTTCGTTCATATGAAGGTGTGGAAGGAATTTGTCCACAACCCGGAGGAAGATACCGCCGAGAAGGAATCCTCCTACAGCCGGGAGCCAGGGTATTACCCCCATTGCTTCGGCAAGATCGATGGACGGGGCAAGAAGAGACCAGTAACTTGCTGCAATCATCACTCCACCGGCAAAACCAAGCATCCCGTCAAGAACCTTTTTACTGATATTCTTAAAAAGAAATACGGAAGCTGCACCCAAAGCAGTAACTCCCCAGGTAAAACATGTTGCTATCAAAGCCTGTGTTACATGTGAAAAACCATTAAGAAATGAAAACATTCTTATTCTCCCTCTTTAGAAGCAGTTTCTTTGACCAGTTTTGCCAGTTCTTTACCCCTGTCGAAGGCAATTTTGTGAACATCTTCATCAGCATACCCATTCCACTCAACCGGATCAATGAAATCCCATTTTAGTTTTTCAGTTCTGGCTTCAAAATCCTTCTGGGCGCCGCCGCTCCAACCCCAGGATCCGAATCTGAAGACCTTCTTATTCCAAACATGTTTGATCCCGAATACATCAAGCACATACACTATAGGAGGAAACATCTTGTATTCATACGTAGGCATACCAAAAACAAGCCCTGCAGATTTCCATGCATCAGCCAGAGCCCAGGAGACATCCTCGTTAGGAACTCTGTGGATATGAACAGGAACATTCTCGGAACGTATTCCTTTAATTACCGAATGAAGAACTTGCTCCGTGTGACCGTACATACTTCCCCAGATTACCGTAACTTCTGCTTCTGCGGGACCATCCATATATGAAGCGAAATCCTTGTAAAGAGAAACGATTTTCCCCGGATTCTCCCGCCAAATAATACCGTGGGAAGGTGCGATCATCGTTATATCCAGATCCTTTAGTTTATCTATTGCCTTTAGAACAAAGGAAGAGAAGGTAGATACTATGTTTGCATAATATCTCAGCGCTTCCTTATAGAAAAATTCATGATCCTCCTGTGAGAGTTCATC